>CAIPKZ010000344.1 GCA_903865775.1 uncultured Prolixibacteraceae bacterium | reverse complement strand
TTTTTCTTTTGCTAAATCAGTTGCTGTTACGCCGGCAATAGAACCTTTCATTCCCACTTTCCAGGTGCCGGGTTTTTGTGCCAGAAGTTCTTTTGTGCAATCCTGTGCTAAAGATTGGATTGAAAGAAATATGATAATAAATAGAATTAAAGATTTCATTTTCATGTAATTTATAGGTTTTAAATTGAATGGACTAATCGCTTTTACCAATTTGTTATTTCGATATTTTCGAGTACACCCGTTCCACTTACAGAGCCTTTTCCGCTGATAATACTGATGCGGCCTTCCACACCTGCTTCATATGTTGTGGGGAATGCATCTTTCCCCGCTATACCAATTCCTGTTGAACCAGTCTCTTCGTCTTCATCGAGTATGCCTGTTCCTGCACCCACCTTTACTTCTCCGATTATCGTTACATCCTCAATGCCTTGACGTCCAAATTCAAATTCAATCCCTCCTCCAATTTTAGCTTCCACTTTCAACGGTCCCCATTTTTTATCTTCACCTGCTTCGGCACTTATTTTATAAGTGCTGCTGATATATGTATCGTTTTCTGCCCGTTCAAAATCATCTTTTCTAACATACTTAAGAAACATAAAATCGAAAGTACTTGTCATGCGGCTACAGTTGTTTTCAAAAGTTATAATTTTCAAATCCATTGTGCTTTTGTACTGGCAGGCTACATCGTCAAAATTCTGAAGTTTGCCTTTCCCTGGTTTAATCTCTTCCTTCTCCTGGCAATAATAGCTCGGGTCGTCGAACATCACCTTTTGATTGATAGCTCCCAGCCATTTTCTTTTTGCCATAACTTTTGCCAATTCAAATTGTTCGGGCCACATGGTATACTGGCCGTAATAAATCTGGTCGTTCAGGTAGCGACGTAAAGCATCGAGATAATCTTTTTGTGTTTGTTCCAGTAAGGAATTTGCAGAATTTAAATAACCATCTGCTGCACCATTGTAGTCACTGCATGCTACATCAAAAGGATTGGCCTTTCCTTCGCCAAATTGAGGATAATATCGCTCATCTAATATCTTATATTTCTCCGAGAGTGACTGGCTTAAATTTTCTACCTCATCATTTGCAGCCATTATTGCATCTGTTTTCTGCTGGATTGAAATGGAACGACGGCCATTACTGTCGTCAACAAGATTCTTTAACTTCTTAAATGCCTTATAAGCCAGGGGAGGAAACGGGGAGCCGCCATGTCCTGTTCGACTGGCTTTTAATAGTTTTTGTTCGCGTGCTTCACCAATCGAAGCCGAGGCATCCTCCAGTTGTTCCTGTTGGCTTGCCAATGCAGTATTCTCTTTTGCACAGGCCTCACTGAATGCTTGCCACTCTTTTTCCAATTGGATACTGCTGCTTACTGACTTAGGGAAAGCCGGCCATTCGAATTTCACCAGTCCCAGCGGATCCTGAGGCAAAGGTTTATCCCATGAGATATCTTTACTATCCAGATCATATCCCAGCTTATAAAGCCTGTTTTCCTTTTCATTGCTGTATCCACGTTTAATACTTCGCCTGGCAGCTTCAACTGCGGCTTCTGTATTACCTTTACTTTCTTCAATAAATGATTTTGTATAATTAGCCTGTGGATGATATGTGCATATTCGAATGGTGCTGTCTAAATATTTCTCAGCTTTGTTTATTTCTCCAAGACCGAACCAGGCTTGTCCCAGGTTGTTAAGTAAAGTGCTGTTGCCAATAAATTTAGCGTTTAGGTTATTTAATATCGGGATTGCAATGTGTTGTGCGCCCATCATGGAAAGCATGGAAGCATAGTTACTGAGGTTATCTGAATTGTTAGGTTCGTCAACACAAATTTTTCCCAGAGTATAAATAGCAATTTCAGGTTTGGCAGCCATCCATAAACCAATAGCCATATTTCCGGCTTCTGAACTATTCTTGCTGTTTGATTTGATATAGCTGTAAATTTTGTCGCTCATGCTTTTAATTTCCGGTTTTAGCAGGAGGCTTGCACTGCTTTGTACCGCCGTGATATAGGCTCCCATCCGACTGTCGCTTAAATCTTTTGGAATAGCTGTAATCCTTGCCAAATCCCTTTCAGGAACAATCCTTGATAATTCATCAGCACCCGCCTGCAATTGCTCGTCGGTTAAATTCGGAATATTTGTAGTCGATGGCATCTTAAAACCCATGTCTTCCATTTCTTTCTTGTCTTCCGGACTTATTTCATCCATCGCTTTCTGCAGTTCTTTCATCATGTCCTGCACTTCGTTCTGAGTAGGTGCTTTTTCTTTAGATTTTGTCTGGCTATAAGTGACAATCATTAGAAGTAAAAGGACAGCAGTAAAAAGATATTTTTTCATAATGAACGATTTAATTTACTATTCAGTAAACGCAGATAGCGGGTTAAAATAACCATCAGTATTGCAAATCATATAGTAGCCTCCAGGATAGCCATTTAAGAAACCATTTGCATTACTAAATGTTATTGTTTTCTGCCCAAGAGTGGGGTGCAGGTTGCCGTTTTGGTCTCTAAACTCTATAGTTGCCGACACACCCTCAATTTTCCAGGCGTCTAATTGAAAATTGGCAGTGTAAGCTATTCTCAGATGAAATCCTGTATTTTGCAAAACGTCCAATGTGATATCTTTCAAATATCCCTTTGATTTTTCTAACCCAAATTCGGTATTGGAGTTGCTTTTCATTTCATTTTTCAGGTTCTCCTGTAGAAAATAGGCGTACTCCATATTTCCACCCCTTACTCCAATACTAACGCGTACGGCAGAAGGAAACTCTTTATTGTCATTTCCGGTCCTGATATTAACCCTTGCTGAGGTTAATTTATAAACACTGGCGGGCGCATTTGTATTTGATATTGGAGCTGCAGTTTTGTTGGTTGTAGGCGGCGGTGGTGGCGGCGGAATCGACTGATTTAAGTTTTGAGTATTTTTAATGGTTTTTGTTGTTTTAAACTGTGCATACAGATTTCCCATTGCAATTGCACTCAAAATAGTAATTAGCAGTAACTTTTTCATGATAATTTTTTTTAGTTATTCAATGAATTATCCTCTTTTTTGTAAGCTTGTTCAGGTAAAAGTCTGATTTAATAGATAACCAAACTCCTGAAAACAGGATATTTAGTTATATAGTCTCCAAGCTCACCAATATGACTTGCGCACCAGACCCATCATTTTCAGTGAGCACTAATTGCATGTATATATTAGTCTGTAGCTACAGCGTTTATTCCATTATTGAAACAATATGGATATCTGAGCTATGTTGTTTTGTTCATTTATTTCGGTTACTCTCCCATTCTGATCCACTTTGATCGAATAAATGTAACGTCTGCTGTTTTCAAGAGAAACATTATGACACCGGTAAGAGCCTCCGTAGGTTGCTCCAGGATTAATTATCTCTCCTGAAAGCGAAGTCAGACTACAACCACATCCGCCAATCGGTCTGGTCACTGTGGCATTCTCATAATCGATTGTTCCACCAATATCAACAGACCTTGCATCAATTGCAATATTACCTTCATTCTTAATGGTATAAGTAACTTCAAAGTCGTAACTTGTCAATCCAGTTACTTCCTGAGAACTTCTTAATTTGGCAATACTTATGGAGACAACCTTAAGATCAGGTAGTTTCTGAATTTGATAAGCTTTTGCTGTAGGAGAAGGTGTTAAAGGGATCGACCCAGTTCTTTGATACTTCGAACTAACCGGAGTCTGAGCTTGAATTAATGTATTTACTGATAAAGTCAGAACGATGATGAACAGAATCTTTTTCATGATGTTTTGTTTTAATTATTTCAATGATTAATTGTCCTCTATTTTTTTGTAGCTTGTTCAGGTAAAAGTCCGGTTTAATGGATAACCAATCAATCCCCTGAAAACAGGATATTGAGGACTTTTGAAAAAATCATGGAAAAAGGGGATATTTATTGATCTTGCTTTGTTGTTCATTTGCTTTACGAAAAATGTTTCTTCATGAAAAGATTTCTGTTTGTCGCGTTGATACTTATTTCATCAGCATCAGTAAATGCTCAACCTGAAAGCCGGGATAGTTTGTATCAGATTCTTTCAGCATCAGCAAAAGATACCGACAGGGTTATGCTGTTGATTCAAATTGCTGATACCTACGAAACCAACAACCAGGACTCGGCTATTTATTACCTGGAGCAATCCAAACAACTGTCCGATATTCTAAATTTTAAGATGGGGTTGTATCTTTATAATGAAAAGAGTGCTATCGTTTCGTTTACCAAAGGAGATTACAATCTGGCTATGCAGCAAAGCAATCGCGCTCTGGATGCAGCGAGAGCATTGAAAGATTCAGGTTTAATAATCAATATGCTGAATAATACCGGCATTGTTTATCAGTATCTGGGCCAATTTGATGCTCAGCTTGACTATTCATTACAGGCATTGGCGATTACGGAAAGATTCAACAAAAAAGAAAAACTCGCGGCGATGCACCATAATGTGGCCAATGCTTATTTAAACATCAATCAATTCAGAAAATCAATTGATCACTGTCTTTTGTCGCTTAATTTCCATCAGAAAACTAGAAACTATGACTATGTAAACAGATTGTACGCCTCATTGGGACAGGGTTATGCTTCTCTCAATCTTTCAGACAGTGCCTTGTATTATTACAAAATTGCGGTTAAGGAATCCGAAATAAGGAATGACAAATATGCAGAGGCCGCTATTTATGGGTACATGGCCAACACATATGCCGATCGTAAAGAATTTAAGGAAATGCTGCGAGTTGCAGAAACATCATTCGGATTGTCAAAAGAATTACAAAGTAACCAAATGCTTGCCAATTCATTGTACAATATCGCTTATGCCAGCTATTTTAATGGCGATAATACGGAAGCAAAAAAGCATATTACAGAAGCTTTGCAAATAGCAACAAGGGATTCGTTAAAAGATGAATTAAAAAATATCTATTCCATACTTTCCTATATAGCTGCCCGTGATGGTGATTTTAACACGTCATTGTGGGCAAAGAAAAAGAATGATTCTATTCAGGGCACCTTATTGAACGAACAGGTAATAAAAACAACTTCGGAACTGGAAAGAAAATATGAGTCAGAGAAAAAAGATAAACAGATTTTTCTTCAACAAGTACAAATTCAGAAACGAACTTTTCTGAATTATTCGCTAATGGGCTCCACTCTTACACTTTTGGTTATATTTTTACTCTTCTACCTAAGTTACAAGCACAAGCGAAAACTCCAGAGGCAACGAATAAAAGAGTTGGAAAAAGAGCGACAACTGACTACAGTTGAAGCAGTTTTAAAAGGTGAAGAACAGGAACGGAGCCGGTTGGCAAAGGATCTTCATGATGGTTTGGGAGGTATGCTTTCAGGCATTAAATATTCATTTCAAACAATGAAAGGAAACCTGGTAATGACGCCTCAAAACCAGCAAACATTTGAACGCAGCATGGATATGCTCGACAGTTCGATCAAAGAAATGCGCCGGGTGGCACACAACATGATGCCGGAATCGCTGGTTAGATTTGGATTGGAAACAGCGCTGAAAGATTATTGCAATGACATTAATTCAAGCGGCGCTTTGCAAATTAGTTACCAATCCATCGGTTTAGAAGATTATGATTTCGAGCAAACAATGTCGATAACAATCTACCGCATTATTCAGGAATTGATTAACAACATCTTAAAACATGCCTCTGCAAAAACGGCTATAGTACAGGTCACAAAATCGGATAGTTTGCTCGCCATAACCGTTGAAGATGATGGTAAAGGGTTTGATCCCAACATTCTGGATCAGTCAAAGGGGATGGGTTGGATAAATATAAGGAATCGCGTAGATTTTCTAAAGGGAAAGCTTGATATTAATTCACAAGCGGATAATGGTACATCTGTTCAAATTGAATTTACTATTTAAATGGGAACGAAAATCTTTATTGTCGACGACCACTATATGATTGTTGAAGGCATCAGGTCGCTGCTTCAATATCAAAAAGGCATTGAATGGATGGGGCATGCGATGAATGCAGCTTCGTGTCTGGCATTCTTACAGCAAGAACAACCGGAGGTAATCTTAATGGATATAAACCTCCCTGACATGAGTGGTATTGATTTATGCAAGGAGGTAAAAGCAAAATATAAAGGCATTCATATTGTGGGACTTAGTTCATTTAATCAGCAGAGCTTTATCCAGAAAATGCTTGACAATGGGGCATCTGGCTATGTGCTGAAAAATGCGACCCGTGAAGAATTGGTTGATGCCATCGAAACTGTAATGAATGGTAAAATATTCTTGAGTAATGAAGCTGAATTAACAGTCAAAAAAAATGAAGATTCAAAAACTCCGATTATTACGAGAAGGGAAAAGGAAGTGCTTTTGCTCATCGCCAATGGTTTGACAAACAATGAGATTGCCGTAAAACTATTTATCAGCATAACAACGGTAGAAACACACCGGAAAAACCTATTGGCTAAATTTGAAGTTAAAAACACTGCTTCATTGATCCGAATGGCCACCCAATTTCAATTGATATAAAGTTGAAGATAACCTACAGTTCTCCACCCCAATATACTAACTCATCAATGCCAGCAAGGTTTGCAGAGGGACAAAAAAAAAGTCGAAAATGAACTATTGTCCTGTATGATTAACAGTTCTACGAGTTAAGAGCGATTGAAACCATTTGGTCTCGAATTAGACACCTACTTGTGATATTTTACACTAAGAACTTCCATCTGTAAAACTATTGAAATTTTTTCAAGACTGTATTTTTAGCCACCAACTTTATCTATAAAGATTCATTGTTTGCAATTCCAAATGTAGTTTCATCTGTCAGATTAAGTTGTATTTAATTCAACAAACTCAAACATGTCCCAAAAAGTGAATCTATTTTTCTTATTGTGTGGCACTGGGCTTTGCCGTTTCAATCTTTTCGATAAATTCAATATCTATAATGTAATTTTCAATTTGGAAGTTGTCAATATCTTTACTGTAGAATATCTTTCCACTAGGTTTTAAGGTAAAACTAGTATCAACTTCTTTAAATACTTTCAAAAGCTGAACAACTATTGGAAGTGGAGGAAAATCGATATTTCGTGTCCCAACTTCCTGCGGTATGTCAGTTGAAACAATGATAATTTTATTGAAATGCCCTGGGTATTTAAAAGTTAAACTGTATTCATTGTCGAATTCAAGCTCGACCTTGAAGCTGCCGTTTTCAGAAATATTCATGTTTGATGTTTCAAGACAGTCTTTTGTTATTTCAATAGTACCTTGTCCCATGCCAGCATTTTCAGGCACAATTTTGCCTGTAATTACAAAGTGTTTCTTGTTCACTGACTGTTTTGAGATATGACTTAAAAAAAGATTTACAGGATTATTTAACATTGCCACAAACGGCTCAATAGTCAACTCTTGACTTTCGTTAAACATTTCCCAAACAATACTTTTTCCAGTTCCAGCTGTAATTTCCGTGTTGGTAATCTCCTTGGAATTTAGTCCTTTGGAAAGAAATATAACAACAATAAAAAACAGTAATTTCATCATGGATTCAATTTTATCAAGGTTACTAAAGACTAAACAAGCACATGGCAGTCGATTATATTTTAATCAATTATAATGATTGAAATATAATTAAGCATTTTATTATTGAGCTTAACTAATTCGTGATTGAATGTGAAATTTGATTTTCAGATGAATAATTTTTTGAAAATGTGAGCGGTACGATTTCGAGGCTACAATCCCGTCAGCCATTTACTCTATAGCAACTATTATTTTTTAATAATCCAATCTTGTTTTTCACAATCATACATAATCCAGTAATAATCATGAGGGTGAATGTCACTCGCATCTTCTTGGGCTCCATTTTTTGATATCTTAATTTCATTTAGGTGAACTTTTACTTTTATACAATTATTCCTGAGTTCATCTAAAGTATATCTCAATACATAATATCTTCCCTGCAAAGAATCCGTATATATTTTGAAATTTGGTGTGTTTTGAAATCTACTGTCTATCTTAAAATCTTTGGTTAACAGTACGGTTTTTAAATCAAGTCTTAATAATGTATCAAGATAGGAATTGATAATCTTATTAATTATAGGCACAGCTGCTTTTTGTGCCATTCCATCAATTGAAAGAGAAAGGATCGAGATTATAATAAATATCCTGATGATTTTCATGTGTAGATTGTCTTACTTTAGGTATTTCGTTTTAAAAGTGTCTACACTACTTCCATAATATAGTTTGAACAAGTTAACACTTATATTATGAAAGTCAATACATCTAGTGAATAATAATTCCTATCTGTCAGATTAATTCAATTTATTGAATTTCAAGCGTTCTATTATCATTATCCAGTTTATGGCTGTATTCTGAAAGTGTTTCACCATAATAAGCGTGAAATTTCGCAATCAATGTTCCCTTTATTATACGAGGCCATCTGATTGGTGGAAGGCCAGGAGGCCAGAGTAATGTGCTTTTATAAAGTTCAAAGTATTTCAGCAACCATGCTTTATTTTCAAGGTCACTATATTTTGACAGGGCTTTCAGGTAAACATCTTCAGAATGTAGCATTCTTTAATTTAGGAAATTAGACCTATTGAACTGATATTAATATTTCCCAAAATTTAATTGCAAGGTGATTAGTTCTAATTTTTTCGTTTTTTATTCGTGGAATCCTGAAAATTTTAAGATACGAATAACAATTACACTTACTACAATCATTTCCAACATAGACCCTATATCAATTGGCTGATTAATAGTTATTTAATTAAATTTAGGAAATAACATACTTTTGAAAATAGAAAAGTTGTGCACTGTTGTTGCCATTTTCTGTGCACTCTAATTTGCCATTTTCTGTGCATTTGTAATTTCTACTTACAACTTCACCTAAATCAATCTTATCAAGTTTCATTAAATTCGAGGAATTATTTCTTTTTCTTAATTATTGAAATTCAAGATGAAGGAGAAAAGTGATTTTATAATTAATTTAAAATGTTCTAAAACAGCCAATAGTAAATTTCACTATTGGCTGTTTACCAATTCCAAAATTTACACCATCATAACTTACTTTAGCATTCTTATAATTCCAATAAGAAGTACCAATTAGCATATATTTTTTTAATTTATATCCAATTCGAAGTTCAGGTAAATAAAATTGTCCTATCTCTTTATAACCAAAAAAACTTATTCCAGGTCCAATTAAGATTTTTTCATTAATTACCAAATCCTGTCCAACACTAAAATTCAATTTACCATAAGAATTAACGCCAAATCCAATAGTTGAATATATAAGTATATTTTTGGATTTTTCTGTATTATCTCTATAAAAAAACCTATAATAAATGTAAGGACTGATATGATGATTATGATGGTTATAGGCATATATACCACTATAAAATTTATCACCATAAATTGTATCACTATGAAAAATATTTGCTTTTTGACCAATACTAACTAAGGAAATACTCAGAAATAATAAAATGGTTAAAAATAGTTTCATAAATTAATGTGATTAATTTATCACGTAAACATAGTATATTAGAAATATGAAACGAGCATGTTCTGTAAACACAAACACAGATGAATATTTCACATGCGAGTTCCATCCGGCAAAAAAAAAACAAATTATATTCGGATGAAAATACCTATTAAAATTTAGATTGGACGATTCTATAAGGTTTTGAAAATTAGTTTTAATCAACCACTAAACTTAGAGTTTATTATACTATTAATACATGTCCTCGCGTGGACATTTTGTGGACAAAACAAACTATTTTTCAATTCATCCCTAAGATTGCCCTCCTGATGAACCAAATGATTCGCCAGAATAAATTTTAAGCTGAACTATCTTTGAAATAATATCTATTAGTTTGATTATTAGAACTAATAATATTTCCCATGAAAGGTTATTGCTCCAGTTTAGTTGCAACCTACGAATTCACGACACCCATTCAGGTTTTACTCAATGCCAGCAAGGTTTGCAGAGGGACAAAAAAAAGACAGGAGGTCGAAACTGACCTCTTGTCCTGTATGGCTCCCCTGGTGGATGGAACTTGCAACTGTTTTGCTTCCTTTCAACTGAAAGGAAGTAAAGGTATCTTCAAGTGATAGTTCTAAAAATGGCACAAATCAGGAGCTGCAAGAAATTGTGGCTCCTTGATTTTCTCAAATCTAAATGAAAGAATTGATTAATCAGGTTTTTCAATGTACTGGAAATCCATTGGGCAGCAAAATTTGCCGGTTACGCTAAAGTATTCCGAAACAGTTCCCCATTTCGAGGAAAACGAAATCCCCGACTTCGGGAGAGATAATTTGTGGTTTCTTTATGAAATTAGTAAACCCGTATCATACGATAATCAAAAACCCCTTGCCATTGCTGGCAAAGGGGCAAACTAATCTAACCAAATCAAAACCTAACTAAACATACAATAAACTATTTTTTGAGAGCAAAACTTTTGAGAGTCGACAATCATAAGCCAAACAGTAAAACTTATTTTTTCTTCATTTGATCAATATTCAGCTACAAAACTCCATTCTCCCGGAGCGACTTCAAAGCCAATCCGGTCAGCAGGTAATTTGGTGCAAGAGACAGCATTCTTTAAATACTTTCCGGCTTTCCATACCTGTATTCCGTTCAGTTTAATGCTTTTTACTCCTGAAGCAGGAACACCAACAACAGCGCGGGTCGAAGCCGGGATGGTTACCTTAATTTCCATTGCGGAGGGCAGTTTTTGGAACGATGACCGGATGGTTCCCTTTACCGTTTCGAAAGATGCCGATGCCCTGTTCAGACTTCCGGGCTGTGGCATCACCTGAAACCGGCTAAAGCCGGGCTCGAGGGGCGCGATTCCACAAACGTATTCCATCAACAACGTAAGCGGACCTCCCGACCAACCATGGTTGTAGCTGCCACCTCCATAACCTTCAGCACCGATGCCCCACCCTTCCCAAAGTGTTGACAGCGGGCTCTCCACCATTTTCTGATAGCGCGACTTCATGCGGGTCAATGCCGCATTGGGATCTCCCATCCGGAAAATGGATTCGAGGATGTATTTTTCCATGTAGGGACTGGCATTGAAGAATTGGGTGAAAACTTTTTTAATAGCCGGATATTGTTCTGGTTTGGCCAGACCAACCAAAACGGCCAGTCCATGCCCACGATCATCGGTAATACCGGTATAGCCCGGCGAACGATATTCGCTGCCTGTCCATAAAATGCGGTTATAGTTGGCACTGATGCTCTTCCTCATGCTTTCGTAATGGGGAATATCTGCCTCATTTCCGGTAAGCTTTGCCATATTGATAGCAGATTCGAGCGCCTGATATAGCAGGGCGTTGTCCATCACCGGACGGTCAATGTTATCGCCCCAGTCACCCCAGTCCCAGCCACCACTGCGGTGAACCAGAAGTCCGTCGGAACCAAGCTGCCACAAATCCAGATAGCGTTTTACGGCTGGATAGGCGTGTTGAATTGTTGCCAAATCGCCGGTATAGAGGTAATAATACCAGAATCCATGCATCCCGATACTCGAAAGCATTTGTCCGGGAAGTTCCTGATCCCAGCTTCCGGAGGGAACGGGAGAATAAAGTACCCCATCGGGTTTCTGCCAGTCGACCAAGTTCAGAATTGCCTTTTTTATCAGCGCATGTGCTTTTAGGTCGCACGAATGCAAAATTTCTCCCAGCAATATGGCCACATCACCCCACCACTGGGCGCGTTCGCGGTCGGGGTCTTGGATGGCATCGCGCATGTTCACGTTCATCGTGTTGCGGCACTTTATCCACAACGAGTTCAGGAAAGGATCATCGCTATCGAATCTGCCCGTAAACTCAGTGCTGTAGCGCGTTTCGCGGTAGCGAAGTTCCAGTATTTCTACTCCTGCGGGAATGCTGTAAATCATCCAGTGGCCGTTCAGGTAAGCCAGGCTCTCGAACTCCTGAACGCCTTCTTTGGTTACATATTCCGAGCGGTAGTTGTATTCGCTGCCTCCTTTGTAATTGTCGGTGCGCATGTCGATGGTCAATCCAGCCGGAGCTTTTATCTTCAGATAAGGCGAAATGGTAATGTTTCGGGGTAAATTAGCGATAATGGGTTTGCCATCGCTGATTTTCGGCAGTTGGGCATCATTCTCATATTTGGTTAGCTCTTCCACTTTCCAAAGCGGGATGGGCCGTTCAACGAGTTGGTTCCATGGGGCGGAAGGTGGCGTGCCCAAGGCGATGGCGTAACGCCAGGATGAATCGTCGTAATCAGAAGCTATCCAGTTGCCGATATCTTTCCTTGCATCGAAATGAATGTTGTCGTCGGGCATCCGGTAATTGGGATGCGGATCGCCAGTGGTTCCATAAGCCGAATGGCGCAAGGCTTTCCAGCTTTGGTCGGTAACAAAAATTTTTCCATCGGCATTGATTTCGGCTACTAATCCGGCTTTGCCGCTGTTCTTGTGCGAATATCCGTCTTTGCCCCAGTAACACGATAAAATGGCAAGGGTGTTGGTCCCTTTTTTCAGGAATCGGCTAACATCCACCACATCAAAATAGGTGTCGTTGGGATCGGGACCACGTTTCAGTCCTCCTTCGTAAACAACCAATTCGCCATTAATCCACAACCAGTATTTCGAATCGACAGCTATCCGGGCTGTTGCCTTTTGGGGCGTTGCTGTCAGATTGATATTTTTACGAAACACTTGCCAGATGTTGGTGTCGTTTTTGCTCTCAACGGCTGAGAGCCATTGGGATTGCCAGACTTGTGCATGTAAAGCAAGATACAGAAAAAAAGTAATAACAGTTAAATAGCATTTCTTCATATTAGGATAATTTTACTTCATTATTGTAATTCCCATCAATCCCACAACCACTTCCTGCGAAAGGGTTTCAAGGGTAACGCTTTTCAGTTCCACATTTTTACGTATTTTCAGGTTGAGCAGCATGGCACGACAATTTTCTCCCAATCGCACTGTTTCCGGAAATTTTGCCGGCATGCAAAACCTGTCAATTTCCGAAGTATAATCTGTGCGACTACCTTGGCCGGGCGCGGTGGCACGAGAGTCAATAGTGCTTAAATTCCAGTAATTTACTGGCGGAATAAGTTCTAATGAATCTGTTAATCCATCTGAGTAATTTAAGCTGATAACTGCATTGGCAATTTGGCACTGCATCACATTGGTCGAACCGCAGACAAGGAAATAAACGACATCACCGCTTTTGTTGACAGGAAAATTAATCTTGTGTGGATAATTATCCCACATGGAGGTAAATGCGATGTTATTTGAACCAGCTTTCCAGCTAAAAGGAACTCCTTGTGGAGTAACCAAGCGGTTTTCACCAACAAGCAAACTCTTTACTTTATCCATTTTTATAGCAGGGGGAAGACTCTTCCAGTAAGGAAATGTCCAGGGCGAATATCCATCGGTTCCCAGACGCACTGAAACAGTGTTTGGACGGGGCGTTAAATATTGCTGCTGATAGATGGTGGTAACATCCGCGTTAAACAGCGAACTTACGCTGATATTTTCCCAGTTTGCATTTTTCGGTATTTCATTTACATAACGGGCTGCTTCTCTGGCATCACCCACCGGATCGTTTATTTTGATACGGAACACCCTCATTTGAGGCGCTTTGCCAGATGTCGTTTGGGTTACTATGGTGTGAAACCCTTTATTATTGGTCAGCTTAGTGGTAAGTATTCCATTTTCCAGCTTAACCTCACCAAGTACACTTTGAGGATCGTTAACGGAAATAATCCGGGCATCCTTTGCCTGAATTTTCAGAACATCTCCGATATTCCCTTCCAGAGCCACCGGGACATAATAAGGCAAGGTTTTTCCTGTTTCGATAACCACTTCGGCTTTATCCGATTCAGGAAGTTCAATTTTAACCAGGCTTTGTCCAACGGCTGGGAGCAACTCCCATTTTACATTTTTACCGTTTACCGTAACAGTTGCAATCTCGTTGCATTGTATGGGTAAAAGCAGTTCAAGTTTCGCTTTCCGGGCCAGTGCAACGGTGTAGCTGTTTTTATTCCCCTTTCGTTCAAAAGCTATTTTAACATCAGGCAGTTCGATAGAAGCGTTGTTCCATTCGGTTGGAAACTGAGGAGCTAATTGCACTTTCCCATTCGGATAATCGGGATGGTAACCGAAAAGTCCCGAAACCAGTGTACGGGCAAAAGTATGCACGCAATCGCCAAAATCAACCCCGCCCTGAATACCTCCAAGGTTTCCCGGAGAAAGATGGTCAAAAGCAGTGCGCATAAAAGTGCCGCGGAATATATCATAGCCGTCGTTGGGCAGACCTGCCTGAAAATAACTAAGCGCCAGGTGGTAATTGTCGCCGGGCCACAACTCACGGACAGACCAGATGGCAGGAATCCAGTTCGAAGTCCATACCTGCCTTCCTCCGGAGGACATACGGTCATTTTGCAAAGCCCACTCGCTGTAATACACCGATTCGATAGATTGTACAGGGGTGGTAAGACCAGCATCAACGGGTAGAAAGATACTATAAAGCCAGGGATCCTGGTGTAAACGTTCGTGTCCGCCTTGTTCGCGATAAGCACCGGAATGTCCTTTTTTTGAAATCCACAGTTTATCGAAAAACCCTTTTTTAATCTTTTCCAGCATTTGGGCATGATATTTTTCAGTTTCTGCATCCCCGGCATTGCGGGCCATATCCCTGGCAGCCAGATGGCCCCGGTACGCGTACGAAGTTTCTTCAGCCGATCCTCCACCATTGTACCACTGCGAATCGGTGGGCCAGGTATTCAGATAACTTTCGTAAACCCCGTCTCCATCCGGATCGAAACAGTCGCGAATCCAGATTAAATGCAATTCAAGCGCTTCGCGAAAAAATTTCACTAAGTCAGGATCGGCAGTCCAGCGATATTCTTCTACAATCTGATCGAAAAACTGTGTCTGCATATCGTAAAAGTTCTGATCCTTATTGATACGCCCAACGCCATAGAACCGGGAATCGGGATGCTGCCCGGTAAGGAGTAGCGCAGGATCAGCTTTGGCTTCCTTTTTATCCGACTCTTTAATCTGTGATTCAGTGTAGAATTGTGCTTCGTCTCTCACCCGGTCATGCCAGCCATACATCGTTCCGCCAAAAATGGTGCGCCAACCAGGGAACCTCATGTTCCACTGCAAAGCGCCATGCACAAAAACCGGTGGATACCAGGTTCCATCCACAGCAGCTACAGAGGCTTGTGCTATTGCATTCAAAAATGGATCAGGAGTATTTATTTTTAATCTGTTTTGAAAAGATTCAACACGTTTTAATCCTTCAGCAAACGCTTTTTCAGGATCATTTACATGCGATAAATTAGGATTGTCAACCTTATCAAAAGCTTCAAAAGCCCAATAGATCGTTTCCCCAATTTCAAGTACAACCGATCCATTCAAGAGTGGTAACCCAAGTGATTTTGATTTGGCGAACGAAGTTGCATTATTCCAGCCGGAAGCTTCACCCATGTTTACCTGCGTTGGGGAGCTGCAACTACCAGCAACATTAAAAAGTGTATTGGCTGTTGTGCCAGCATCAGGAAGACGAACAAAAAAGCTTTTATCTTTGATTTCAACCGAATTATTTTTACACTCCTCAGGAACAAAACCCCATGTCAGCAGTTCGGGCTGTCCCATCACATCGAGTTTCCAGGACAGGTTCTGGTCTTTGCGCCATTGAGCGCCGCCAAAAGTCCAGATTAGCTTGTCTCCCTTTTGCGCACCTATGGCGGTAGCACGGATGGCCATTCCGGTAGTTGCAGCCATTGGCAAAATATCCAAAGTTACCTGAAGCCCTGGAAATTCTTTATCGGTAATCGTCCATGTCATTTGGCCTGCACTATAACCGGAAGTAATCTGCCCGCATTGCTGTAGCCATTTCGCTTTACCCCCGCGTTCTATCGCCAGCATAAAGGTTCCGTAGAGATATTGGTCTTTTACTAACCGGGCAATGGGCTGATCCCCGGCTAGAATAAATGCATCGGTATTGTTGATGTACAGGGGCCGGTTGTTGTATCGTCCGGTGTTTTGCCCCACTATGTTTTTACCCTTCGTCTTGTATTTTGTTTGATAATCCTGTGCAGATAGCCGGAAGGAAGAAACTATCATCAAAAAGATGAAACCTACAATTAAAAGGGCTTTATTTAGTACTAATCTCTTGTTCATTTTATACTATAATTAAAGAATTTTCTTCTGGTTAAAGATAATGTTAATTGATATGAATCAGGTCATTCCATAAAAGCTGGGCTAATTACTATATCTTTTTGCCGTGATTCAGGAAAAATTTTCAGTAAAACAACTTTCCCTTTTCGTACACTCACCTCAACCGTTGTTTGCTGTGGCGTGTGAAGTTTAAAATCCACGTCCCACTCTTTAGGCCAGGCTGGCAAAAGGTAAATCTTTCCATCACCGTAAGGATCAGCAGCCATGAGCATTTCCTGCAAGCCAACCATTCCTGAACCGCCCCAGTTATGGTCGGGCAGCCAGTCGTGCCCCGGACCGAAGAAAGCTGGGAAGCGTGCTTGTGGAGCTTTTATATTGGCCATTTTGTATATTGCCCTTGCCTTTGCGGAATCGGGCCATGCGAGTGCGGCCATATTTATAACATTAGCCATCCAGGAATAATCCTGCTTGCAAAGACGGGCGCGGTCGGCAGGAATGGTTTCCCAGGTATCGCGAGCCAGTTGCATGGTTCCGGGCTTAGTTACGCCTACCATCCGGTAAGGCCAGTAAGCATACATTTCAATAGGTTCCCACTTGTTGTATTCACGCTCCAACGTTTTAGCTGGTAGTATGGACAAACGGCCATTGCGCATTCCGGTAGGAATATCGGGCAAGGTATTTTGGATGCGTTCTAAATTTATGCGCGACTTCGCCGAAAGGTCAGGCAAGGCAAGCAATCCTGCAGTAATACGTTTGAGTCCGCAAACCACTTCAATAGGATTAGTGGCACCGCCTGCAAATTCGAGTCCGCATGATGGATAAATGACCAGCTTACCATCTTCACCCAATTCTTTTCCAGTGGTTTTTTTAGTTTGATTTCGATAGAAGCTATCGTAGAATTTAACAGTGCCTTCGATCCAGTGCAGATCCCCGGTAATAGGAATTCCCAAAACATTATGAGCATGTAAAGCCATCCATGCATGTTCGAGCATCATGGAAAAGTGATAGGTCAGATGCTCTGCTCCGCACAAACCATTTGGAAGCGGGGCTACACCGGCACTGCACAATCCCCAGACATCCAGCGGCTCAACATAAACCACACCTTCTGCACCCTGAATTCCGGCGCGGGCCGTTGCTGTAACAGAACGGTCACGGTAAAATGCCAGAGATGGCTCCAGCATATCCTTATCGCCACAAGCAAGAGTCGGCCATCCCAGCCATCGTTGGTTTTGCGACATAAAAGAGCAGAACATCCAACGCCGGAAATCTGGTGTTGACGTTCCTGCCTGTGAAATGGGCAATTCGTCATTGTTGTTCCCGGTAATACGTCCGGGAATATTGTCAACTGTAAAAATTCCACCATTGAAGAGCAACGGCAATTCACCATCTCTGTTACAGGCGAGCATGTAACGGAATAACTGATAATTGCGCCCAATGAGCCATCCCGTATCGTCCGGTTTGGCATCGGGATTAATCATGATATTTGATCGGAACCAAAATTCTTTCCAGCGTTTTAATTCATCCTCCCTTGCATTTTTTAAAGCTTCAGGGGAAAGCATTGATTTTGCTTCGGACTTCCACTGATTAGTGTTACCATCCATAGTTGAACCGATGCGAATGGCAATTACCTGCTTTTTACTTTTAACTGTTTTTCCTGTCCAGGCTTTGCCTTTCCAAAATTGCCATTCAATATCTGATTCAACAGGCGTTGAAATACCTTTATCAATTGCGATTGTCCCTCCGAAAATGCGATTTGTAGTAATATCATGAACCGCTTCAGCAGGAATTCCCTGCTGTTTGGCCAGGTTCACAACATTCACACCAAAATCAGCATTTCGGTGAAACCAGCTAAAACCATCCTTTCCTTTAGTGATGTTGTCGGGATTGACGCTAACAAAACGAAACATGTCCAACCTCAGACTGTCGCGGTGTTGATTGCGCCAGCTACCGAAAGCAACATCAAAGTGTTGAGGTTTGCCGGACTCCGATTCGAAAATCAGCGTTTCACCTGCAAACCAAAGAGATGCCTTAAAGTCGCCTTGAGAGATTAATATTGTGCCGGAAGCCAGGTCGAGCTCCTGGCGAAAACCAGTTCCACCAAGCTTAGTATCTTTTGGCGTAAGGCGGACGCACCCAAGCTTTAAGAGACGCGCTTCTTCGTCGTAAGCGCCATTGTGCGCTAGATAAAGCCAGATGGAGCCATCCTGCACCCATACATTGGCACCGGCTCCTTTTCTGCCAGATAAGGGCATGGCGTCAAGGGCATCTTTGGATGGTGAATCCCAAACCACATTGTAGGATTTAGGGATATTGTTTTCATGATGTTGACTATACGAAAATAAAAAAGTTAAGGAAATTGCCACTGTCGCAAAAAGCCGTTTAAACTGGTTTTGAGTAATCATAATAGATCTGATACTTAGAGATTAAGTTATTTATTTTTCCATTAAAATGATTTTGTTCCATCCACAATGGTTACAATTTAATGACCGATTGTATTACCATTCGCACCGGCCCAACCAATCCTGCCGGTTTCAGCGGACTATCTTTCCGGTAATAATACCAAATGGAAAATGTTTTACGGCCTTGTGATGGACGTGGTTGATTTTTTATAAACCAATCGGGATACGCCAGCATGGCGCGCCCCATTTTTTCGCCACGGTCGTTGCCCCACTCAAAATCGGCAGTTTCCTGCTCATCACCAATAAGGCGGTTGGCCCAATTGGTAGTTACAAGAATTTCGAGATCGTTTTCACCTGTAACAAGCAAACCGGTAATGTCGGTCCGATAAGGCGGGTACCATACTACACCTGCACTTTTCCCGTTAACCCGCACTTCGGCAATGTCGTTCATTTCACCCAAATCGAGAATTGTTCCTGCTTTCATCGAAGCTGCATCAATCGTTATTTTTTTGCTGTAAGTCGCTGTTCCTGCGAAATAATTAACCGAAGTGTTGCTGTGCTTGCTGAAATCGATCAATTCAGGGAATACCAGCTCAAACTTCTGATCCGTTTTTGGAGCAAAGGCAACTTTCCATGAGCCGGACAATTCAACCGGAACATTCGGTTTGGCATGTACTGTTTTTTGTTTTCCTGAAGCATAAACAAGCTCTACTGAAACAGCTTCGGAAGTACACAAAACATGCGATCCGCTTTTGCCCGTGAGAATATCCCAGTTGGTGTTCAGATTCTTTTCAGAAGCTGAAACAAGATGATCAGCCTTTGAAGCAGCTTTCCGAAAAACCACAAATACCGATTGGATTCCTTTCAGATTCAGACTGACTGTTGTACGTCCATTCTTATCGCTCCAGACCGGCGCATCGGAGATGCTGCCATCTTCGGCCTGCCACAATTCGGGTTGCTTTCCTGAAATCCGGAACGAAACCGAAATAGACTGCGCTTTATCCGATTGATTCGACAAGAAATAAATATCGGCATCGGCAGCATGACGGTGAGCTATTTTTATATTGGCTGGGCTTGCCGCGTTTTCAATCTGAAAATCGGCGGTCAGGCCAGCTTTCTTAATTGCATCTTCCAATTTGGTGAAGACGAATCCCTTTTTGTATCTGTTCGAGGTGCTGGTTCCCCAGACTTCATCAGTTAGTCGTTTCAGTTCCACATCACATTTCGGAAAGTCCTTCAAGCTGGGGGATTTGGCAGGTTTGGCTGAAACAATTGTCGCACCTTCCGAAACCAACTGTTTAATTTTTCGTGTAACTTCAGGCAACATGATACCATCTCCCGAAAAGACAATAAATGGGTATGTTCTTCCCGATGGCAAAACAATTTTCCCGTTTTTAACAGTTATCTTTCCGCTTATAAAATCAGCCACCGAAATCAGATCAGAAAAATCCACCTCTTTTTCCACGCATAAGTAATCGGCCGGCTGCTCGCCATATTGTAGAAGCGCCTGACAACGTGCCAGGTAGGTAAAGAAAGCTTTGCCGGGTTCGAACCAGGTTTGGTTTCGCCCGAAATGAGTGCCCCACCAACCCATTCCCATTCCCGGTTGATAGCGTTCGTCGAATGGCTGATGAACCCAGTGATGCAGAACCATGCGGTTGATTCCACTGGCAAATACTTCGTCGGCTGATGGCTTCAGGAAAGCAGGATCTTCGGTAAACTGGCTCACCTCAGGCCGTCCTGTAAAAGCTTCGGCTCCAACAACTGTCTTTCCTGCTGCCCTTGCCGATGCAGGAACTGCGCTGTAAATGCCACCAATTCCGGCAGTCCAGAATTCGGCCATCGGAAGATCAGCCAACGCTACACCTTGCGGGGTATTAAACGGCCCGCCATAAGGTTCCATTTGAAGATTGAGCTTGGCATCGTTCAGCATTTTCTTTCCAATATTCCAGCCATTTTTATAAAATAACTGGTCGATCACATCCCGATAATCCCAGTCAAAACGAGCGGTCTGCTCATCGCTTCCCACAATCCTGCGGTCTTTGCTGTCATTTTCCGCTCCAACCGTCAGGCTAAACGAAGCCAGCCAGGGAATCGGATCGTATCCTTTACGTTTGATAAATTCTTCACGAAAACCAGGCGTCCAGTTTTGATTTCCGGCTTCGTAACTGTCAATCAACATATGCTTAAACGATTTGCCCAGGTATTCGCTCAAATTCTCTTTGAACGGTTCGAGCACCGCCTTCCAGTGAAATGCACTTTGTTCGGCGCTCATTTTATCTGCTTCAAGCACTTTCCCCAAAACATCGTCGGGAACCGGATGTGGCGGCCTTCCGGTGGAGGCATGCCCAATGCAGTAAATAATCCATTTCCCTGAAGGGCCATTCCATTTCAATCCGCTCCCGGCATCATAGTGCGAAGTCAGGTTCAGCACTTCAGCTGTGGCAATCTCTTTTTTTTCAGCAGGAACTGCCAGAACCACGATGTCTTTATAAAATGAAATCTTCCTTCCCGTTTTTCCCCAGCCTTCGTCGGCAATTAACGTTGGAGCTTTTAACTTCAGGTTAAGTTCCGTTCCTCCTGAAATTAGCGTGTCGCTCCAAACCAAACGTTGCATGCTACGTTCCTCATCAATCCACGGTCCGCCGGTTGTTGAATAGCCAACGGTGTTATGAAGCCCGATTTCAAGACCCAGACGTTGTGCTTCTGACGCAGCAAACCGGATTGCTTCCCAGTAAGCCGCACTGCGATAAGTTTGCTCCGGCCAGGGATTATTGAGCGTTGGAGCGTGTGATTCCTGAACAGCAGAAGCCAGATTAAAAATGGTTGCACCACCAATTCCTTCGGCTTTCATGGCTTCCAAATCTTTGGTAATTCCAGCTTTTGAAAAATTGGAACCCATCCAGTGCCACCAAACGTAAGGCTTAACCGAAGTTGGGGGATTCAGGAAACGGGATTCGAGATTATCGGATGTTTTTGATGATGTTTGGGCTGTAGCAGAAATGGACAAAAACAACACACACGCGAAAAGTATCAGTCTAAAGTCTTTTTTCATCTTAATAGTTAGAATCAAAGCATTCGTGCCGGAATTCTGCCCATAGATGAAGCTGGAAAGCAGCCCAAACAAAAAAAGAAAGGTGAATGTACATTTCATAGCTTTCGGTTTATTTATAAATTTTTATTGCATCCAAAACTAAGGACTTCGTGCCCGAATTCATAATCTTCAGAAGATGTTTACCATTATTTAACCCGGTTTTACTGAAAAGTACTTTTTGTGCCTGGTAACCTGGCTGCAAAACCATCAACGGTTGTTTGAAAAATACCATCCAGGAAGATATCGCACTTGCCCTGATCGCTGCTCAGACTGCCAATGTATTCAATTCCGGTTCCGGTAAAAGGAAAGAGTAGCGCATCGCCTTTCACTGCTGTTACATGCACGTCGTTATCGTAATCGCCATGCTTCCGCTCCCAGCGGCTGTAATCCCAGCCCCGGCCTTCATATGAAATATCGAATTCAGTATCATTGATCCAACAGGACTTCGATTTCACAGGTATCATCCCGGAAACGGTTAGCTGAATAACTGTATTGAAAGGATCCCAATCTTCATCCTCAGACAAGGTGAGTTCCACCCCTTTCCCTGTTTGTTTCAAAGTTACTTTTTTCCTGTTTCTCAACAGCGATGCCGATCCAAACAACTTGCCATCTTCAGGAACCGGAAGTATTAGTATTTTGCCTTTCGGGGCTTTAAGTACATGAATATATTCAAGTTTATTGTCCAGTGAGCGGGTGGCTACTCCCCAACTTAAATCGTTGATCGTTTTTCCAGAAACTGTCGGAAAGGAAGTGCCTGGCTGCGTTTGTTTGATGGAGCTGGCAATGGGTTCAATCAATTGCCCGACTTTAACCAGCGTATCCAATACCCCTGTTCCCCAGCCTTTCCCGGCATAAGGACCGGTTGCCCATGCAACTCCGCCGCCAAAAGTATTGGCACCCGCTTCCAGGACGGTCTACCGGAACATATCGGAAGCCGAAAACTGAACTTCATTCTTCCCTACCGGACTGGTTGCAGACCAGTTACCTGCAAAACAGGCGCCTACCGGAATGGTGTAAGCAGGCCATTTGTTCCCGTCAGTCTGGGCAAACTCGCCCCAGCCCTGATACAACCGATTCGTAAAGTTCAAACACCAAAATCAGTTAATCGATAGTCATATCTCACCTCAAGAATTCCAAACGATGAAACAACGTGTTGAAAAAGACCAGGTAGGACTATGTTGCAAATTGAAAGACCTAAAAGCCGATAAGTCCCCGTTCAAGGAATACATTAAACACACGGTTCCTATGTTGGAAAACCTGGTGTCGTATTACAGGAAATCGGATGGGAACACCAGAAAGAAGATATTAAGTTGCATCATTTCGAAAAAAACGTTTTGGAGAAATCAAAAGTTGCAACCTACGAATACACAACACCCGTTCAGGTTTTACTCAATGCCGGCAAGGTTTGCAGAGGGACAAAAAAAAAGACAAGAAGTCGAAACTGACCTCTTGTCCTGTATGGCTCCCCTAATAGATGGAAGTTGCAACTTAATATGCTTAACAATTTCGTTTCAAAATATACCATTTTAAGCTCATAATAATTACTTTTAAAGCTTATAACACGGCAGTAATGAGCTCAATTATCATGTGGTATTAGCCTAATCATTTGAATGGAGCGAATAATATTTCCTGACTTCTGAAGCTATTTTTCCATACAGTTTTCAAGCCATACCCTTATAGTTTTTATGGTTTATAAGTTGATTAATCCCGGGAAACGATAAGTCTTTGAAATGCATCAATAAACAGAAGATAGTTGATCTTCTGAAAGATTCAGGATAATTACCAAATGTTGTTTTCTAAAATAATTTACTGGTATTTCTTTCGTTGAAAAGAAAATACGCTCTTCCCTATGAAAGATTCACGGAAAGAGCGTATTAAGTTTTAACAGATCAACTATTATTTGCCTGCATAACCCGGATTTTGGGTTATTGAACCGTTACTGTTATCAATTTCACCCTGAGGATAAGGCAGCAAGCGATGCGTTGCAGCGATAAAAGTACGTTTTGGTTTGTATGTTCCTTCAGCAGAAAGTGCATTATATACTTCAGCTGCAAGTCCCCAGCGTACGAGATCAAAGTGACGGTCGCCACCTTCGAAGGCTAGCTCCATCCTGCGTTCATACATCAAATTATTGAATGTTGGAGCAGAAATCGGGGCGAGTCCTGCACGCTGACGAACCAGATTAAACGGAACTGCTGCAGCAGAAACACCGGTAGTCCTGTTACCTGGTCCTCCTCCGTTAAGATTCATGATCGCCTCAGCATCGATTAATAAAATATCGGCATATCTCAAAGCCGGTACATTTAATCCTGCCGCCCAATCGGTGTACGCAGCTGCGTATGGTGACATGTATTTAATGCACACCACTGGAGATTGATTATTCGGAGCCACAATTGTATCAGTTGTTCCATTAAAAGTTACGATATCAACACCTTTCTTCGCAACACTGGCTGCTTTTCTGAGATCGCCGGGCTGATATGCATTGTAAATTGCTTCAGTTGCACTCACCAATCTCCATCCGGCACCAACAGCATCAGGATGCTTTCCACCCCAAACATCATTTGGCAACATCAGGATTGGTGTGATTGGATAGGAGCCAAATCGGGCGCCAAGTCCCCAGAGAATTTCACTTTCGTTTTCATGTTCAATAGTGAACAATTGTGCATAGTTTGCAAACAAGCTGTGATTACCCGAGCTGATTACTGTTTCTGCAGCTGTTTTGGCTTCGCTCCATTTACCTTCATGGGCATAAACTTTTGCAAGCATACCCCAGGCAGCGCCCAAACCTGGACGACCCTCCTGATGTGCCCATTCGAGTTGAGTGGTCGCATTTTTAAGCCCAGTTTCAATAACAGCCCAGGTTTCTGCTTCTGTTTTTCTTGTAAGTGCGGCTGAAGGATCTGTTGAATTATAAATAGGAAGACCTCCATAACGGGCAGCCAATTGATAATAAGAGAAGGCCAGTAAGAAATTGGCTTCACCTAAAATTCTTTTTTGCTGCGCGGCATCCATTGTAATGGTTGGTACATTGGTCAAAACATCTGTTGCTCTTTTGATGGCCTGATAATACTGCACATAACTATTGCGGCTAAGATCACCTTCGTTGTTTTGAAGTGCGCGGAATTCTGACATAGCGATATAATCTGAATAATTATCATTCATGTATGCATTATCGCTGAACGATTCTATACTGCACCATTCCTCACCACCAAGGCCTTCTTCACCCTGAAGCGGTGTATAAACCCCAGCTAAAGCTGATTCAGCCTGATCTGCAGTTTTCCAAAATACTGCATCGGTAAATTCATGAGGTTCCTTATTCAGAAATTCTTTTCCACAAGATGCCAGAACTACTGCCATCACTGTGATTTGAATGTATTTCTTCATGATATTCATATTGTGAAAGATTAAAAGTTAAAATTAATGCCAAGCATATAGGATCTTGCCTGAGGATATGCACCTTGGTCAACACCATAAATATTGTTGTTGAAATCACCGTTTGCACCAATTTCAGGATCAAATCCTGTGTACTTGGTTATGGTAATCAAATTCTGAAAGGTTAGATATACCCGGAGCTTGGAAATCTTTTCTCCTGTGACATTTTTATCAAAAGTATAACCAAAAGTCAGGTATTTCAAACGTGCATAACTACCATCTTCAAGATAGAGCGTACTGTAGGTTTTATTACTGTTCAAATCGTTGATTGTAACTCTTGGAACCGTTGTGCTTTTGTTCTGAGGAGTCCAGCGATCAAGTATTTCAGGACTATTGTTGTACCCGGTTCCCTGCATAAATACTCCGCCTAACTTTAATCCGTTAAAAATCATATTTCCCTGAGTTCCATCCCATAACATACTCATGTCAAATCCTTTATAATCTGCATTAAAATTCAGAGAAGCAGTAAGGGCCGGGAAGCTGCTCCCAGCATTGAAACGGTCGTTGGCTCCAATTACACCATCTTTGTTCCGGTCTTCAAATTTGACATCACCCGGAACAGCATAGGGTTGAATTTTATTTCCGGAGGCATTTTTGTAATTATCAATCTCACTTTGGTCCTGAAAAAGGCCTAATGCATTGAGTACATAAAAGTGCCCTAAAGGTTGACCTTCAGCAATTCTTCCAACATAGACATTTTTGTAGTTTGCAGCGAATATTTCCTTATCGCCGGCAACACCAAATGTTACTAACTTATTGGCAACGTGTGAAACATTTGCGGTAACTGAATATTTAAATTCATTGTCCATGTTTCGGTAGGTAATTCCAAGTTCATAACCTTTGTTTGAAACTTGTCCGGAGTTCTGGTAAGGAGCGGTTCCAACGCCCAGCGATGAAACCAAGGGTACCTGAACCAAAATGTTAGTTGTTTCCTTATCAAAATAATCAGCTGTCAAAGAAAGGCGGTTATTCAGAAAACTTGCATCAATTCCAAGGTCAGTCTGGGTAGTAACTTCCCATTGAATATTTGGATTGGCATATCGGTTCTGAGCCACCGCTGTGAATGAATTTCCACCAAGCGTTGGTGATTCAACAGTGCTTACTGTACTGTAATACTGGTAATTGGGAATTTTGTCATTTCCCAACTGACCCCAACTTGCTCTTAGTTTTAAATCTGAAATAGTGTTGGTTAAACCACTGAAAAAATCCTCATTGGAAATTCTCCAACCACCTGAAAAGGAAGGAAACACTCCCCATCGTTTATCAGAAGGAAATTTAGAAGAACCATCTGCCCGAATATTGGCAGCAAACAGATATTTGTCTGAAAACTCATAGCTTGCCCGTCCAAAATAGCTTTGTAAGGCATAATCATCGGCACTTCCTGTCACGTGATCGGGGAAGGTTCCACCATTGTTAAAATAGCGCAATGCAGGGCTTTCGTTACTGAAATTCTTGGCAGTTCCGGAAGCCAGCCATTCATAGATGCCTGATTCCATTGACATCCCGGCAAGTACAGCCAAATGATGTTTGTCAAAACGTTTATCGAATGCTAGAGTATTATTCCATACCCAGGTTTGAGAGGTACTGTAATTTTCGTTCAAACTATTCTGATCCAAACCGCGGCCTCCGCCAATTGCAATTGATTTGAAGTTCTTATTTTTCCCTGATCCCCAATTGTATCCTAAATCTGTTTTCAGAGTAAGGAAATTCAAAAATTTATATTCCAGATATGCGTTTCCGCCAAATCCATTGTTTTTCTGAGACATATCCCGACTATTCAGAGACGCAACTGGATTTGGAAAGTCTCCTGAAGGAGTCCCATAAATCAGATTGGCTTGGTCGACCCATACTGGGGTATTGCGCATATTGAAAAGAGCTGAGCTCAATACTCCATCGTACCCTCCACGCGTATCGGCACCTTTTTGCTCATTAACAACCACCGAGAAATTTTCTCCAAAAGTTAAGTTTTTGGCAATCTCGTGCTGGCTGTTAAACCTTACGTTATATCTTTTGTAGTTTGTTCCGGTAACAATACCGTTGTTGTTCAGATATCCCAGACTGAACAGGTAATTTGAACTTTCACCGCCACCCTGAATGCTAAAGTCTGTGTTTGAAATATAGGCAGGTTTCAATACCTCTTTAAACCAATCAGTTCTGGTAACTGCATTTTTCGGATCATTATAATAGTTCCAGATTGATTCGCTGGTAGCAGTGCCATCATTGGTCAAAGCTTCTTTGTGTATCATATTTCTATCTTCAGCAGATAATGATGTTGGCATCTTCCATGCTTGCTGTACACCTTGGCTGGTATTAAAAGAAACTGAAGTTTTCTGGTTCTTTTTTCCTTTTTTAGTCGTCACAATAATAACTCCGTTAGCACCACGGGAACCATATATTGCAGCAGAAGCAGCATCTTTAAGCACGGTCATACTTTCAATATCAGACGGATTAAGATTATTTATTCCTCCAATTATTCCATCCACAACATACAGTGGGCTATTATCATTGATTGAGCCTGCACCTCTGATTCTTATTTCTACGCCTCCACCAGGTTCACCGGAATTCTGAATAACTGTAACTCCAGATACCTGACCTTGCAAAGCGTGGCTTACCGATTGGTTAATCCCCTGAGTCAGTTTTTCAGATGCTATAGTAGCAACAGAACCAGTCAGATCGGCTTTCTTTTGTGTACCATAACCAATGGCAACTACTTCATCAATTCCAACGGCATCTTCGGTAAGAACAACCGTTAGTAAAGTTTGATTTCCAACAGTTATTTCCTGCGTTTTCATACCTACAAAGGAAAATGCCAATATTGCTTTATTATCGCGGACTTCAATAGTAAACTGGCCTTTCGAATCGGTAACAATTCCAATGTTAGTACCTTTCACGATAACATTTACGCCCGGAATTGCCTCACCTTTTGAATCAGTAACCTTTCCCGCAATCTTCAGTGGGACATTACTTTGGATTCCGGAATCATTTTGCCCTTGAAGTGCATTGGCATGCAATCCGGGAGAGAATACAACAGCCCCAATAATCAGTAGAAGGGCAGTCTTCTTTTTAATAATAGATTTCCATTTCATAATTTAAAAATTAGTTGTAAAAATTAAATAGTTAAATTGATCGTATAGTATAATCTTTCAAAACCCGGGTTCAGGATTATTCCTGAACTGGTTTTAAGATCTCGGATATTAGTACTTTTCGATTTTCGAGGTATGATTTTTTGGCTGCCAGTGCAATTGCAACCGATTTTAAACCATCGATCCCAGAAACCGGAAGAGGCAAATCATTGACCACCGAATCACAGAATATTTTCATCTCATTGGCGTAAGCTTCGAGATACCTGTCCATGAAGAAATTCAGCGGTAATGAACTATGAACACCGTCAGCAGCATAATAGCGGTGGTTTTCCGGATAATTGTTATCCGCGCATGCCATTCCTTTTGATCCAAATATTTCGACCCGCTGGTCGTAACCATAAACGGCTTTGCGGCTATTATCAATTACTCCAATGGCACCATTGGCAAAAGTCAGCGTGATAATTGCTGTATCCACATCACCGGCTTTGCCAATTTCAGGATCGACCAAAACGGTAGCATTGGTATAAACTTCAGTGACTTCGCTCCCTACGATGTACCGGGCCATATCAAAATCATGAATGGTCATGTCCATAAACATTCCGCCTGAAACCGCGCTGTATTCGGCCGGTGGTGGCGCCGGATCGCGGGAAGTAATTTTCAGAATGTGCGGATTACCGATTTTATCGTCCCCGACCAACTGTTTCAGTTTTGAAAAATTGGGATCAAAACGACGGTTAAAACCTACCATTAATTTAACACCTGCTTTCGCAACTGCATCAAGTGCATCCTGAATGACTTCAAGTGACAGATCAACAGGTTTTTCGCAGAAAATGTGTTTCCCTGCTTTCGCAGCTGCCACAATATATTGGGCATGCGTGTCGGTTGGCGAACAAATCACCACTGCATCAACTTCGGGATGGTTAATTACTTCCGAATAATTGTCGAATACGTTGCTGATCCCAAAAGCTTTGGCCACTTCATTTGCAGCATCCGGATTAATATCGGCAATGGCAACGACTTCTGCCTGCGGAACACTTTGAACCAAGGTGGCAATATGAACTTTACCAATTCGTCCTGTTCCGATTACTCCAAGTTTTAATTTCTTCATTTTTCAGTTTTTATAATGATTTGAAAAATCACTTACAGGCCAAGCGATTTAATGTATTCACGATTTTTCTGTGCACAAACTTTTGGATTTCCCATTCCGGGCAAAACATCCTGTTCAACAACTATCCATCCGCTGTAATTTTGCCGGGTCAGTTCTTCAACAATCGCCGGAAAATTTACTCCACCTTTACCCAGTTCGCAGAAAACTCCGTTTCCGACCGATTGAAAATAATCCCAACCTTCGAGGGCTGACTTTGCTGCAATTTCGGGATGACAATCTTTAAAATGAATGTGCCAGATTCGTGCCTGATGTTTTTTCAAGGCTGCCAGCGGGTCGCCTCCACCAAACTGAAAATGCCCCATATCAAGCACCAGACCGACCAATGCCGGATCTGTCAAGGCCATCAATTGGTCAACTTCAGACGGAGTTTCGACATAACCGGCACAATGATGATGAAATACAGTTCGAAGTCCGGTTTCTGCTTTCACTTTAGCAGCAACAAAATTTGCTCCTTCAGCAAATATTTGCCATTCTTCACTGGTCAATCCTATTTTTGCTGAAACTCTTCCGGCATTCAGAGTACGTTCCGGCACACTTCCGTTGTCGTCGGCCAGAACAATAAATGCTTCGGGATATCCGGCATCAGCCATCAGCCTAGCTGTTTTTACAGCAAGTTCGGCACCTGCAGCATGTTTGGAACGATCTTTCAGAAATACCGGAACAAAAGCGCCGACCATCGCAAGCTTGCGTTTGTCAAGTTCGTGCTTTAATTCAGAAGGAACGGCAGGCATGAAGCCCCAATCGCCAAGTTCTGATCCTTCATATCCGGTTTCACGGATTTCGTCAAGGACCTGTTCAAAACCGGCAGCTTTGCCGCCAAGATCAAATTCGAGTACTCCCCATGAACATGGGGCATTAGCTATTTTTATCATATCGGTTTATGTTTTAGCATGATGATCGGTTTAGAATTTTCTGGTCCATTCTTCATTCCATCGTTCGATAACAACTTTGGTCTGGGTATAGAATTCAACTGCGTGAGATGACTGTCCGTGCAGATCTCCGAAGAAGCTTTCTTTCCAGCCGCTGAAAGGGAAAAATGCCATCGGAGCAGCTACGCCAATGTTTACGCCGATATTTCCGGCTAGCGTTTCATGACGGAATTTTCGTGCCGCAGCGCCGCTTCGGGTAAAAATACAGGCTGAGTTTCCATACCGGTTTTTGTTGATCAGCTCAATGGCCTCATCAAGGGTTTTGACATTGATGACACTCAGAACAGGTCCAAATATTTCAGTTTGATAAACTTCACTTTCGGCACTCACATTTCCAAGAATTGTAGGCCCGATAAAGAATCCATCTTCAAATCCGGTAACTTTGACTTCTCTTCCATCCAATAAAAGCTTCACCCCATCTTCGATTCCCGTCTCAATGATTTTGCGGATTCTTTCCATGCTTTCCATGGTAATCACTGGTCCCATATCGACATCAGGAGTCATCCCGTTTCCGGTCTTTTTCGACTGAGCCAGTTTGATGAGTTTTGGGGTGATTTTTTCAGCAGCATCGCCAACAATCACTAAAACTGAAGCTGCAAGGCAACGCTGACCGGCACATCCGAAAGCACTGTCGGCGATAATACGGACTGTTGTTTCCACGTCAGCATCGGGCATTACGACGACTGCATTTTTTGCGCCACCCTGCGCCTGAACTCTTTTTCCGTTTGCAGCTCCGGTTTGATAAACATATTTGGCTACCGCAGTTGATCCGACAAAGCTGATTGCCGGAATGAGCGGATTTTTCAGGATAGCATCAACTGTATCTCTGCCACCGTGAACCATATTCAGGACACCTTTTGGCAAACCGATGCTTTCGAACAATTCGAAAATCCGTGTCATGGTCATTGGCACTTTTTCCGAAGGTTTTACGATGTAGGTATTTCCACATGCGATGGCATATGGCATGAACCAAAACGGGATCATGATCGGGAAATTGAACGGAGAAATGCATGCCCCCACTCCCAAAGGTTGCCGAATAACAAACTCATCGACACCAGTGGCAATATCTTCAGAAAAAACACTTTGCATGAGTGTTGGAATACCACAGGCAACTTCGATATTTTCGACAGCCCTGACTATTTCGGCTTTTGATTCGGCAAAAGTTTTACCACACTCTTTGGTGCAAATTGCAGCTATTTCATCAGTGTGCTTTTCCAGAATTTGTTTCATGCTATACAAATACTGTACACGCTGGGTTGCCGGTGTATTTCTCCATGCCGGCCAAGCTTCGGAAGCAGCCTTGGCAGCCTCTTCAATATCGATGGCGCTGCCTGCCGGAACTTTAATGATTGACTTCCCCGTGGCCGGATTAATAACATTCAGTAGATCCTTTCCTTTACTTTCAACCCACTGTCCGTTGATATAATTTCGCAGAATTGTTGTCATATTTTTTGTATAAAGTCTTGTTATCTGTATGATTTACAAGTAATACCTTTGTTTTTTCTTTTTCTCCAAATAATCGGAATAGGCTTCTTTTACCGTATCGACTTCCGAAACCTCGGCTATGGCAACTTCCCACCAGGCATATCCGGGTACTCCTTTCGTCAGGCTGGTTTCGATGGTAATTACCGTAGTCTTATTCTGCTTTTTAGCTTCTGCCAGAGCAGCTTTCAGCGAATCGATGTTTTGGGCTTCAATCACATAAGCGCCAAGACTTCGGGCATTTTGCGCATAATCGACAGGAAGAACATCGCCGCTTAAAAGTCCGGTTTCTTCTTCGCGATAGCGGTATTTAGTTCCGAAACGCTCCGAACCGATGGATTGAGAAAGACCACCGATACTTGCAAAACCATTGTTGTTTAGCAGAATGATGATGAATTTCACACCTTCCTGAATTGAGGTAACAATCTCACTGTTCATCATCAGGTAATTGCCATCTCCCACCATCACATAAATTTCACGGTCTGGACAGGCCATTTTGGCTCCCATACCTGCAGCACATTCATACCCCATGGTAGAATAGCCGTATTCAAGATGAAATCCTTTGTTGTCGAGCGTTCTCCATAGTTTATGAAGATCACCGGGTAAACTTCCGGCAGCACACAAAACCACATCACGCGGGCCGGAAAAATCGTTTACCGCACCAACAACCTCGCGCTGATGAACTGGAGTTTCTCCGGAAACCGCATAAAATTCGGTAACCATTTTGTCCCATTCCTGATTCAGAATTAAAACACGCGAATGATATTCATCGGCAACCCGATAGCCTGCAAGTAATTCGGTCAGTTCTTCCAGACAAACTCTGGCATCGGCTATCAATGGCAAGGCACTGTGTTTGTGCGAATCGAATTCGGCAATATTGATGTTGATGAATTTGACATTTGGATTTTGGAACGCTGTTTTTGATGCTGTAGTGAAATCGCTGTATCGGGTTCCGATGCCGATCACCAAATCAGCCTGTTCGGTATATTCATTGGCTCCCGGAGTTCCGGTTACACCCACAGCCCCCAAATTTGAAGGGTGATTGTACGGCAACGATCCTTTGCCGGCAAAAGTTTCGGTTACCGGTATCCGGGTTTTCTGAACCAAGCTGGCCAACGCTTCAGTGGCTTCGCTGTAGATTACTCCACCTCCGGCAACAATAACCGGTTTTTTCGAGGCTTTTATCCATTGGACAGCTTCTTTCAACAAATCCAAATCAGGTCTCGGGCGCTGAATTCTCCAAACCCGTTTACGGAACAATTCTTCAGGAAAATCAAAAGCTTCAGCCTGAACATCCTGTGGCAAGGCCAGTGTAACCGCACCGGTTTCAGAAGGAGAAGTAAGAACGCGCATCACTTCGGGTAAAGAAGTAATTAATTGTTCGGCCCGGTTGATGCGATCCCAATATTTGGAGACCGGTTTAAAACAGTCGTTTACTGAAATATCCTGTGACGTGGATGACTCGAGTTGCTGCAAAACAGGAGCAACATTGCGGCGGGCAAAAATATCGCCCGGAATGAGCAATACCGGAAGGCGGTTTATGGTTGCGCAGGCGGCACCGGTAACCATGTTGGTTGCTCCCGGTCCGATAGACGAGATGCAGGCAAAGGTTCCCATCCGGTTTTTCATTTTGGCATAAGCAATCGCGACATGAACCGAAGCTTGCTCATTTTTGGTCATGATGTATCTGAAATTGGTGTCTTCCATCAAACCTTCGCCCACACCGGCAACAATGCCATGACCGAAAATTCCCAGACATCCCGCAAAGAATGGACTTTTAAAACCGTCGCGTTCCACATACTGGTTTTTAAGAAACTTCACTACGGCCTGTCCAACGGTTAATTTAATTGTTGTCATTTTGATGCACTTTATTTTTTAGTACTTCTAACTTATTTTCACAATTCCCTGTTCATGTCGATAGTCACCATGGGAATTCGCGGATCCATTCCTTTCCAGGTTCCATAAATCCATTTGTGATCGGGATCATCCGAACTGGCCAGACTCTGGTCACTTCCTGCCAGAAAATTAAGATAATACACATGGTATCCATGACCAGCAACGACAGGGTGATAGCCTTCAGTAACCAGAACTACGTCGTTGTTACGGGCCTCTGCAATTTCATTCAGACTCCGGTCATCGTTGTAAACTTTCTGCATAGCAAATCCTTGTGGTTGGTCAATTTTATAAAAATAAATTTCCTCCAGATCGGCTTCCAAAAGCTTACCTGTCAGCGGATCAGTTTTTCGGCTATCATGTTTATGCGCCGGAAATGAACTCCAGTTTCCTGAAGGAGTATAAACTTCAACACAAACCAGCTTACTGCATGCTGATCCCGGAGGCAAAATTCTGTTAATCTGACGGCTGGCATTATCGCCCCCGCGGTATTCAATTCCCATATTCAGAACATCAGCCGGAGTTACGAGGTGAGCCGGGAAAAACTCTTCAGCGGCACACCATCCGCAAGCAATGTCAAGAGAATTGCCTACAGGCGTGATTTCAAAATTTGTATTTTTCGGAAGGTACAATGCATGCGGCAGACCACTGAAAACATCTTTTCTGCCGTTTGAAGTCTTCCATGTTCCTGCAGAGGTTTCTGCCATAAAATTCCCGCCAAGCAAGACAAAAAGATATTCATTGTTCCCGGTTTCTCCAACCCATTTTTGTCCATGATTCAATGTTCTGGCCGTGAAATTCAGATGATTCCATCCTGCCTCCTCTGAGGTAATGGTTTGGTAAATCTCTTTATCAGAAGAAGATTTTGCCAATAACTGGCATGTTTTATCTCTGTTCATAGTTTTTCCGGCTATCACATTAATCTGTATCTATACCAGCATCATTTCCCTTACCGATGCGATCACATTGGTGGTTGCCTGACAAAACTGGCTCAAGGTCCTTACTGTTGCCCCGAATCCGTCAAACTCCTCCACGGTCAACCCATTTTCATCGTATGCACGTCGAAAATCAACGAACTTCTTTTCGAGTTCTGCAATGATTTTCGCATCTACAGGCGTATCCATCCTGTTTTCCACAGTCACATCTGAGCCATTATACCTTTGCTGCCATTGCCAAGGCGGAGAAATCACAACATCGCCGCCAATGAACTCCGACCAGTGATAATGGTTCCTGAAGGCTGCACTTAACAGGCGCAAACGATATCCTCTTTCACGGTAGATCTTGTACGCTTTCTTCATGACAGCGACACCCGCCCAATCCAAAATTTCAGGGTTTGCGATGATGTTTTCCTTTTCTGCCACAGCCTTCAGTAAGTCATCGAGCCTTCCTACCATGATTGTGCAGACCGGCCCCATCGTGCTAATATCCTTTCCTTCCTTCTCGCGACGTACCAATCCGCGTTCAACAGCTTCTGCAACGGCAATGGCCTGCGAAACAGTAAAACTTACCGTTGCATTGATGCTGATACCCAAATAAGTTGCCTCTTCGATAGCTATTACTCCGGCCTTTGTTACAGGAATCTTAACTATGATATTCGGAGCAAGCTCGTTGAAATGGACTGCCTGCTGAACAATCTTTTCTGCATTACGATAGAACCTCGGATCGGTCTGTATCGACAATCGTCCATTCTTGCCTTTTTCGCTGATAAATATGGGCATCAAAAGCGCTGCAGCCTTCTTTGACATTTCTTCAATAAGCAGCCAGGCAATTTCATCTTCCGTAGCGGTTGGATTTTCAAGGATTATTTGTGGAATTCGCATCTTCCAAATATCCCATTCCTGTTTCAGGACACTATTGACGATCACCGGATTACAGGTCGCTCCAAGGGCTCCATGTCCGATCGAACTTTTTAATTCTTCAATCGCACAGGAATCATTCCACAGCACAGTCGGTGTTGTTTGAGTCATCTCGTGCAGTATGCTTTTATATGATTTGTTATGATTTGATTCTTTTTCCATTATGTTTTTATTGAAGCATTTTTGTCAAAATAATTACCAGAAAAGGTAGTACAGGGTTCCCAATATCCCGCAAATACCAATTGCTGCTATGTTGAAGGTGTTTGTTGTTTTAAACATGGATCTTTCAATGACAAGTCCGTTCACGTCCATTGTCTTTTTAGTTGAATTTAAGACAAGGATGACGCCGATTAAGATAAATCCGACAACCAGAACGTAGATTGCTTCAAGTGCGAGGTTTCGCATTGGTACAACAAAAAAGGCTGCAACCACGCCAATAAAAGCCGCAACGGCGATGATTCTCCATCCAAGTTTTACAGATTGGCGCCTGGCTAAATCATTGCTAAATTTATTCTCGGTATTGTGCGATTTATCCAGTAAACTTAATCCGACCATCACGATGGTAAGTATCATGAAAACATACCCAATCCTTAAAATGAAAGGGAGTTCCGGATTTATAACCTTGAGAACGATTCCCAATGGAATGGTGAGCAATGCAACCCAAACAGCAGCATTCGCTTTTGACTGTACCCAGAATAATCCACAGAAAAAGATCAGGAACTCGCCCGGATAAATGTAGCCAGTGTATTCCTGAATATATTGATACGCCTGGTCGAGCGATCTCAACTGAGGAGCGACACAGGTTGCAATGATCAGTGCAATCAGGGCTGCTATCCGACCAACAACTACCAGCTTTTGGTCTTCGGTGTTTTTGCTCAGGTGGGCTTTATAAATATCCATGGTAAAAACCGTTGAAACACTGTTTACGATGGAGCTAAGTGCCGAAACAGCTGCCGCCGCTATGGCTGAGAAGGCGAGTCCTTTTATGCCGACAGGCACAATATTGCTGAGCAGCCAAGGGTAAGCTTCGTCAGATTTTGCCAAATCAGCTCCCAGTGCAAACGCTGCAATTCCGGGTAATACAACTAAAACAGGAATCAATAATTTCAGGTAGCCGGCAAAAACAACTCCGTATTGAGCTTCCTTCAGGCTTTTTCCTGCCAGTCCGCGTTGAATGATGAACTGGTTAAAGCCCCAGAATGACATGTTGGTCAGCCACATCGAACCAAGAACCACGCCTAATCCGGGGAGATCGGTAAAAGCATCCTTCTTTCCACCCATTCCATCCGGGACAAAAACTGTCCCCTTTTCAATAATCATGTGAAATTTTTCCGGAGCTTTTTGAATGAGTTCACCAAACCCTGAAATAAAGCCATGGTCAACACCCAGTGCGCTGACTGCCAGAAAGGTGGTTACCAATCCACCAAAAATCAGCACACAAACATTGATTACATCGGTCCAGGCAATGGCTTTCATTCCGCCCCATAAAGAGTATAAAGCTGAAAAGAATGCAAATCCAATAATCCCATAAATCATTGGAACGCCAATAATCCGCTCCATGGCCAGCGCCCCCAGGTAGAGAACAGCAGTCATGTTGACGAAAATATAAACCAATACCCAGAAAACTGCCATGATGGTACTCACCCGCTTATCGTAGCGTTGAGCCAAAAACTGAGGCATGGTATAAATCCCCTTTTTAATAAATACGGGAAGAAAATACTTGGCAACAAAAATCAATACAATCGCAGCTATCCATTCATAAGCGGCTATCGCTAACCCAACTGCGTAGCCTGAGCCTGACATGGCAATAAAATGTTCGGCTGATATATTGGCCGCAAGCAACGCAGCACCAATGGTCCACCATGGAAGTGAACGGCCTGCCAGGAAATAGTCTGAAGTAGTTTTTTGCTCCCCCTTTTTCGTTCTGGACACCCACAATCCGGTAAATACAATGATTGCGGCATATCCCAGAAAGACAATCCAATCTATCCTCGCAAATTCTCTCATCAGTTAGTCTTAATTATATTTAGTCGAAGCAAACATAGGAAGGATTATCTCCCTTCACTTTTGCTTTTTTATCCACATGTAATGCTATTTTAGCCTAAATGACACCAAACCTATATATTCTGCTAATATTGTTAGTTAACTAAAACTATTTTTTAAAGCTCTGACAGCAAAATACCGCAAAAAAGCTATGTATGAAGTTGCTTTGAAGAATGGGAAAACTAGGTTTTAAAAGTTTCGGATGATAGAAATTTCGGAGCATGGAAAATTCATTTCGTTCGTATCAGAACGGATTGATACCAGTAAAGGTTCAATATCTTCCAAATAAAGCTGGCCAATATTGCCTATACCGACACAATCTGTGTCAGATAACCTTCCCTGATAAATAACCTGACCACGTTCGTGAAGCTTTTCGTAAAATTGTGTAAAATCACAATATGGATATTCAGGAAAAAGAAATGCAGTAATGATATACCCTGGATCCTTTTTGTTGAGATAGGTTTTCAGGCCGAGGGCTTCGGTTCCTTCGATTAATCGATGATAATTTTGCTGGTAACGGGCAGATCTACTTTCAATTCCACCTTCCGCTTTCAATGCTTCAATAGCTGCACCAAATGCCAGAATGGACTGAATAGGTGGTGTGAACCTGAACTGATTACTCGTTGAAAATCAAGAAACTCTTCAAAGTCCCCTTCAGGGGATTTAGGTGTTTTTGACTTTTCGGAGTAGACTCAATTTTGGAACTATAAAAAATCAGCGTGATCCAATTCTTCGGTCAATTTCTTCAAGGATTGGCCAGCAATCCCAAACACCTTCAGCCACAAAGTCGGCTCCGGCATTCAGTAATTTTTGTCTGGCAAAAGTCAGTTTTTCTGACAACCAAACCGGATCAGCCTTTTCAGATTCTTCAAGAGAAAGTCCAATTTCATTGCCCGATCTGGTTAAACCGATGGTCCAGACTCCGGCATTGTTTCCTTCCTGAATATCGGCAACAGTATCACCGATTTTGATGATCTGTATTAAGGGGAAAACGTCCATTTTTTCACAGTTGCGGTAAATCATCCACGGCGCAGGGCGTCCGGCAGGAACTTCAGACGAGTTTACAACTGAATCGATGACCAAACCTTTTGCAATTGCATGAGGCAAAATATTGTCCATCATTCCGGCCACATATCCGGTAGTTGAACCAACTTTTATTCCCTGATTTCGAAGCAAATTGATCAGCTCAACTGCTCCGGGAATTGGTTCACTGTAGTTTTTTACAATCATGGATAAGGCAGGCTCCAGTTCCGAATATATTTCGTCAACATCCTTTTCAAAAGAAATTTGACCAAATCTGGAAATCCACTGTTTTTCGACCGATTCGCAACGAATGATTGCCCGAACATGATCTTTTTTTGCCAAACCCATCGGAGCACGGGCTTCATCAATAGTCACCGTAATACCTCTTTTCCTGAAAACTTCGATAAAAACCTGTGCCGGGGCAATACATCCGTAATCGACGATAGTTCCGGCCCAATCAAAAATTACGGCCTTAATATTTTTAAGTTTATTCATCTGAATATAAGTTATTTTTTTTAGTTGAATGTGACTCGCATGTGAATATTCATCCATGTTTGAGTTCTAACAGAACATGCACATTTCATGAATTTTTATTTATTGCGTTTGACAAAATTGCAATGGCTTGGATCAACTCATCGCGGCTGATGGTGAGTGCCGGCGAAAGTTGCAGCACGTTTCCCTGCGAAACCTTAAAGCTTAACCCCTCACGCAAACAGTCATACATGATTTTTTCAGCCGCTTCGCTGGCCTTTTCCCTGGACTGGCGATTTTTTACCAATTCAATTCCCCAAAGAAGCCCGATTCCCCGAATATCACCGATCAACTGAAATTTCTCTTTCAGCTTATTCAGTTCAGTTTCCATGTATTTACTGTCATTCTGAACCTTTTCCAGCAGCTGATTCGTTTCGATGTAATTGATGGATGCCAATGCTGCGACGCTGCCCAAAGGATTTTTCTCATGGGTATAATGACCCAGCGAAACGTCTTGTGCCACGTTAAATTTATCCCGGGTAATCATGGCCGCAAAAGGAATGATTCCACCTCCCAATCCTTTTCCAAGGCAAAGCATATCTGGTTCGATGCCGAAGTTCTCGAAGGCAAACATTTTGCCGGTTCGGCCAAGCGCTACCGGAATTTCATCCAAGATCAGCAGCACTCCATGTTTGTCGCATATTTCGCGGATACGCTGCCAGTATGCTTTTGAAGGAATTTGAACATCGGTATTGCGAACGGTTTCGGCCAGAAAAGCACCAATTTCACCTTCTTTTTCAATGACATATTCGAGGTAATCAGCATCTTTGATCTGGTCTTCCTCCGAATTTCCAAAAATTCCCCGATAGGTGGTTGGTGGAGGAATATTAATAACACCCGGCATCAGCGGACCCAAATACTTTTTAAACACAGCCTCGCCTCCGGCTGCAATGGCATCCATTGACGCTCCGTGGAACGAATCCCAAAGTGAAACTATTTTGTGTTTTCCGGTTACAATCCGCGCAAGTTTCAATGCTATTCCAATTACGGAAGTTCCGCCGGGAGCAAACAAACTGCGATTGAGGTCGCCGGGTAAAAGTGTGGCCAGCTTTTTAGCAAGCTCAACAGCTGGTTGATTGGTGTACCTTCGCGGAGAAAACGACAGGCGTTCCATTTGTTCAACAATCCTGGCAATAATAAAATCATTCCCATAGCCAAGCTGGTGCACATTATTTCCATGAAAATCCAACAAATGTTTGCCGGAAATGGTAGTTATGCCACTTCCTTTGCAGCTGCCCAAAACATCCAAACAAGGAGTTGACATGGACTGATGCAGGAAATAGCGTGCATCTTCCTGAAGAATTTCGCTCGTTAAGGGATCACGAATTTCCTGATTCCATTTTTGGCGCTCTTCCGAAATATTTAAATCCCCCTCAGTAAATAAGCTGCTTGAATCCATCCTCCTGTTTTTTATCAAATTTCAGAAATAAATGTAGATAAAAAAAAAGGGAGAAATAATTCAATATTACCTTACAATAATGCTATTTTAGCAATTGTCATCTGTATTTATTGAAATCGGCTAATAACGTTAGTATAATGAAACCATTCTTTCAGAAACTTGTGTCGTCACCTACCGAATCGGTGATTTTTTTTGATGAAGAAAAACCTCATTTTTCGGTTCCCTGGCATTTTCATCCCGAGATTGAAATTCTCTTTGTAGTTAAAAGTTCAGGAACAAGTTATGTTGGCGATGGCATTCGTCGTTTTACTGAAGGTGAAATCAGCATTATTGGAGAAAACATTCCTCACTGGTGGAAGAGTGACCCGAAATATTCGGAAGGCAAAGATAAAACTGGAGTTAAAGCGCTTATTATTCAGTTTAAAAAAGACATTTTTGAGTCTAATTTCATTAGTCTGCCCGAAATGAATGCAATCAAAGAATTTCTTGAAAGATCGCAAAGAGGTATTCAGTTTTTCAGTAAAAGCAGAAAAATTCTGAGCGAGCAGATCATTAAAATTTTCGAGCTTTCGGGAATCAACCGGATAACAGAATTAATCATTCTGCTTGATATGATGGCCAATTCGAAAGACTACAAATACCATTCAAGTGTAGGATATTCCAAGACCATCAATACTTATGATTTTTACCGCTTTAATAAAATCCATGAGCATATCATCCATAATTTCACCAAAACGATAAAACTTGAAGATGTTGCCAGTAGTGTAAATCTTTCACCTACAGCTTTTTGCAGATATTTTAAAAAACATGCGGGCAAAACTTTCCTGTCGTTTCTGAATGAGATAAGGATTGGACATGCCTGCAAAATAATGGTTGAAGGTAACATGTCAATTTCCATGGCAAGCCTGGAAAGTGGTTTTAATAACCTTTCCCACTTCAACGACCAGTTTAAACGGGTAATGAACCTGACACCAACTGAATATTTATCGGCATTTAAGAATGACGACAAATCAGGAAAGTGACGATTTTCGTGATTTTTAGATTGAATGAAAACGATTACAAAATTTGATCTAAAAGGTGTTTTCTTTCCTGATGAACTTTCACAATCAACTCGCCAAAAAGTGTATTGGCCCAGGCAAACCAGGATCGAGTGTACTTTTCAGGATTGTCCTGATGAAATGTTTCGTGCATAAAACCGGTTCCGGCATGTGTATTTTTCAGCCAGCGCAAACATTGAATAATTTCCTGATCATCGTCGGAAGTCATGGCGCGAACGATGAGGCTCATTGGCCAGATCATATTTTCACCCACATGCGGACCACCAATTCCAGCAGCAACTTTGCCTTCGAAATACCATGGATTGTCCTTGCTCAAAACAAATCGACGGGTATTCTGATAAACTTCCTCACTCAAATCCACACATCCCAGATATGGCAAAGCCAACAGACTGGGAATATTTGAATCATCCATGAACAAACGATTCCCAAAACCATCAACTTCAAAAGCAATTACTTTCCCGTAATTCAGGTGATCGGCTACTGCAAATTGTTTCAGGGTTTTATCAATGGTCTCAGCTAAATGAATGCATTCACCGGCAAAAGCCTGGTCGTTAAAAACAGCGGTAACCAGTTCGGCCATTTGCCTCAGCGAAACCATGGCGAAAAAGTTGGATGGAATCAGGTACAAATATGTGGTAGCGTCGTCGGAAGGACGGAAAGTTGAGCAAATTAGTCCGTTTGGTTTTACTGGATTTCCGTAACCGTCGCCAATAACCGTATCGGTTTGTTTTTCGGTAAGCCGCATAAAATGATAGGGCCCTTTGCCGGCAATGCGTTGCTGTTCCTTGAAGGTTTTCACAATTGTTTTTGCAGCAGCCAGCCATTGCTGGTTAAAAGGCAAACTGTCTCCGGTTGTTTTCCAGTAATGGAAACTCAAACGCATGGGATAACAAAGCGAATCAATTTCCCATTTGCGTTCGTGCAGCTCCGGTTTCATATCGGTTAAATCGCTTTTCCACTCGCTTCCGGTTGGGCCAAAATTGAAGGCATTGGCATACGGATCTATCAAAATACACTGGGTTTGCCGGTTTATCAGGCCGACGAAAAGTTTCTTCAGATGCTGATCGCTTTTTGCCAGATGCAGATACGGCCATACCTGAGCCGTTGAATCGCGCAGCCACATGGCATTGATGTCACCGGTTATGATGAACGAATCCGGCACACCGTCACTTTCTGTAAAATGAACCGTTGTATCGAGCGTATTGGGATAACAGTTTTCGAATAGCCACGAAATCTCCGGATCGGCAATGTCTTTTTTGATCCGCTTAATTTCATTCTCAACAGCCTCACTCACAAACAAGCGTTTCGAAACTATCGGACGTTTTGATTCAAACTGAAGTGTCGGAGCTGAAAATATACGGGGAGCAAGTGCCAGAGCTCCGGCACTTAACAAGGTTTTTTTAGCAAAATTTCTGCGGTTCATCATTTTAGATTTTATTAATTCCTTGTTGTAATTGGATGGTTTCAGAACCACCGTCCCAGCTAAGCAGCAATTTCAGTTCAACATTTGAATTAATCTCCAGCGATGGCCTTTGTTTGGCTGAACTCCGGGCAGCACATTTCAGCGAAAGCATCCCATCCGGACCAATCGGATAACGGTCGATTCCATGTTCGTCGGTGAGGTTGACATGCCATTCAATTGTTTTTTTCAGGAAATTCGGGTTAATTCCAAAAATCGATTCAAAAAGAACGGCAACAGGCACAAGTCCAGTCCAACCCACAAAATCAGGTCGGGCAAGTAATCCCGGATCAGTTGTTTCAGGAGAATAATATTCCCAAAAAGTATTTGTTTTTTTGAATACCTCGGAAACCTGTCCGTGATGCCGGATTGCCAGATCAAATGCCTGCTTGTAAAATCCGTTTCGCTGAAGCCCTTTAATTATCATGTAATTTGTTGGTGCCCAAACGCCACCTTGCCAGTACCTGCCGTCAGCCTGATACTTTTCATGGTTGGCCGGAATGGATGGAACCGGGTGTTTGCGATAGAAGGTAGCCGGATCAGAAAGATGGGCGACAAAAGCTTTTAATTCATCTTTGTCCAGAATGTCGGTCCATAAAGCCCAATAGGCGCCAATACTCATTAAAGTTCCCTGGCTGCCATCGGCAAATTTATCGTAGAAAAAGTTGGTTTTCGGATTCCAGAGTTTCTCCCTGATGAGTTTTTTCAGCGATTTTGTTTCATCTTCAATTTCTTCGATTTCCTGCCAGCGTTCAACAAAAAAGCCAAAGTCAACCAGCAATTTCCCGATGAAAAGCTGTTGCAGACAAGTATCTAACCATGTCATTTGTCCATGAGAAAATATTGGATTGAAATTTTTCGGAACTCTGGGTTGGTTGTCCATTCCGGTTCCCCAGCCGCTCGACCAGTAGGAGCCGTCCTGCCAGGTGCGGTTCAGTTTAAGCCACTGGTAATAGGCCACCAAAACCGGAAATATTTTATGCACCCTTTCCCATTCGCCAAAATGTTGAAAATATTCCATCTCGCTCCACGGAATCAGGTTTGGTCCGGTGCTGGTTGGATCGTACCGGTGAAAGCAATCTTCTCCGGTATTTCCCCAGATTTCACGGCAGATAAATCCATCGGCATGCTGTTTGGCGTAAAAATTATCCAGCGTTTTCTGGAACGGATATGCCCGTGAACCGTACCGTGCAAAAAGCGTGATAAAATTCGAATCCCACATGAAAATGTTGCCATTATAAGCCGTGTCGATATACGAAGTAATAAACCCGGATTCTGCTGCCGGATCTTTGATGTTTTTAAAAGCAATTTCCCAGGTTTTCCAGTACATATCGATGGCCATTTCGTTCCCTTTCCAGAAGGGAACCGGCAAAATTTCTCTGGCTTTGGCGAATCCCGGCGAAGCGATGATATTGGGTTTGGCATTCCTGAAATCGTTTTCAGTGACAAACACATTTTTGATGTAGGTGTTTTTGTAAGGCAGCTTACCGGTAGTTGTTGCTGAGGTCTGAACCGGATCGTTGGCCATAACTTTCACACCGGGCATTGCTGTTGCGCCTGCGATCATAGCGGTTTTCAGGAAAAATTCACGTCTCGAATTCATAGAATTAGTTTTAATTGTTCTTATAAGTTGTCCGAAAGTTAGTTTGTCTGATCTGGCCGGCCGTTTTGCATTTCCTGTTTAATTTCCAAGGCATTCAATGCTTCGGTGAAGATTTTGACATGATCCACAAAACCATGAAAATAGCGTTGTTCCGGAAATTCCTCATTCCGGCCAATCATCCATTTTGCCTTCGAAGACAAGTTGACCGGAGTACCAATATTCAGCCTGCCCGATTCACGACCATCGATAAAAACCTTAAGACTGTTCCCGTCGCTGACACCGGCAATATGGTGCCAGGTATTCGCCCAGTTTTCGGGCAAAGGTACATCGCAACTTCCACGCCCCCAGCCACCGGCGAAAAACGAAAGTGTTTTATTTCCGGCCTCCTGAAGGGCAATAAAATCACCTTTGGTGATGATGTCGGCAAGTTCGCTATTTCTTTCCGAAGGTTTTATCCAAGCCATGACAGTTATTTTTCCGCTTAACTGATCAAGACTTTCACTATTTTCAAATTCAATAAAACAGTCGGAGCCGGTTTCTATTTCGCGCCAAAATCCACCCTTTCGCCTGATGAATCCATGATTCAAGAATCCGGAATGATCGGTCAGGATATCTCCGGATCTGCTGCCAGCCGAAATATCAAGCACTTTTGAACCGTTATTTTCTGAAAACATTTTTATGGTTTTCGATTTTGAACCAACAGTCAGCCGATGAAATCCTGCCCTTTTAAATACCAGTTTTGATGCAACCTGAACGATTTCTCCGGCATTCAGTTCAAACGACTTTTGTTCGGAAACGGTATCATCAGCCATGACTGAAATGTTAATCTTTTCACGGATTCCTCCCTTGTTCTGTAATTTGTAACTGAAATAGAGCGCTTCGTCTTTTTTGCCAATGAACGCACTTTCCAACGAAATAACTTCAATAGTTGATTTTTGTTTATTTGGTGGTGAAATTACCTCAATTTCCAATTCATGCCGGTCGTCAATCCGAAGAATTCGTTTACCAATCGGGTAAAGTTTGCATTCCAACGAGTCGTTTACAACAGAATTTTCATCAACAAGCAGATTTTTCCTTCCATATTCATTCCTGTCAACCAGAAGTCTCACGATTTTTGTCCCTTTACAGCCTTTGTTTTCGAGCTTGAAATGCACAAAAAAGGATTGATCCGGCAAAACCTGTTTCAGGTTTGAATAAAAATCAGAAAGGTGGAAATCAGGACTGGCGGTAGTTTCTGAAGGTGCTGCATAATCGGAGCCAAAAGATTGAAAAGTGGCGGGAATTTTATCCATCGTGAAGGTCAGCTCACCTCCTTGCAGGATGGATGAATGCGAAATCCACGACTTTTGGTATTCCTTACCATTGAGCTTAAGGCCGCTGACAAAAACATGATCGTCCGAATTATTCTCTGAATTGATGACAATACTTTTCCCATCCTGAAGATGAATAGTTGCTTTTTTGAAAATTGGTGAACCGAGATCGTAATTTGGCTGTCCGGGACAGGTCGGGAAAAATCCCAAAGCCGAGAAAACGTACCAACCTGACAATGAACCCAAATCGTCATTTCCGGGCAACCCATCGGCTGAATTGGTGTAATGAGTTTTCATGATTTTTCTTACCCATTTTTGCGTATTTTCGGGATGACTTGCATAGTTAAAAAGATAAGGAACATGCAAAACCGGCTCATTGTCAAACATTATTTTTTGACTGGTAAGCGCTGAATCCAGGTTTGAAGTAAACTCCAAATCGCCACCCATCAGATTGATTAAATCTTTGGGATTGTGCGGTACAAACATCGAATAGCTCCATTTGTCGCCTTCCTTGTAACCCGAATTCGAAGGTTCCGGAATAAAATGATTGTCATTCCGGGGCAACAAAGCCAAGGCTTCAGGATAAAACAGGTTTCGGTAGCTAAAACTTCTTTTCTGTAACCTTAGAAATTCGCTCTGATCGTTCATCACTTTTCCTGCAAATTGAGCTAAAACCCAGTCGTCGTAGGCGTATTCCACTGTTTTTGTTACCGATTCGGACAGGGAAAACGGGACAAATCCCAATTCATTGTAAGCCGCAAAATCCTCAGTTTTGGATGAGGAATTCAAACTTGTCTGCATTGCTTTGTAGGCCACTGAAGGAGAGAAATTATTGATGCCTTTCAGATAAGAATCCACAATGATGGCGATGATGTGGTTCCCGGTCATTGGCCCTTTCGGCAGTTCTCCGCATTGCTCAAAATGATCAAGCATCGAAAGTATCATGTCGTTTTGCCGGTCGGGGGCAATCAGGCATAGCAATGGATGCAGCGACCGAAACGTATCCCAGGGTGAAAAGCCGCTGTATTGATTTTTCCCATTGGTCTTGTGGATCTTTCCATCAGCGCCTTTGTACATCCCGTTAACGTCTGAAATAACCCAGGGCAGCAACATTGAATGGTAAAGTGCTGTGTAAAAGATTGTTTTATTTGTTACGCTTGTATCCTCAATTTCGATGACGGATAAAGCATCCACCCATTTTTTTTGATTTCCGGCTCTAAACTGATCGAAATTCAAGGTTTCAGCTTCAACGGCAACGTTCTGTTGTGTACTTTTTGAATCGACTAAGGAAACTCCAAGCTTTAGAATTAGTTCATTTTTTCCTGATTTGGCCGCTGGAAATGTGAGAATACAGCCTCCGGAAATATCTTCCTTCAGAATAAAATCCGCGTTGAAGGAAAGAATTGAATTGAAAGCAGAACCTTGAACTGTTCTTTTTGAAACAATTTCAATATGTCCCAAATCACCCAGATAAATCCTTGGTTTGCATTTTGGCGGAAAAGTAAACCGAAACATTCCGGTTCTCCCAGAAGCGGTTGCTTCGACAATTGTTCCATCATCGCTGAACTTTACACGATAATATCCTGGGTCAGCGATTTCGTTCTGATGATTGAATGACCGGAAATATTCTCCGGGTTCTGTTTTTGATTCATCTCCCAATGGCATCACTTTTATCATTCCGGAAGAACCGCTTGGATAACCGCTCAAATGACTGACACAAGTAAAAAAGAAGATCGTACTATCGGCGAAATTGTATCCTTTAGAATTAGTGATCCTCGTTTCGGGCGATAATTGCACCAGACCAAAAGGCGCAACAGCTCCAGGGTAAGTGCCTCCTTCGGAACCCCAACGACTGGCCATTTTGGTATTGGTCGTTCCAATCATTGGATTTACAAACTCCAAAACAGACTTTTCCTGTGAAAAGAGTTGTAAACAATGAAATGCCAGTATAATAAGCAGTAGATTGTACCTTGATTGTTTCCTTCGCATATTGATTTCTTTCATTCAGCAAAATGTTGGACTACAAGTATAACAATTGCAGATGATAATGTGATTACTGCAATTTATAAATTAGATGACCTGGATGCAAGTGTTTTAATACAGCCAAAAGAATCGAACATAGGGTTACACCGCTTCTTTATAAATTAAAGGTATTTTGAGAACGTACAATGTCTCACCTAAATCAAAAATTTTGACTGTAAGTCACTGGCAAACTGACCAGCCAGTAACAATTTTTAAGTGGTAGAATTTGAAACGATGAAACAACGAGTTGAAAAAGACCAGGTAGGACTAAGTTGTATCTTTTCGAAAAAAATCGTTTTGGAGAAATCAAAAGTTGCAACCTACGAATTCACGACACCCATTCAGGTTTTACTCAATGCCAGCAAGGTTTGCAGAGGGACAAAAAAAAAGACAAGAAGTCGAAACTGACCTTTTATCCTGCATGGCTCCCCTAATGGATGGAAGTTGCAACCCATTTTATTCCTTTCCCTTTATAGTAAGCAAACAAGTCTCCCTCTGAAATATCCATTTTAACCTCATTTATGAAGGATTGACCACTGAATAATAACTACTGAAAAAACAGCAAATGCAAGAGTTGATAAAAAACTCTAATATCATGAATTTTTCAAATCCAAAGAACCTCCTTTAATAGACTTATAAATTAAATTCATCAGTGATGCAATGAAACAACTATCATTTCATTTTTGATAAGATTGTTATAGATTTTGATCGAAAATGCTAATGTGTTCAAGTTATCACATAACTAGCTTTGCAAGGTTGTACGCATTATTAATAATGGAATCATTTTCAACTAAACCTTCCTCATTATTATAAAAAATTGACAAGCTAAATGAAATTTTGTATTGATAACACATATCAATAAACCTTTAAAATCATGAAAATAACACTCATTGGTAGCCTAAAAGCTATCGCACTTTTAGTACTGATAATTGCCTTAACTGCAAGTAAGGCTAGTTCTCAGGAAAAAAACAACTCGGCTACATGGGAGTCGATGAAATATGGATTGTTTGTACATTATGTATTTGGTGGCGAATATGGTGGAATGACTCCATTATCCCCCAAAGGAGGATTTCCGGCAAATATTGATGAATTTGTCGAGAAATTCGATGTACAGAAATTTGCCAACGATGTTCAGGTTATGGGCTTTGAATATGTGATTTTTACCGCCTGGCATGCCAATATGGGAGTACTTTATCCCAGTAAAGTAATGGCCGATTATGGATTCGATCAGAAAGATCATTATACCTCCAAACGCGATTTGCTTGGCGAAATCATGGATTCACTTGCAGTCAGAGGCATACAATTCAGTATCTATACCCATATTTTTGTTGGGCACGATTATCATCCACAGGGTTCTGGCTATTTCATGTATGACAACAAAACCGGTAAAATAACTCAGGACATGATCAATTCCGGTTATGTTGATGCGGTGAATGGCAACTCAACAAAATGGAACGATTTTGTAAATGCTGTTTATGATGAAATGTCGTCGCGATATGGAGAGAAGGTTTGTGCCTATTGGTTCGATGGAACATGGGTGCCTTCGACCTGGGTTGACAAGAAACGGATGATGGCAACCATTCGGAAAACAAATCCGACAGCAGCGATGGTTGCCAACGGTACACCCGATCACGGATTGCCCTACAGTTCAAAAGAAGTTGGCTCGCCGGGCGGTAATGACTATGGATTTAACAGTGATTTCCCTCCGGTTTACAACAATGATGTTACAACCTGGCCAACTTACCAGAGAAATATAGCCTTGATACAAGGTGGTAACTGGTGGGCAAGTACAGGAGGGCAACCAAAGTTCGATGCTAAATCGATCTATAAATACACTGTTCTTGAGGCAGCAACCAATACAAACGGTGGTGTAAGCTGGGCATTTGCTCCGTTTGTAAATGGTGAATGGGAGAGCAATATTTTAGATATCAATAAACAGGTAAATGCTTATTTGAAACCTGTTTCTGAATCAGTTAAAAAAACCAAACCTAGTACCTCATTTCTTACCAAAGAAGGTTCTAAAATAAATAACCTATCGAATGGTTATGTGGCAACACAATCATTAAATGGGTTATATGAATATATTCATGTACTAAATAAACGTACCGACAGATTCATAAGAATACCAAATTCTGCTGATGGCAGGGTATTCGATTCGGTTGAAATTTTAGCTAAACACAAACCGCTGCAATTAATAAAAAATGAAAAAGGTTACCTGATACTTTTACCCGATGGTGAAAACTGGGATGAACTAAATACCGTTTTCCGCTTGCGGTTGAGTGAGTTTAAGTATACTGCCAAAAGTACTTCAGCAACTTTTGTGAACCCTTGGGAAGGGCAAAAGTTGTTAATTACAAACGCGGCTGGCGAAAAAATTCCCTATAAGATTGAAGGAAATGTGTGCAGTTTTGCGACTCAGTCAGGAGCAAAATATGTTATTTCTGAAGTAAAAGCTCCTGAATTCAAATCAGGAAAAGTAGATACAAATCCAAAATCCATTCAGGTTAGTTTTACAAAGGAAATTATTCCGCATGATAGCATCAAAGGCTTCACAATTAAAATAAATCAGGTTGAAGAACCGATCAGAAGTATCAGCACATCTTCAGACAATCATTCTATTGTTTTAAATATTGATAAAGAGCTTACTAAAGAAGATGAAATAATTTTATCCTATTCCAATGGCACAGTAATCTCTGTTGATGATTATAAACTGGTTGATTTTAGCAACAAAATTGTTGAGAATTTGCTTCCCGGTGCTTCACCCCGTCTGGTTTCAGCTGAAACCAATATCGATGGAACTATTATAAATCTTCGCTTTAACCAAAAAATGCAGTTGCCTTCGGTGACAGGTTCATTGGTTTTCACGAACAAGAATACAAATAAGCAACTGACAATTGGTTCTGTCGATTTAAATGCAACTGATTTTACTTTAATAGAAATTAAGCCCTCCGAAAAAATTTATCTCGAAGACCTTATCGTGCTTTCTTATAGTGATTTATCCATTAAAAGTGTAGATAACGGGATTTTGAAACCAATCGATTCATTCCTGATCTTCAACAATTCGCCAGGCTTTCCCCCTTCCATAAAATCCGGTAAACTAATAAACAACGGTCTAGGGATCGAAATTGAATTTACAAAAACATTAATGGGAATTGCTCAGGTGCAAAAGTTGTTTTTACTTAATATCAACGAAATCAAAGCAACTCTTGCTTCAATCAGCAGCGAGTCAAATAAGATCGTTCTCAACCTAAAATTTCCTGTTCGGTTTGGCGATAAACTCTTTCTTAACTTTAAAGGCGGCGAAATAATGGCTACAGATGGAGGTGTACTGACTGAAATTAACAATTTTGAAATTGTAAACAGCATTAAAGCCCCAAGCTATTTTAAAATACCAGGTAAATTGGAGGCCGAAAAAAGCACACAAAGCTTTGGTGTTCAAATCGAAGGAACAAGCGATGCTGGTGGAGGACAAAATGTTGGTTACATTGATGCCAACGATTGGCTCGATTTTGCTGTGGATGTGGCAGAAGATGGAAATTATACAGTCGAATATCGTGTTGCAGGTCAGGGAGCTGGAAAAATAATCCTTCAAATACCCGCAATTAACGACACCAAAGTATTAGCTATAACTACTTTCCCCGCAACTGGAAGCTGGCAAACCTGGACAACAGTTAAAGCGACTGTTGCACTGAAGAAAGGCAATCAAATCATACGCACATTTTTCGCTAACGGACAGACCAATATCAATTGGATTAGTTTCGTAAAAGATACAAATACCGGAATCAAAACAATGAATGATACTGGTTTTGAGATTTATCCAAATCCGGCGAGCAATGAATTGAAAATCAGAAGTAATGGATTTGAATACACGAAAACTGAAATATGTGATATCAATGGAAAAGTACTGTATTCAAAGGAAAGTAGTTTTGAATCAGAAGCAAGTATTCCAATCAATTTGGCCGATGGCTATTATTTGATTGCATTGAGTAATTCAAAAGAGAAACGGGTTAAAAAAATAACCATACTAAACTGATTTATTGATTGTTATTTTAATTCATTAATCAACTATTAACTGCCAACTATGCTTATTATCAAAAATTACAGGAATATCATACTCATTTGTGTCATGAGTATTTTATCATTTGGGCTCGAAGCTCAGGACATTAACTGGGCAGAACAAGTTTCTAAAAACGATCTGGTTTGGAACAATAACCTCGATTCGAGTTTCTTTAAAGGCGCTTTTATTGGCGATGGTGTTCAGGGAGCTATGATTACTCAGGACAATAAAAATCCAAATGGCATCCGCATGATGCTTGGCCACTACAAAGCAGTTGCGCACAATTATATCAGTGGAGTGGATATGTGTGATTCAAGGGTTTTTATTGGCGATATTGTGATTAACCCAATCGGCAATGCTACCCGCCAGACCATGCGTATGGATATCTGGAATGGAGAAACGAGCGGGATTATTTCGACCGATAAAGGTGAGATTAACTGGACTGCCATTTCCGATCGTAAAAACAATGCCTTCGTTGTGAAAATGAAAACTACTGGTGAGGAATCGCTGGCAACGATTGGTTTCCGTGAACAGTGGGCGGTTAGCACCGCATTTTATGGTGGAGGAAAAGATCCGAATAAGTTTGTTAGTCAGGTAGCTACAAAACCTGCACGAAGCAAGCAGGGCGATATTGATTTGATAACCAGTAAAATGAAAAGCCGCGGTGCACAAGCAGTTGCCACACAACTTGTGAAAACCGACAGCTACCAGGTTTTTTATGTAACCATTGGTACTGATGATATCAACGATTTAAACAAAGCCGTTCAAAACGCTACATTAGATGCTACCAACCGCTTGAATTCGGTAATAACTGAAGGTGACGTTGCCACTTTAACCAGAAATAGCAACTGGTGGAACGATTACATGAAAAGCAGTTATCTGGAGATAAAACAAGATTCCTACTGGCAAAAATTCTGGTGGTTACAAGTATATAAATTTGGTTGTACTTCATCAGAAAAGGCCGGTTTATTAATTGATACCCAAGGAACCTGGACTACCCAATGCGGCTGGTCGGCCATTTGGTGGAATTTGAATGTTCAACTGGCTTATTACCCGATGTACAGCGCGAATAAACTGGAGGTCGGGCGTTCGTTGGTCGATGGCATTGACCGGATTTACAAGTCAGGGGCGTTTCGGTCCAACGCCACTTCGTTTGGCGGAAAACCTGGAGGAATGGTCGGACGTTCAACAGCTTACGATGGCAAAGGTACCTGGGGCGACGAGTTTGGCAATTTACCCTGGGCCTTGCAATGTTATTACAAATACTGGAAATATTCGGCCGATGATAATATAGGCAAAAACCTATTTCCAATTCTCAAAGAGAGTACTGCTTTCTTACTTTCACTTTTATCAAAAGAGGCCGATGGAAAATACCACGTTAAAGAAGGGCGTTCGCCAGAATACGACGACAGCAAATTGTACAAAGATGCGAACTACACATTAATGAGTATCGACTGGTCGTTGAAAGCGCTTCTGGAATTAGATTCGGTATATACCATGAATGACCCGCTACGCGCAACATGGAAGGAAAAACTGCAGAATTTATTGCCATTTCCTACCAATGCAAATGGCTACATGATAAATCCCACGCAAGGTTTCGATAAAGGCCACCGCCATTATTCACACCTTTTGGCCATCTATCCATACCATTCAGTGACAATTGACGACAACCAGCAAACAAAGGACATTATTACAAAATCGGTAAACCGCTGGATTGACCTTTCTACAACAAGCGGCGCTGCCGGGTACACATTTACCGGAGGTTGCGCCATGTACGGAATACTTGGCAATGGCGACAAAGCATTAACTACATTGGATTATCTGAAACCAAAAATCCATCTTAATACAATGTATGAAGAAGGCATGAATCCGGTAATCGAAACACCCTTGTCGGGTGTGGAAAGTATTGGCTATTTGATGCTTCAAAGCTGGGGTGATGTCATCCGTATTTTCCCGGCATTGCCTGCCAGATGGGCCAATGCCAAGTTTAAAGATTTCAGGGCTGAGGGTGCATTTTTAGTTTCTGCTTCTTCGGATAAAGGTATTATCAGCGATGTTCAGATTTATAGTGAAAAGGGCAAGGATTGCATCCTGAAAAATCCCTGGAAAGACAAGAATTTCAAGGTAACTGACGAAGGCGGCAGTAAAATTTCAGTAGAAAAAACAGGCGATAATTACAAATTCACTACTCAGGCAGGTAAAAGGTATTTTCTTGCTGAGGTAAAAGCGCCTGTTTTTAAAACAGGTTCCGTTTCCAACCCTTCGGAAGGGGTAAGAATTTGTATTTCTGAAGAAATGAAGCAGCAGGATATTTTTTCGGGTTTTGTGCTGAAAGTAAACGACAATGCCGTTAAAGTTGAGTCGGTGAAATGGCTTGCTTCTGAAAATAGTTTTGTTTTATTCACCGCAGCTTCAATTACAAAAACTGATAAAATAACCGCATCTTACCAATCGGGGAATGCGCTTTCATTAGATGGTCAGCCATTAACAGCTTTTATCGATAAGTTGATTGAGAATTTGTTGCCGGGTTCTGCCCCACGGGTAGTTGGTGCAACAACCAATTCCGACGGGTCGCAGGTGCTAATTTCATTTTCGAAAAGTTTATTGGCAGCAAGCTGGTCGAAGAACAGTATTTCATTCTTTTCTGATGGGAAAGAGGTCGTCGTCGATTCGATCATCAAAATTAAAACGAGCACTTCGGAAATGATTTTATATCCAGCTCAAAAAACATTCAGCACTAATGTTTTAACGCTTTCCTATTCAGGCAATACAATTCAAAGTGATGATTTGGGAGTTCTTCTTCCATTTACGGCTATTCCTGTCCAAAACCTTGCGCCTGGCGAACCTCCTAAAGTTGTTTCAGCATCGGTCGCCAGTAACGCCCTTTCCGTAGAAATAATCCTGAATAAAAATTTACTGGATGTTTCGAATGAATTTCCTTTTTTCTCGGTAAAGATCAATGATGCATTTGGCAAGATTGATAAGGTTACCAGCGATAAGACAAAAATCACGATAAGCCTGAAAAATCCGGTTCGTTATGCCGATGTGGTTTCGGTTGATTTCAGCGGATCAACCATCAGATCAACCGATGGAGGTGAATTGAAATTGATAACTGATTTGCAGGCAACGAATTCGCTAAAAGCTCCGGTTTACCTTGCAATTCCTGGTAAACTTGAAGCCGAAAAGTACACTGTCGGTTATGGAATTCAATTTGAAGGTACAAGTGATACCGGCGGTGGGCAAAATGTGGGTTATATCGATGCCGGCGACTGGCTCGATTTTGCTGTTGATGTGGCTGAAGATGGAAATTACGCTCTGGAATATCGTGTTGCTGGCCAGGGAGCTGGCAAAATAATTCTTCAGATACCCGGAAATACCGATACCAAAACTTTGGCAACTACCAGTTTCCCCGCAACCGGAGCCTGGCAAACCTGGACAACAGTTAAAACCACTGTTTCACTAAAAAAAGGTAAACAAATACTGCGCGCATTTTTCGCCAACGGACAAACCAACATCAACTGGATAAATTTTGTAAAAGACACCAATACCGGTATGAAAACGTTGGATGATACCGGTTTTGAGATATTTCCAAATCCGGCTGGACAAGAATTAAATATTAGAAGTACTGGATTTGAATTCGCTAAAATTGAAATAATTGATATGACAGGGAAAACACTTTTCTCTAAAAAACTGGAATATGTGCAAAATTATCAAATTCCGTTAGCGCTTGCTAATGGGACTTATATCATAAAGCTTAGCAATAACAGCGAATCAGTAAATAAACAATTTGTAGTTCAAAACTAATTTCTCGATGACAATAAAAGATACCTGATAAAACTTTCAGGCAACAATAACCTAAACCTAAAGAAGAAAGTGTATTATGAAGAAGCTTTTTATTATCAATTTGTTGGTGTTTTTGATTTGTACTGTTTCTGTTGCTCAACAAGGAGGAAAACTTAAGTTATGGTATGCCAAACCTGCAACAGTATGGAACGAAGCCTTACCCATCGGCAACGGTAGGCTTGGCGCAATGGTTTTTGGCGATCCGTTGAAAGAAAAAATTCAACTCAATGAAGGGACTTTCTGGTCGGGAAGTCCGACAAATAACGATAATCCCGATGCCCTTAATGCATTGCCCGAAGTTCGCAAGTTAATTTTTGATGGGAAATATGCTGAAGCTGAAAAAATGGCCGACGCTAAGATTAAAGCCAAACAATTTCAGGGCGCAGTCTATCAGATTGTTGGAAATTTGCAACTTACATTTACCGGATTAAGCGGATATTCTGAATATTATCGTGAACTCGACCTTGAAAAGGCGGTTTTTACTTCAACTTTTAAAGTTGGTGGTGTAAGCTACAAACGCGAAGTTTTTGCCTCGCAACCTGACCAACTGATTGTTATGAGGCTTTCAGCAAGCGAAGCTGGAAAACTTTCTTTTTCTGCTACGATGGACGGACCATTACAAAAAACACTTAAAGTAATTAATAATGACATTCTTGAATTAACCGGGCTTTCAGGTTCAAACGAAGGTGTTACCGGAAAGGTGAAATTCAATGCCCG
>CAIPKZ010000343.1 GCA_903865775.1 uncultured Prolixibacteraceae bacterium | reverse complement strand
TCAAACATCCGCTGAATTAATGAAGTCAGGCTTTTCCAACTTAGCAGTTTTTTTCTTTTTCCTGATATCCTTTTCTCTTCAGGCACAACAGCATTTGGCAGGGCGGGTTATGGATGCCGCAACTGAATTGCCGGTCCAGAGATTTGAAATTATTTCAGATTCCATCGAATACCGGTTCTCCGAAGGTAACTTTCAGTTGCAATTACCGGTGCTTCCGTCTTCACTCCTGTTTAAAGCCGAAGGTTATTTGATGTTTCGGTTGCCGGTTTCGTCCGGAAAAACCACATACAACATCCGGCTAATTCCTGAAAATGTCAACATTCAGGAAATCATTGTCAAAGCTTTTCAATCCGAAAAACGATTGTTTGACACGCCGGGATCGATTGGAATATTAACCGGCCGGCAGTTGGGCAGCGAACCAGGCTTCACGCTTGCACCTTCGGTAAATAAAATTCCAGGAGTCTGGATGCAAAGCGGGTCGATCAATACCAACCGCTTAACCATACGGGGAATTGGATCCCGATCGCCCTACGGAAGCAACAAAATAAGAGCCTATTACGGCGATATTCCTTTAACCAACGGAGTTGGAGAAACAACGCTCGAAGATCTGGATCTGAATCAGATTGCCAACATCGAAATAATTAAAGGTCCGTCCTCCGGATTTTATGGTTCCGGATTGGGCGGGGTTTTGCTCTTTGATCCGGTGAAACCCAGAACCAGTCAATTTGCAGGACAGGTGTCGGTCAGTTCGTTCCAAACGGTGGGGTACACCGGAAAACTCGCTATTGCAGGAAAAAAATCAGGTCATTCGCTGGTTTATTCTGATTTGCATTCCAATGGTTATCGCGAAAATAATGAAACCAACCGTCACAACCTGACCTGGACTTCGATCATAAGCAGAAACCACACAAAAATTGATCTGCTCGCAGCATATATTCAAATGTATGCCTTTATTCCAAGTTCGATCGATCTGAAAACTTTTCAGAAAACACCTGAAAAAGCAGCGCCAAGCTGGGTTGCCGCCCGAGGTTACGAGGATTACACCAATGCCTTTGCCGGAATTTCTATTCAGCAGACAATGAATAAAAACTGGTTGGCAAAAGTCAGCACCTTTGGTCATTTCAACAAAAACTACGAATTGCGGCCTTTTAACATTCTTCAGGAACAGATTCATTATCAGGGAGTACGCACTGTTCTGGAGAAAAAATACATTTCAGAAAATACAAGCACCAAACTGGTATTTGGTGATGAGTTTTTTGCAGAAAACTATCAATGGCGAACTCTTCAGAATAACCAGCGGGTCGATGGTAATCTGTTGTCTGATAACCAGGAATTTCGCCGGTATAATAACCTGTTTTTCCTGACGGATATGAATATTCAGGAAAAATTCCTGATTTCGGCCAGCCTCAACTGGAACCAAACCAGCTACAACTATCAGGATCAATTTTTGACTGATGGTAATCAGAGCGGCAATCGTCGTTTTGATCCGGTAATTTCACCACGACTGGCTGTCACCTGGGCTACTTCTGAAAGAACAAGGATTTATTCGGTCATCAGTCATGGATTTTCGCCACCCAGCCTGGAAGAAACCCTGATGCCGAACGGTCAGCGAAACACTTCCATTGAACCTGAAACCGGCTGGAATTTCGAATTGGGAACCAAAGCTTCAGTAGGAAAATCCTTGTTTTTTGAATTGTCAGCCTATTATCTGATTGTGAAAAACCTTCTGGTTGCAGAACGAACTGCCGATGATGCATACATGGGAATTAATGCAGGACGAACAAACAACGCGGGACTGGAATTCAAAATGGATTATCAGGTCATAAATCAGCCCATGTGGTCGATGTATTTCAGGATGAATGCGAACTTGGCGCACTACCGGTTTGCCGAATTTGTTGACCAGGGGAATGATTACTCGGGGAATAAATTGACCGGAACACCAGCATCGACTACCAATTGGATGCTTGAAACGAGGCATACCAAGGGTCTTTTCCTGAACCTGCATTACCAAACTGTGGGCCGGATGCCGATGTGCGACGACAATTCCATATTCACGGATGCCTACCAACTTGCCAACCTGATGGCCGGATACGAAAAATCATTCAAAAATCTGTCTTTCAGCCTTTCTTCCGGAGTACAGAATTTGTTCGACACACATTATGCTTCGATGATTTTAATTAATGCAACCGCCCCGGGAACTCAGTCGCCCCGCTATTATTATCCCGGATTACCAAGGAATTTCAAAACGATGGCGAGTTTGAGGTGCTCATTCTGAAATTGTTAATAATAAAATCTTATTCCATCTATTCTCAAATTATTTTTTTAAGTGATGCTTATTCCTGAGCATCATATTGAAAAGCTATCAAAAAATCACTCCTGTTACTTCCAGTTCAAAACTGTGAAATATCCTCATTAAGTATGATTTATGTCATGTGAATCAAAAATCTTTACCTTGTTTAATTCATAAATTTGAAGTTAATAAATTAACAAAAACTTAACACATGCCTCCTCAACTAAAGACATTGTTACCAGTTCTGGTCCTTTTTATCGGAATTTTCCTGACCGCCCGTCATTTTCTGATTCCGGAGTCGTTCGGGAAATACGGTCATTACCGGGCCAACTCCATGGATGAGATTGCCGCTCTCCCTGCACATTACGAGGGGAATGATATTTGTGCTGATTGCCATGATGAAGAAGCTGCAAAACTTGCATCTGACCTTCACAAAGGACTTAGCTGTGAAGTTTGTCATGGACCCGGATCGTTGCATATCGAAGATCAGGAAAAAGGAGTATTGGTTAAACCCGGCAGCAGGGAATTTTGCGGGGTCTGTCACAGCTTGAATCCTGCACGCAAAACTGAACTTATTAACCAGATTGATACAAAAGAACATCACCCCGAAAAGGCCAATTGTATTGATTGCCATAATCCACATGCAGTATGGGAACTGAAAGATTAAGCGCATCGAGGCGTAGCTTTTTAAGAAAGTCGGCAGTACTGGCCGGTACATTGGTAGCTACTTCGGCTGGCAATCCGTTAACTGGAGTTTTGTTTGCCGCAAACGAACCGGAAAAGTCGAAACCATGGTATGGAATCGGCATCGATATTGAGAAATGTATCGGTTGCGGAAGTTGTGCCAGAGCCTGCAAGGCAGAGAATAATGTTCCCCTGGAACCATTCTTTTTCAGATCATGGGTAGAGCAGTATACCATCAAAAATGATGGAAGCCTGAAAGTTGAATCTCCAAACGGCGGCATCGACGGTCAGAATCAAACTGTTCCTGAAGCCGATATATTCAAGACATTTTTTGTTCCCAAAATGTGCAACCATTGTGAAAAAGCACCCTGTGTGCAGGTTTGCCCCGTCGGTGCAACATACGAAAGTCCTGAAGGAGTTGTACTTGTCGATAAGGAATATTGCATCGGCTGCCGTTACTGCATTCAGGCATGCCCTTATGGCGCGCGGTACATGCATCCTGAAACCAATACAGTTGACAAATGCACCTTGTGTTACCACCGCCTGAAAAAAGGATTAAATCCGGCATGCTTCGACGTTTGCCCTACCGGTGCCCGAATTTATGGAGATCTGCACGACAAGAATGGTGTCATGCATAAATTCCTGAAGGAGCATAACTGCCATGTATTAAAACCCAATTTAAATACGGCTTCAAAATTATTTTATAACGGATTAAGTGCGGAGGTACGATAATGATGGAACATTTATATGAAATGCTCAAACAGGTTGACGGTTATATTTACCCCAACGAAATAGAACTTAACTGGAGTATCCTGATCGCTCTTTACCCCTATATTACCGGGCTGGTGGCAGGTGCATTTATCCTGGCTTCACTTGAACGTGTTTTTAAAGTTGAAGTGCTGAAACCTACCTATCACCTGGCCTTATTAACCGCTTTGGCTTTTCTAATGGTAGCAGCCATGCCGTTGGTTTCACATCTGGGACATCCTTTCAGGTCGTATGAAATTATGACCACACCACAGCCTCAATCGGCGATGGCTATCTTTGGTTTTATCTATTTGTGGTACCTGATGGTAGTTCTTTTACTCGAAATATGGTTCGATTACCGCCGCGACCTAGTTCTCTGGTCACAGGAGAAAAAAGGTGTTCTCCGGATTGTTTATAAAATCCTTTCACTTGGGGTAACCGACCTTTCGAAAAAAACACTTGACTGGGATGAAAAACTCGGTTATTTTATCACTGTGGTTGGTATCCCTTCAGCATTTCTGCTGCATGGATATGTAGGTTTTATTTTTGGATCCATCAAAGCAAATCCATGGTGGTCAACCGTTCTGATGCCGGTCATTTTCCTGTTTTCAGCAATGGTTTCAGGTATTGCACTGGTTATGTTCCTTTATATTGTTGTATCCAAGGTCAGGAAAGTGAAAATTGATATGGCATGTTTGGATGAAGTAGGAAAATTTCTTTTTTATGTGTTGGTTCTTGATTTTACCCTTGAATCGCTTGACCAGGTGCACCGGATTTACGAAGCAGGAGAATCATTCGAAATTCTTCATATGCTTGTTACAGGAAAACTGACCTATACCCTTTTTATCTTTCAGGGTTTGCTTGGAACTATCGTCCCGATCGTCACATTGGGAATTTTCCGTCTGTATAAACCAAAAGAAAGTATACGGAAACCACTCTACCTGATGTCGAGCCTGCTTGTGCTGATGGGGATATTCTTTATGCGTTGGAACGTAGTAGTTGGTGGACAGCTTTTCTCGAAGAGTTTTCTGGGATTTACAAGTTTTAAGATCGGACTGATCGGATTGGAAGGTTATTTGATGGCTGCTTTCTGGATCATTCTGCCTTTTATCATTCTTTCTTTTTTGCTTTGGTTGCTGCCACCCTGGAAAAAACATTCGGAAGAACATATCGAATAACGATTGCAGATTAGCGAATAACGATTAACGATTTTGACTTTAAAGCATCAAAATCTAAAATCGTTAATCATTGATCGTTGATCGTTAATCCAAAAAAGTCTTTGCATTCACCGGCTGACTTTGATTATTTTCCTCTGTTGAATTTTTTGAATCAATAAAAAACTAGGAGGTTAATTATGCAAATAGAGAAATCTGATTCCCGGGAATTAAACAGTCTCAGGAATGAAATCGAGGAATTAAAAAACCGGATTAATCTGATCGAAGCATCACTTGACATTCAGGAATGGAAACAATCTCAATCCATTTCTGCACATAAAGTTCGGCCGGATGATGACTTTGAGCTTAATATTCCTTTGCAAACCGGTGATTCCATTGAATTACGTGTTGGTGAATACGGCATGGCCTGGATTGGAAACATTGTCCTGCTTTTCGGGATATCATTTCTGGTTCAGTATTTACAGAATTCAGGCTATCAGGTGTTTTCAGCGCTGATGGGATTTATTTCTGTCGCTGCCATTTATGCCGGAGCCTATTTTACCCGGATTTCGCTTTCATACCTGTCAAAGCTTTTTGCCTATACCGGACATCTCTTGCTGTTTTATATGGCTCTGCGACTCCACTTTTTTCAGGTGGATCCACTAATCAAGGACGATCTGACCGGGATTATCGCTTTAGTCATTGTTCCAGCAATCTTGCTATATCTGTCATATCATCGAAAATCACAGTTAATGTCAGGCATGGCTTTACTCATGCTGCTTTTTTCAGGTATAATCAGTAATTCAGTTCCCATAGCTTCCGGAATAACAACAGTTGTAGCATTGTTGGTCATGTTGTTTTACTACCGGTTGGGCTGGCTGAAGATTGTTTTTATCTTCATTTTCCTGATCTATCTGAGCCACCTGAACTGGCTTTTAAATAGTCCGTTTGCGAGCCATAAACTCGAATTTATTAAATCCCCCGGAATAGGCTATTCCTATATTTTTGCCACTGGGTTTATTCTTTCGCTGCTTGCACTCATACCCAAAAAGAAAGATGTTTCCGACGATTTTATCATCACATCAATTATCTGGAATGGACTTTTATTTTCCTTGGTTCTGGCCATTACCGTGGTTACTTTCCTGAGTGCAAACTATGTCCCGGTTTTCGCGGTACTTGCTATCTTTTGCCTGGCATATGCTGTTTTACTTCAGTCGCGTTCGCCCCTGAAAATTACAGCCTCGATGTATGCCTTGTATGGTTTTCTGGCGCTGAGTGTTGCGTTTTACGGGATTCTGCTTTTACCTAAAGTATTTATGTTACTCGCGGTACAGAGTTTATTGGTGGTCATTATGGCGCTTTGGTTCCGTTCGCAATTTATTGTAATTATGAATTCCATCTTATTCATGGTTCTTCTGATCGTTTACCTGTCAACTTCCGGAGACCACAATCCGACCAATTTCTCGTTTATGCTCGTGGCGCTTATTACAGCCAGGTTTATCAACTGGAAAAAGGAAAGATTAAATATAAAAACTGAATACATCAGGAACCTATACCTAGCTTTTGGATTTCTGATGACACTTATTGCATTCTACCACGCATTTCCTCCCTCTTACATTACCGTTTCGTGGATTTTTGCAGCCCTGCTTTTTTTTATGGTAGGCCGGCTAATTAATAACATCAAATACCGCTGGCTGGCCATCGGAATTTTAATCGTGTCGGCTCTTAAATTAATCTTTGTTGACCTTTCAAGTATTGATATTGGTTTCAGAGTGCTCGTATTCCTGCTCCTGGCAATCATTTTAATATCCGTGTCGATTCTTTATACCAAATACCTGGTCAAAAAGAAGGATTGAGGACGAATTAATTAAATACTTCGGAAATACATCAGAACTATGCTAACTCACTCATTTATTACTAAAAGTTTTCGAGGTATTAACCAGACGTACACTACTTGCGGGTTAAAGTGATAAATGGTTAAATGGTTAGAAGGAAAACCTTCTGACCATTTAACCATTTATTATTTGACTGACATTTTAAAATGTCAATTGAGACAGATTCCTAACTCCTTTTTGCTACCCAGTCAATAGCACAGCCGATGTGCTCTTTCACTTTTGGATCCTGAAAAGCTTCCGGTGTATGCCCGAAAACCGTGTAGTAGGAGCGGGTTTGTCCAATTTCCTGATACCAGATTAACGGATGATCGCCCATTTTCCATTTGTCATCTTTCATTGTCTCGGCATCCAGTGAAGTTTCATCCAATCGGGCTAAAACATGAACCTTTGCACGTGGATTTTCTTTGAAAGTATACCATTCGTCAATGGTGCGGTAGGTTTTCATTCCTTTAAACGGAACCATGGACGGATGATCCGTGTTTTCAAAAATTACCGTTCCTTCCTGACATCTTGGATGGGTTTTAAAAAATGCTCCGTTGAGCTGACCATACCAGGGCCACTCATATTCGCAATCTGCAGCTGCATGGATTCCGGCAAATCCTTTTCCGGTATTCATAAATGCTTCAAAATCTTTTTGTTGCTGATCGTTCAGAACCTCCATCGTTGGATTCAGAAACACAACTACATCAAAGTTTTTCAGAAAATCAGGCGTAAAAAGGTCGGCGTTTTCAGTGGTTGTCAAATTCCATTTTCTATCCTGAGCCAATTCGCTCATCATTTTTAATCCGGATGAAATAGAATTGTGACGGAATCCGGAGGTTTTTGAGAACACCAATACATTAATCTTTTTGTCTTGTGCAATTCCTGTGAATACAAGAATCAGTAACAGACAAATTACTGAGGTGAGTTTTTTCATGATTTATTTTTTAGTTAATAGGTCTACAAGGATACAAAAAATTTATTTGCAATCGGGCTGTTGTCTAAACTGTTCAATGGGGAAAAGGGTCATTTAATTTTGTGGCGATTTTGGAATAGGATTTTGTAACTCAATTGTTTGTTTTGGATTGCCAGAATTATTCTTCTTCACAATTGGTTCAGGATTCCAGCCCATGAAGAACATAAGCACAAAGAATCCCAGAATATAAGCAACAATAATATGCCAGCCTGACTTAATCCATTTGAAAACAGATTTGGCTTCATGAAATTTAGATGAAATGGCAACTCCAGCTGACGATCCGAACCAAATCATCGATCCTCCGAATCCTACGGCATAAGCCAGCATTCCCCAATCGTACCCGTTCTGTTCGAGGGCCAGTTTGGTAAGTGGAATGTTATCAAAAACCGATGAGACAAATCCCAGAGTGAAGGCCGTTTGCCACGATGCTGCCGGCAACTCATTGACAGGCATTAACGAAGCACAAGTTACAAGTGAAATCAGGAAAATTGAGCCGCCGATGGAATTTTTGGCTTCAATCCAATCTGGCTTTCGGATAAATGCACCAATCAAAATTGCAATCCATACTCCGAGAGCCGGAAAATTGAAGAACACATTGGTCAAAATAGTCGATAATAAAATAAAAACAACGATGCCAAGGCGGGTCCAGTCAATAGCCACATCCGATTTCGCATCCTTTTGAATGCGCTGATACTTATCCTGCTGGATGGATGCAAATATCGAAAAAAATGCCAATGCAGTAAATGCTGCAATATAACCGTGAAATACGCTAAACGGATGAACTCCTTCGATCCACATCAGGGTAGTTGTGGTATCGCCAATCACACTTCCCGAACCACCAGCATTACTGGCTGCAACAATGGCAGCAACATAACCGATATGAACTTTGTGATTAAATACAATCAGCGCGATCGATCCACCGATTAATGCAGCAGCGATATTGTCCAAAAACGATGACAGAACAAAAATTGCGATCAATAATACAAGTGGACCTTTCCAATCGTTAGGCAGCAAATTGGGTACATATTCCGGAACCCTTGATTCTTCGAAATGTCTTGAGAGAATGGAAAATCCAATTAACAGACCGAGCAGGTTTAGCAAAGTGCTCCATTCTCCGACACGCATATCCTTGTCAAATATCTGGTTAACAAAAGACACATGGCCAAAAAGGTGTTCGGAAAGATTAAATTCGGGTATGAAAATAAATTTAAATGCAAGAATAAAAGCAAGTCCAACAATTGCCACTGAAAGGGTGTAACGATGGAACAGTGCGACTCCAAGAAGAGTTAAGCCGAATAATAAAAATTCAGGCCTGATACCGAAAATTAATGGAATAAGATGCTCTGATATCATTTGGTGATTTTTATGGTTTGGATCATTTAAAAAAGAAGTTGGAAAGCTATGATTTTTTCAAGATTTTCTATCGCTTTTCATGTAGTTTTGTGTTTACGAATACCAAGGTGCAAACATTTCCGTTTATCTGATCGAAGGATGTCTTTAAATAGCTTGATATGCAGACTTATAAAAAAATACATTTCATTGCCGGATTTTCTTTGATACTGTTAATTTTTTTCACAGTAAATTTAAAATCATTCGCTCAGAAAAGCTCACCTGACAGGGGTACTTATGATGGTACGATTGGAAATGAACGGATTGTTCTGGTCGCCGAAAAATCTGATTCTTCAATTCTGAAGGGATATTTTGTTTTGAACCGGGGAAAAGCGGTTGAAGAAAGTCATTCCTTTTTGCTGAATACCTCAGGGAATCAGCCGATTTTTCAATCTGACTTGTACCTTGGAAAGATGAAATCAGCTAAAATTGATTCATCATCTTTCGAAGGAATTGTAAAACTGATGAATAAAAAGAAGCGCTTTTTCTTTTGGCACCAGAAAGCAACCCTTAGCTGCGCCATAAGGCTTGAAATTCTACCCAAGCGCACCGATCGTTATAAGAAAGAAATATTCAGCACGGTAGAAGTTAAAAGCGACCTTTTATATGGCAAGGCAAAAGGACTGTGGACCAGATCGCCATATTCCGATGACCCCTACATCGAAGTATTGGCAAAGGGATTGGTCAAATCGTTTAACGATCCGGAAGTAATGAGTCTTTACCTGGATGTTTATTATCCCAAAACTGATGTTTTCAAGAAAAGGCCATTGGTGATGTTGATTCATGGAGGCGCTTTTTACATTGGAAGCAAGGAGTCGGCAGCTGAACAATCACTGGCAACATCACTGGCAAAGAGCGGCTATGTTGTTGCTTCAATCGATTACCGGCTTGGATTTAAATTGCTGCCGGGAGATATTGAAATGAGCGCATACCGGGCCGTTCAGGACGCACATGCAGCTCTGCGATATCTTGCCCATAACGCCGAAGGACTTGGAATAGATCCGAACCAGGTTTATGTTGGTGGCACCAGTGCCGGTGCAGTAGCTTCGCTAAATGTGGCTTTTATGAATAATGACGAGCGACCATTGCGTGTTAAAGAGGCTGACGAGGAAGGAAATGTAACCAAAATTGAAGCGTCGGGAAACAAATACACCGAAAAATTCACCATAAAAGCAGTTGCCAATATGTGGGGAGCTGTTGCCGATGTGAACATTATTAATACAGACGACCAAATTTCGGTACTTTCAATTCATGGTACTGCCGATGGAATTGTTCCCTATGAATACGACCATCCGTTTAAGAATTCGTTGATGATTAATCGTTTGCTGATGGATAAAATGTATGGATCGAAACCCATACATGACCGGTTGCAACTGCTTGGAATCAGAAACAGGCTAATCTCGCTGAAGGGGCTCGGGCATGAACCGGAACTTGATAATTACAAAACTTTAAACCGGTATATGGATACAATAACTTACCAGGTTACCAGGTTTTTTCATGAAGAATCTGCCCCCAAAGTTGTTTTGCCGCCAAGCCAATTGTCTATTTCTGAAAATGCTGATCTGAAGTCGGTTTATTACGAGATCACCAATGGTTCTGCGGTCCGGGTTTCAGCTGAAGGAGGTGTTAAAACCAATTCAGATCCGACAGATGCTTCAGTAATCTGGCTAATGAATTCAGACAAAAGGAAGCTTATCTTTCTGACAACCAATAAATTTGCGGCATGGAATGAGAATTATTTTCCAATAAAGGTGACTAAATAGATGTTTGTGAAATCATCAG
>CAIPKZ010000342.1 GCA_903865775.1 uncultured Prolixibacteraceae bacterium | reverse complement strand
GCCACGAAGTGCGGATGATTAAATTTTCCGGATTGGATCTCTGACACAAAAGTTCTCCTTCCAACTTCGTCTTTCCATAGACTGATTGCGGATTTACCGGATTATCTTCACGGTATGGTCTTGGTCCGTTTCCATCAAACACATAATCCGTTGAAACATGGATTATTCTGCAGTTTATTTTAGCCGATTGTTCAGCCAGGATGCCGACGGCAGTTGCATTCAACAAAGTAGCAGTTGATTCATCGGTCTCGGCTTTGTCAACATTGGTGTAAGCCGCGCAATTAATCAGAAATTCAGGTTTATTTTCAGCCATAAATCCGGCAACTTTTCCTGAATTGGTTATATCTAATTCATCAACATCGGTAAATGAAAACTCCATTTCGCTGAATGAACCGGAAATTTTTCGGATTTCGGAACCCAATTGTCCGTTGGCACCTGTCACCAATATTTTACTCATTCGCATCGAATTTGAAATTCATTTCAGCATCGGCAAATAAAGGAAGCACCTTGTCCTTGGCCGACACAATGGCTTCGGAAGAATCGATTCCCCAATTAATTTCCAAAGCCGGATCGTTGTAGAAAATCCCCCGGTCGGCTGCCGGATGGTATAGCGAATCGCATTTGTAAGAAAAAATGGCCGTTTCGCTTAAAACTGAAAATCCATGAGCGAATCCTTTTGGGATATAAAACTGCAATTTGTTTTCGGCGCTCAGTTCAGTACCAAAAGACTGGCCAAAGGTTGGTGATCCTTTTCTGCAGTCAACCGCAACATCGTATACTTTGCCCTGAATTACCCGAACGAGTTTGCATTGAGAATAAGGTTCAAGCTGATAATGTAATCCGCGAATTACCCCATGGCCCGATTTTGATTCATTGTCCTGAATAAAAAGGGTGGGAATACCGCAGTCTTCAAACTTTTTGGAATTATAACTTTCAAAAAAATAGCCCCTGTCATCAGAAAAAACACGTGGTTTTAGGATTAAAAGTCCGGGGATTGGTGTTTCAATTATCTTCATTTGGTTCTTTTCACTTTCGTATAAGTAATTTTAGGCTATCCCAATTTCGTCCGGAAGAAGGTTAAAGCCTTGAAAATTTTTCTTACGCGGACGGTTTCCTTGTTGTCAATTCTTGTTTTCTACAAATCTTTTGCCCTTCTGGGGCAGCTTTAGTCGAGCAACTCTTTAATTAGGTGAACACGCTAAAACAACCGTTTTTTTAAGCCTCCCCTTTCGGGGGAGGTTTGGAGGGGGCTATCATTAAAAGGATATAACTTTCCGGTTGGCTAAATTGATCAAATATTCGCCGTATTGATTTTTCCTCAATGGTTCTGCCAATTTGAGCAATTGCTCTTTGGTGATATATCCGCGAAGAAAAGCAATTTCCTCAATACATGACACTTTCAAACCCTGACGCTCTTCAATGGTATGAATGAAATTGGAAGCCTGCATCAGGCTTTCATGCGTTCCGGTATCCAACCATGCAAAACCACGACCCAACAATTTCATATTTAAACGGCCTTCCTCCAGGTATAAACGGTTCAGATCAGTAATTTCGAGTTCACCTCGTTTCGAAGGTTTTAAAGCCAAGGCTTTCTGAACCACGTCGTTACTGTAAAAATACAGCCCGGTGACTGCATAATTTGACTTTGGATTCTCAGGTTTTTCTTCGATTGACAATACTTTACCTGTATCATCAAACTCGGCAACCCCATATCGTTCAGGATCGTTCACGTAGTAACCAAACACAATTGCGCCGTCTTTGATGGCTGCTGCTTCTTCCAAAATGGCACTGAAATTATAGCCGTAAAATATATTGTCGCCCAATACCATGCAAACCGAATCGTCACCGATAAACTTTTCGCCAATGGTAAAAGCCTGGGCCAATCCATCAGGCGAAGGTTGTATGGCATATTCAAGCTTTAATCCAAGCTGACTGCCATCTTCCAGCAAGTCCTGATACAAATGGATATCTTTTGGGGTCGAAATAATTAATATTTCATGAATACCGGCCAGCATTAAAACCGACAACGGGTAATAAATCATCGGTTTATCGTAAATCGGAATGATTTGCTTCGAAATACTTTTTGTGATTGGATACAACCGTGTGCCGGATCCACCTGCAAGAATAATTCCTTTCATTCGTGTAATTTTAATTCCTAACTTCAACAAAACCAGAACTAAACAGAATACTTCCTGTTTGAATTGGGTGTCCAAAAATAAGGATTATTACTTAACAGAAATAAGAAATTGAGCGAATTTCAGATTTTATATCAGATTATATACTAATCCGATCATAATGAATGAACAGGACTGCCGATGTTTCCTAAATGTTACTTCTCCAGGCTTTCGAAAATTCGATAAAAAAACCTTTGCTTTATAAAGGAATAGTCTTAATTTTGCGGCGCATTAAATAAATATATAGTCTAACTCATTAATTAATTGATTACTAAATGGCAGAAAACATCACAGATGGCCTTGAGCCACAAGAAGAACTCGCAAAACAGGAAACTGTTGAAGCACAAGACGCAATAGTTGAAGAAACTGTTGCCCCAATTGAAGAAGTTATTGCTTCAGTTGAAGAATCGGTTGAAGTAGTTGAAGAAGCTATTATTCCGGTTGAAGAACCAGCAGAAATTGTTGAAGAAGTTGCTGC
>CAIPKZ010000341.1 GCA_903865775.1 uncultured Prolixibacteraceae bacterium | reverse complement strand
CCATCCCAGTACATTTTGAGAATGACATTCGTACGATTGAGTGTTTCCGGTCTTGGCGCAATGGTAATCCAGATATGGTCAATAATTCCGGCGCCCTGAACGTCGAATATGGTCCGGCTTTCGCCAGGTTTAATCATACTGATATTATCGCCGTTCCCTCCAGAGCGATCATAACTGCTGACCCGTTTTGATCTCAATCCATCCTGAATGGTTGTTAATCCGGATAACAGATTGACATTTTGTGCCGGTCCGACCAGAGCCAGCAAACATAAAATGATCGATAAAAATTGTGTTTTTTTCATGTCGTTATTGTTTTATAAAGCTATTTACCATTTACAAATGACTTTTTCCTTATCTCCTTTTTCTATTTGCTGTCCAGTTTATCCTGAACTTCATCGTGCCAGTAAAAAGGTGCCAGGTATAATCCGCCACGTTTTAAGCCACAATGACTGATGTACCATTTGCCGTCGTCATTCCTGATAATCTCAGCGGCATGAGTTTCAAGCGTGATCACTTCATCGGTCAGATCCCAGCTAAAAAGGTCCCTGCTTTTGAATACCTTGGTGGTGACATAACTTGCTCCCGGACCAATAAACAGATAATACCAGTCGCCGCGCTTAATGACAACAGGCGATTCAGTATTTCCTCCCCAGGTTCCTTTTTCAGGATCAATGTATACCACATAGCGGTCTTTGGTCCAATGAACCAGATCGTAACTGATCCGGGCTCCAACAATGTGATTTCCACCTTCCGGCTTCATAGTTGCCGTGTAATACATGATCCAGCGGTTGTTGATTTCGTCATGAAAAATGAATGGGTCACGGCCATCAAAACCATCCACAAAAAGTGGGTTTCCGGTGTATCTTGACCATTCGTAAAGATCCTTGCTCGTTGCCAGATTGATCTGATACCTCCTGTGATCGGGGTCTCCGGCACAATAATACATGTAATAGGTGTCATCATGTTTGATGATGTGCGGAGCCCACAAGACCATCTCATCCAAATCAGACCGGGCAGCCATGGCATAAGGTTTTTTCACCCATTTCCCGTTAAGACTGTCGGCAACAGCATGTGCCAGAAAGTTCTCAGCCCAGGGTTTTGGAGCCTCACGGCCGGTAATGCCGATCATGTGCCATTTCCCTTCCGGACCTTTAATGAAACAGTGATCATTCATATACCAAACGTCATCCTCACCAAGACTCTGGTCAAAAATCCGTTCAAATTTTCCGATGGTAATAATGGGTTTATTTGTTTTTTCCTGACCAAACAATAATGAGGAAATGACAAGGAAAAAGGAAAGAGAAATACAAAAACGCTTTACATTCTTTTTCATGGTTATGGAAGTTTAACTGGTTTAAACAATTACAATTTCAATCAAAATTCATTCAAAAGCTTATATACTTTAGTCCTGATCTTTAAAAAATATAGGCCGCTGGTATAGTCAGTCAAATCAATGGTATCATCCTTTCCCGAAAATAAAGGAATCCCAACCGCATTGAAAACCTTCCATTGATAGTTGGATGATCCCTGTATCGTGAAAGTCCCTTTCGAAGGATTTGGAAAAATCTTCAGATCCGATTCGTTGTTTATACTATTTTTTGAAGTATATGGAATACAAGCCGTCTGACCTGTATTTCCTCCGACACAAACCTGACATTGGTCCAGAAAAGCGGTGCCTGAAATATCGCCATTGCAATCGCGTTTTGATCCGGCATTTTGTGCCATATAGCCCATGAGCCAGGCCAGTTCAGCATTCCAGTAAATTCCGGGTTCAAGTGTCGGTGCCGATTGAATATTCAAAAATCTTTTCCATGGCTGTTTGATTATTGGAATGGTGGCATCATCAAAAGCCATCATATTGCCACAGAGATAACCTGGTGGAGCATTGAAATTATCGTCCCAGAAAAAACTATAGATATCCACTCCATGCAGCGTATCGCCATATCCGGTTACAAAAATACTGTTCACCGGATTCCTTCCAAGAATCCAATCGACCGAATTGGAAATGGCATTCTTATATTTCACATTTTTTGTCCATTGATAAACCTGATCATACACATAGGCATGCGTGGCAATCAGGCCCGATGAGCCCCAGAAGAGATGATTTGGCGCTGCAAGCGGAATATTGTAGGCAGTATATCCAATCCGGTCAATCGTCCAGTTGGCTTCCGTGGTGAATGCCGATTTTAATTTTGCAATGATGGTTTTATTTACATCAGGCTGGGGAGATTGAATGTAATCCATGTATCCCAGGTTAATTTCAGCTTGTTCCAGACCAGAGATAATACCGCCCCAGGTTTGATTATTAAAATAATCGAACAAGGGATCTTTAAACCGGGAAGTGAACCATGTGTGGTAGCTTGCTTGTCCGGTAGAATTGTAAAGCGATATGGCAGCAACTGCCCGCATGGCCTGATCGTGCGCGTCATCCTTGGCATAACCATAAACCTTTCCGGTAGCCGGATCTATCGGACTCACATTTTTTGGATGAAGGAGAAGCCAATCCCACGATTTTTGAGCTTTCACCATCAAGGTATCTGCATAAACGGAATAAAACGGATGTTTTTTGAATAAGGGGTAAGCTTTAGAAAAAAGTGCTGCCAACACAGCTGATGCAGATGAAGTGGCATCACCAACCGATGGAATTTTCTGCCCAAGTTTCTGTGTCACGAAAAACTGGACAGAACCGTCCCTGTTCCACATTTTTTCATACCACATTAATTCGTATTTGATTAATTCACAAAGATCATTGGCACCGGCCTTGGATTCAGGAATATTCAGTGAATTTTTCTGAACCTTCGTTTCAAATTGGCGAAGCGTTTCCAGGAGCCACCAAACTGCTTCGAAAGGTGCATGAGTATCCATATGCGTATCTCCGGCATCAAACCAACCACCTTTCACATCGCGTGTTCCGGACCTGGAATCGTAGGTTGCCGCTGCCCCACCCTCATAAAGCGATGGACGAATATGACCTTCGGCAAAAGGTTCGGTAATGCCTTCTCCTGACCTTGAATAAAGAAAAAAACGCAGGGCATCCCTGAAAATCCGGTTATAAGCAGTATCCGAAATTTCAAAAGGCTGCGAGACCTGATTCAGCTCATCCACCTTCAGCCGGTATTTGCCGGGAGTTTTAAAAGCCGTAAAATTGCCCTGGTAAACCTCATCACCGTCCTGACCCCAATCAATTTCATTCAATGGTAATTTCCTGATTAATGAACCGGCAAACACGACCGAATCCTTGTCTGCACCGACAATTGAAAATTTGGTAGGTTTCACGATTGACGCGCCTTTTTCAAAACTGGCAATACCAATTTTTTGCTGTTCGGGCAGATAACCAATCTGGTTGATTTTAATGGCATCGACGTATGGATTTTCAATGGATGGAACAATATCCATCTTTTCGATGTACATTTTATTAGGCACCGAATACGTCCCAATTCCCAGCATTTTCAGGATGGGCACCCGGCTCAGGTTAATTTTCGGATTAGCCTTTTGGAAATCGCTAATAGGAATATAAACATCCGTCCAGTCCAGCGATGGTTGAGTGTACTTACTTAGGCGAACACCGGCATATTGTTCAGGAAAACCTGCTGCAATGTTATTTAGCTGAGTCGAAACCTGAATTTCAAGATCGGCTCCCGAAGCTATTTTTTCCCATTTTAGCCGAAGGTGCAAAAGCGAATGATTTCCCATCCGCAGATAATCAACCGGCATTCCCCATCCTATCCGGAAAATAATATTCCAATATCCCGACGGCAATGTTGATTCGATTACAAGCGAACCTGCTCCCTGTGTCATGTCAACCGGTACTTTTCCATTCACGTTGACAAAATTTGCGGCACCACCCTGATAAACATCCGATTTGTAACTGTCCCAGCTTTTGGGTGAAGTGTATGAACTGAAATATGGTATGATCCTTCCTTTCTGACTGATCTGGCCAAATGAAGAAATAGCAATGACAAGCTGAAACAGCAAAAGAAGAATGGATCTGAAAATCATGACAACAATTCGTTTTTTACGGAATACAACTATTTGTCCAATTTCATCAGTTCAACTTTCCGGAATTCAATGGGCTGTCCTTCGGCCTGCAGCGCAATAAAACCACTGTCGAGAACAGTGCCTGTTGGAACCGGATAATTTTCCGGCAGCAAATTACCACCTATCTGAGGCATCGAACATGTTAATACGGTATCTCCTTCCAGCACGTGTGAAATCGATTTTGAACCATCTACAATAATTTCGATGTTAACCCATTCATTGCCGTAATAGTATTTTGAAGTGGAAGGAATGATGTGATCTGTTGTGAATTTACCGTTGTACCAGATCGTAGTTCCCGGTGTACACAGATTTGCGGTGCGTTGCTTAACCGAATCGGTACTTCCAAGCAATTGTGTTTCGAGTGATACCGGCCAGTACTGGTCAACTCCCATACTTTCTGCTGACTGAGAATGAACCATTACCCCGCTGTTCCGGTAGCAAAAGGTCTGGGCATCAGGCAACAACTCACCAACAAACCGGTATTCGACCCTCAGTTTATATTTAGACAGTTTTTCATTATAAAAAAGATGCCCATACCGGTTGTTAAACTTGTTGTTATACTGATCATACGATACTTTCAAAATGCCATCTTCCACACGAAAACAATTCAAGGTATTTACTCCTGACGAATCGCCTGAAATTTTCGGAGTCCAGCCATCCAGGTTCTTACCGTTAAAAATACTAACCCATTCGTTAGACTGAATTTTCTTTTTTGTACCTGTCGTACAGGCACTCAATATCAAAAGCAAAAAAATAAAATTTTTCATATAAACATGAAATTATTAAACTGGTATATACTAGGTCCTATTTTGAAAATCAAATTCACAATTTTTGTTCAACTCCTGAAACCATTACTTTTTTCACATCCAAACTGCCGTATACCATCCGGAAAAATGGTTTTCCATCTTTCAAACCAACATTACCAAATCCTGTATCGGTAGAAAGGAAACCGGTAAAACCACCAATCTTCGAATCGATGTATAAAGTTTTATCAACGGCATCGTAACGAACACCGGTTAATCCTTCAAGCAAAGCGTAACTCGACATGGCCCTTGCATACCAATGCCCGCATTCGTATTCGTTAAACGGATTGCGAACGATCCCATCGTATCTTTTTCGGCATTCGCGCACCACATCCAGGCCTTTTTCAACATCGCCTTTCAGCATCAGGTGGCTGGCAACCTGGTATTCGATGCCGGTCCAGACTTCATTGCTGTAAACAAACGGAAGCGAAAGCTGTCCGCCTTTGGGCCAGGTGCAAAGCAACAATCCGCCTTCAGTGCCGCAAGCGTAACTTGGTCGTTGCGGATTAACATGTTCCGACAAATCGTGTTTCAGATTGTACCGGTACACCGATTCCAGATGGCTTTTCACCTTGCCGTTATCCACAATTTCGGGAAGTCCGCAAACTGAAGCCATCCACATTCCCAGAATTCCATCCGATAAACAGCCTGTTCCGTATTGGTATTTCGGGCCCTCTTTCTGAAGAATTTCCAATGCTTCCGGTGAATATTCACCGGCGAATGATTTTCTTGATGTTTCAACCGGGTCTGCAGCCCGCAGGCCGGTCCACTTGATTTTCTGCATGAAATATTCGCCGTCGTACAAATCATTTTCCATGAATTTCTTGCCTTTCAGAAGCAGGCTTTGATAGTTTTCAAAAGGTTCGCCAGTCACTTTGCACATCTCAACAATAGCTGTCAGGGCGCCAAGATAGAAACTGGTGCACATGCCTTCCGGTCCCCAGAATTCAATGTCGTAGGTATTGTGGTGAGGTTCTTCCAGATAACCCTGCTGTTTCGGATCCCAGGTTTCGATGCAGTAATCGAGGCTTTTCTTCACATCAGGAAAAAGTCCCTTCATCCATTCGGTATTTCCACTGATCCGCCATTCGCGGTAAACTTTCATGATTCCGCCCAACTGCCCGTCGGAAGCCGCATGAAAATCATGAATCGCAGGTGAAATGGGCAGATTAGTGCGGAAAATCTGGTGACCTGATTCATTCTGACTGGCTGTAAATTCCGATTCGCGCAATGTTCGTTCCAATGCCGGAAACAGGTGACAAATGGCCTGTGCATAATTCCAAACATGCGTACAACTTCCATGGCAACAGCCCGAGTTGTCGTTGCAACCTTCCCAGCCCCAGAGTTTACCGTCGAATTGGCGCAAAACCGTAGGCGATTTCAGGATAGTCAGGTTTGCAGCTGCGGCTTCAATCACTTCAGGCGGAAGGCTTGAGGCGAAAAAGGCATCGCGGAAAAGTTCGCTGTTTTTCTTTAAATCGGCATAATGAAGCATCCAGTATTTCGAAACTTCATCCAGATTCTGAAACCGCTTGGCATACCAGGGTTTGTAATACGGATCATCACATTTTCCGCCGGGGCAACACTCTTTGGTCCCTTCCGGTTTCACAACTTCCCAGTTGCCAAAATTTTCGTTTTCAAATCCTTCAATCAATTGTGCGGTGCCTGATAAAATGACGAGGTTTTCGCTTGCGTTGTCTGTCAGCACAAACTGGTCAGCCAGAATATGACCCCAGCCACCTGTTGCCTGATCAACAATCTGAATGACTGCTTTCTTTCCCTTATATTTTTGCAAATCCCAGGTTTTTTCCTGAAGAATTTCGGTTTGATTTCCTGAAGCAGTTTCAACTTCTTTTCCGCCAATCAGAAGCTTTACAGCAGTTTTTTCAGGTTCGTTTCCGCCACCGACCAAAAATTTCAGATAACGTTTGTTTATCGTTAATGAAGGTGATTGCAACACACCAGTTTGCCCGTCACCTGCCGGATCGAAGGTATTAATCAGCTGTTTTCCTGCAAAACCCGAAACTTTGGATTGATTGGGAGTGTTTCCTGTCGATGGTTTTTCGAGGAAAGCTGAACCTGCATTGAGCGGCGCACCAACGGCAAGTTTTGAATCAGGCAGGTACCAGCAAAAATTAACGGTAATGGTTTTCTCTTCACCGGGTTTTAAAACGAGTGGAACATAAATAGAAGCTCCCGGCGAAGTACCATCAACCGGAGAATTGGCAATGATTGTCCGGTTTTTTATATTTTTCCATAACATAGTCAGCGGGTCGAACCAGCCACCCCGAAACCAGCAATGATCAACCACCGCGTTGTTATCGTCCACAAAAATTGAAAAGCCTTTATCTGAAACCGGAGATTTATCTTTATTTCCGGCAACCATCGTAAAGCCATTTCTGGCTTTTAAAATCCGGCCGTCGTTATCGATGAAGTTTTTAGCATTGTATGAAAAAACTGCTTCAACAGTATTCGCTGATGTATTTTTGAAACGATATTCAAATGCTCCGGAAGGGAGGCCTGAATTGTCTTCGTCAGTTGGGATAAACGGACTCCAACCGACTATTTCAACCTGAAGCGGAATATCCGAATCTTCCAGTGACAGGGTCGCAAACGGAAATCGGGGTAAAAAGCTGCCACTTTTAAAACGCGGCAAACCATAATTCCTTCCTCCGGCCCCATTTCCGGTTCCTCCGGCTCCAAATAATTTCCAGGTTGGAACAGGCGATTCCAATACTTTGGTACCGTTTTCGACACCTTTCACGCTGATGGCAGCAAAAGCAAACGGCTCATTGTAAACATCCGGTTTGTTGTTTACCGAAAGATGCGAAATAGCGCCATTGCCTTCCATGCAAAACATTCCGGCCCCGATACCACCAATCGGGAAAGCAACTCGATCGAGGTTTTTGCCTGAATAACTGCCATTAAACGGATGCCCTTCAGATTCGGGTTTGTTGCTCTCTCCGGAAAAGGAAAAAAACATGGAGCCAAAAAGTAAAATCAGGATGAAAGGAATGGATTTTGGTTGTTTCATTGGTTTGATATATTGAGACGATTATTTTTATTGAATTAATCCACAGGGCTTAAACCGCTCTGCGCTATTACCTTGCGTCCTTTCAGAACTAACAGGGGTAATACCTCGAAATGTATAAGCATAGGACGGAATAAAATGGAGTCAATATTGTATTAAAAGGTCTTTTCCAAGTATATCCGATGCAGCAAAAAGGTGTTTTTTCCGGATTTATTTGGATTATCTTTCAGCATTACGGTCAGGGTATTGGTTCCATCCTTGATCCAGATGTTTCCGATGAATTCTTTTTCAATAAAGGTATTTTCGGTTGCCAGTCCATCAATCTGCCTGATCGGAATCTGCCGCTGGTTAATTTCAACCAGCCCGCTATCCGGCCCTTTCAGATACGAGAGATAGAGTTTATATTCTCCATTTGAAGGAACTTCCAATTCAAACTTGGCATAGCTATCAGCCGGTCCTTCCAGTTTGTAGATGTAATAAGACTGTTTGGTTTTAGCATCCTTGCAATCCTCAGTTGCGATTCGGGTATTTTCACCCAATGCTTTTACCGTCAGCATTTCAATCCAGTACTCGAGGATTTTCGGTGGATTGATTTTTTCCAGTAATTCAGCTGAAGGCAAATTGTTCGAAGCCGGTGGTGTGTTGCAATAATAAAGCGCAACTGAAGTATAGTCGGCAGGTATCTGATTATTCCTCGGACCATGTTCAATGGTAAGATTAAAGTCACGTTCAAAAGAAATTTTATCGGTCATAAACAGCCGATAAGCGCCAGTGTGTGCCAGAGGAATGGAATAAGCCAGACAACCATGCATCGGTAAACTATAAGCCTGATCCCACCGATCTGGTAAAGCATACCAGCCACCGTTGAAATAATCCTCCGAACCGGTGCCGTGAAGCCGCATCTCGCCATCCACGGTACACACATCGTCACCTTCAAAGAACAGCGTCATTCCGGGATTTATTCCCTGTGACTGGAGCAAAGTTCCTACATAATGACCACGTCCGGTTTTATTCAGAATCTGATAGGGTTTTCCCATTTCACAATTTTTCTCCCGTTTCCATTCCGCATAAAATTTTCCCTCATTCTCCGAACGTTTAGTTTCGTTAAAATAAATTTTCACATTCACGAAAATTTCAGCCGATTGGTTCAATGGACTTTTCAGAAATTCCAGTTCAAGGTTTGCTTCCTTATCGAATGGCATGGGTAGGTAGCAATAATGAATTCCGTCCCTGACACCAAGAAGCATGGATTGCATGGAAGGTTTTCCAAAACCGTATCCGAAGAAGTCGGAAGCCGGGCAGTTTATTGCCGCAACTGATTCATTGTCCCATTTCGCCCTAATGATCAAATCTTTAAACTGATCGTTCAATGGCAGTTTGGGTGTTATTTCAATTCCTACAATGCGCCCGCCGGAGCTTTGGCTAAAAACAGATTTGATTTCCCCAGGTTTCATTACGATATCCTGACTGACAGTTTTCAGGTTACTTGAAGTTTCTGTCAGCATAGAAAGAATATTTTCGCCGCTTTTTTTCCAAACACCGATTACGGTCGAAAGTGCCTGATCTTCTTCTTTGGAAAGTTTTTGAGGAAATGATGAACCGACTAAACCTGCTTTTTCACGGTATTGAATCTGGAAAAATTGCATCACCTTTCCTTTGCTCACAATTTTGCAAGAGTTTTTATACGGAATCGGCAGATAGCAGTAGTATCCTCCAACTTCATTACCCACAATTGGTCTTACAAACGGATAGTTTTTCCCTGAAAAAAGGTCGATAAATTTGAGCTCAATTCTTGGTTTTGATTCTCCGTCGAAATAAAACTGAATGGTATCTTCTGAAGGAGTTGGAGTCCAGATTCGCTGGATAACGCCGGAACCTTTGAGGTCAGCAATGACTAAGTTGCCATTTTCCTTTCGAAGCCAGGAATATTTTCCGGAGAAACCATCGTCGTTTCCTCCGGTTGTGTCATAGCTCGAGAGTTGTTTGACCGCAACATCTTTCTGAAATTGAGGCAACAAATCGATTCGTGTGAGCTTCAGAATCTCATCTTTGAAATCCGCCAGCGAAAGCAGACTTTGACAAAGTAGAAAAACAAGTATCCCGATTTTAAAGCGTCTTGGTTTCATTAGGTTCATATGGTTTAGAATTTAGTTCCCGAAATTTCGCATTATTTCATGCCTTTTCAAAACATTCAGACTTAAATATCCGCTGCACACCGGAATCCAACCGTGCCACAGCGATCAATACCCGGATAAATCAACAATTGCCTGGCCGCAAAATTTAATGATTGAGGTCCACCGTCGAAATACCATTCAGATCCTTTGGCTTGATAAAACGAGCCACCTTTGAGAATACAGAAACGGGTTCTTCCATCACTATGCTCACTTTCGGTCATTTCCCAGGTATTTCCGCATAGATCGAAACATCCAAAAGAAGACTTTCCATTTGGAAATGTTTTCACCGGAGTTGTATCTCCTGTTTCGCCCCCATTGCAGAAACCTGCTTCCATTTTTTCTCCCCACGGAAATCTGGACTTTTTCAAACCCTGTCCGGCCAGTTGCCATTCGTATTCAGACGGCAACCGTTTACCCGCCCAGGAAGCAAATGCCCGTGCATCCTCCAAACCGACATATACCACCGGATGATCTTCCTTTCCTGTAGGAACTTCACCATTGAACCAGTGTTTTAGAAAATTATTTTTTTCTTTTGGAACATATCCGGATTCCTTCAAAAATTGGTGGTATTGAGCATTGGTTATCGGTGTTTCATCAATTAAAAATCCGGAAAGATTGACTTCCTGAATGAATGAAGTATTCTGATGTAAACGGGGAGCCCCACAATTAATAAAATACGGATCGATCGAGTGGTAAAAACCAACCTCCCTGACTCTGAAATTAATCTCCAAAGTTCCCTTGTAAGAAGGTATTTCAACCATTCCAGTCCATGGTTTTTTATATTTTTTTGTGATGACAGCCGGTATTCGGATAGCTTGTATTTCAGGAAATTCTGTGATGTCACTACTTTTGCCAGATATTTCAGACTGTCGGGTTAAAAATTCCTGAAAATCGCTCCCCAAAGCTTCAGGCTTTCCGGCGATAAAACAGCTAATTCCACGGGAAGAAATTCTTCCAGACAAAACAGTTTTTCCGGATTTATCTACTCCAAAAACTTCTTTGCCCTGCATCAAATCGTAAAAATACTCACCGTCTTTTCTTTCCACCGACAACAAATCTCCATCTATTTCTTTTTCAGATCGGTTAACCAAGGTCCACAGCCTGATTCCATCATCCTGCCAAAGACTTGCATAAACATTTTCTGCCGGACTTTCACCCGACATTGGAATCCAGCCTTCGCCGGAGAAAAGATTGGAATACCGCTTCTGAATGGGCGACATGGACCGGAGAATGGATTTATCGCGTTCATTCCAGCCAACCCACTGGCCAAAAACGTTTTCCCAAATCATGATTCCGCTGCCGTTCATCCAGGCGGTATGCAATTCCTTGGTCCGGTCACGCTGCCATCGGCTGATACCATGCTGAATATGTCGGCGTTCGAACCATTTATTTCTCAGGATTCCGGGAACATTTTTATCAGGAAACCATTGAGCCCATGACATGTGATGGGTTGCAATATCCTGAACAGGCAAGGCCAGTTCACTTTCAAGCACAACACCCGATTTCGCCTGATCCAGTTTTTCCCTGAATTCCGATGATCCGCGATT
>CAIPKZ010000340.1 GCA_903865775.1 uncultured Prolixibacteraceae bacterium | reverse complement strand
TTGTACCATAAATCTTCAGTGGTAATGGAAATGTACTATGAGTAATACAATTATTTTGTACGAAAAACTGTACGCATAAAATGAAAAAACCGCTGTAAAACATTGTCTTACAGCGGTTTAGTTTTTGTACTTGGTGACCCAGCTGGGATTCGGACCCAGGACCCCATCCTTAAAAGGGATGTGCTCTACCAGCTGAGCTACTGAGTCATCCTTATTTGCTTCTGTTTTTCAAAAGCGGTTGCAAAAATATGCTTTTAATATTAAACCATCAACAGATAACCCATTTAAATCGAATATAATTTATAAAGTGCTGTAATTCAATACGCAAGTTTGGAGTATTTGGACACAATTACACCTTAACTTAATATTTTATGTTACTTTTAATCGATTTGATTGATAAATTGAACTTCCTGATAAAACAAATTCCTATTTTCGTGAAGTAATATTCCAATCAAATTTAAGTTTAGTAAAGCATTGAAATCTAAAAGATCAGAATCCTTTAAATTCAGTTTAATGACAAAATCCCGATTATGAATATTCAAATGGTTGATTTATATAAGCAATACCTCAAAATAAAGGGTGAAATTGATCTGGAAATACAGAAAGTCATCGAATCTTCGGTCTTTGTAAAAGGAGGAAAAGTTGTTGAACTGGAAGAGAATTTGAGAAAATATCTGAATGTCAATCATGTAATCACTTGTGGAAACGGAACAGATGCCCTTCAATTGGCATTGATGGCATTGGATATCCCTGAAGGTAGCGAAGTAATTACCACTCCATTTACTTTTGTTTCTACCCTCGAAGTTTTGGCATTGATGAATTTGAAGCCTGTTCTTGCCGATGTCGATCCGGATACTTTCAATATTGTTCCTGAAAAAATTCGGGAATGCATCACTCCAAGTACAAAAGCGATTGTTCCGGTTCATCTGTTCGGGCAGTGCGCCGATATGGAATCGATCAATGAGATCGCTCAAAAACATAATCTGTTTGTGATTGAAGATGCTTGTCAGGCATTGGGAACCGATTATTATTTTAAAAATGGTACTATAGCCAAAGCCGGAACAATCAGTGATATTGCATGTAATTCATTTTTTCCGACTAAAAATCTGGGTGCATTTGGTGATGGGGGAGCCCTGTTTACAAACAATGATGAGCTTGCAGGAAAGTTACGTTCCATGGCCAACCATGGGATGAGTAAAAAGTATTACTATAATCGAATCGGCATCAATTCGAGGCTGGATGCCATGCAGGCTGCAATCCTTGATGTGAAACTGAAATGCCTTGATCAGTATGTTCTTGATCGTCAGCGGGCAGCAGAATTTTATGACCGTGAATTAAACGGAATTCAGGAAATTACAATACCTGCACGGGTTTCATACAGTTCGCACAGTTTCCATCAATACACGGTAAAAGTCTCCGGAAGACGCGATGAGCTGAAGAAGTTCCTTCAGTCAAAAGGGATTCCGGGCATGGTGTATTATCCGCTTTCTTTACATCTTCAGGAAGCGTACCAATATCTTGGATATCGTGCCGGAGATTTCCCTGTGGCCGAAAAACTATCGGAACAAGTGTTATCTTTGCCAATGCACACCGAATTGACTGAAGAAGAGTTAACACACATTGTCGCATCAATCCGTGAATTTTTCAATTAATGGAAACAACTTATCTTGCTCATCAAACTGCTGTCATCGATCCGGGATGCGAGATTGGTGTCGAAACCAGAATCTGGCATTTTTCGCATATCATGAGTGGTTGCATCATTGGTGAACATTGCTCAATTGGTCAAAATGTGGTTATTTCTCCGGAAGTACGAATTGGAAACAATGTTAAAATACAGAATAATGTTTCGGTATATACTGGTGTAATCTGCGAAGATGATGTATTCCTTGGACCTTCGGTTGTTTTTACGAATGTAATAAACCCACGAAGTGCAATAGCCCGAAAAAATGAATATTTGCCTACGCTGGTGCAGAAAGGAGCAACCATTGGAGCGAATGCAACGATCGTTTGCGGCATTACCATTGGGAGATTTGCTTTTATTGGTGCAGGTGCCGTTGTAACAAAAAATATTCCTGAATATGCCCTGGTTGTTGGAAATCCGGCCAGACAAACAGGCTGGATGAGCGAATTCGGGCATAAATTGAAATTCAGTCCGGAAGGTATTGCCATTTGTCCTGAAAGTCAGGAAAGATATCGGCTCGAAAACGGGAATGTATCAAAAATTAACGATTAAAATTCGCTATGTCATCTGAAAAAAAAATACGGTTCGCAGTGATTGGTCAAGGCCACATTGGTAAGCGCCATGCGGAAATGATTGATAGAAATCCGCAATCAGAGCTTGCTGCAGTCTGTGATATACTTGCTCCGGAAAAGTGCAAAGCTTCTTATGAGGGAATTCCGTTTTACCGGTCGATTGATGAGTTGCTTGAAAAAGAGAATAATCTGGATGTTATAAATGTATGCACTCCCAATGGCCTGCATGCTGAAATGGCGATCAAAGCTCTGAATAAAGGAATTCACGTAGTCATTGAAAAGCCAATGGCATTGTCAAAAGCTGATGCTGAAAAAATTGTTTTCAAGTCATTGGAGAAACACAAGATCGTTTTCTGCGTGATGCAGAACCGATATTCACCGCCTTCAGTCTGGCTGAAAAGCGTGATGGATCAAAACCTGCTTGGACGTTTGTTTCATGTTCAGATTAATTGCTACTGGAATCGCGATGAACGCTACTATACCCGTCAGAATTGGCATGGCGATGTTCAACTGGATGGCGGAACTTTATTTACCCAGTTTTCGCATTTTATCGATATCATGTACTGGTTATTTGGCGATATAAAAAACATCAGCGGGCAATTCCGGGATTTTAATCATGAAACCCTGACCGATTTTGAGGATACCGGCATTGTTAATTTCGAGTTTTTAAACGAAGGAATTGGCACATTGAATTATTCAACCTCAATATATCATGAAAATCTGGAAAGCAGTTTAACCATCATTGGTGAAAAAGGTACAATCAAAGTTGCCGGACAATACATGAATGAAGTGGTTTATTGCAACATTAAAGATTACCAGATGCCCGAACTTGAAGCCAGTGCTCCGCCCAATGACTACGGATTATATAAAGGTTCAGCGCAAAATCACCATCTGGTTATTGAGAATGTCATCGAAACGATTAATGGTCATAAGCCAATCAGCACCAATGCGCTGGAAGGATTAAAAATTGTAGAGATTATAGAGCGTATTTACGCAGTGAGAGATCAGGTATGGAAAAAATAAATCTACAGAAAGAATACCATTGGCATGCTGTTTATGTCAAATCAAGGACAGAGAAAAAAGCTCAAATCGAACTTGAATTTCAAAATATTGAGACTTTTCTGCCACTTCAACGCAAAATACGGCAATGGAGCGACCGGAAGAAATGGGTTGAAATGCCACTTATTTCGGGTTATATTTTTGTCCGGATTTGCCGGAAAGAATATGATTTAGTGCTTCAGTCAAATTATGCGGTTAGTTACGTCAGGTTTGAAGGAACCGCTGCTGTAATCCCTGATAATCAGATTGAAAATCTGAAAGTGATGCTCAGTCAGGATAACCTTGAAATCGAGGTAACTCAGCAAAATCTTGCTCCCGGTCAATTGGTTGATGTGATTGCCGGTCCTTTGATTGGACTGCGTGGAAAACTTGTCTTTATTAAAGGAAAAAGCAAAGTAGCCGTTAGTTTAGAGCAGCTTGGATATTCAGCAATGGTTGAAATTTCAGCGGATGATATCAGGGTCTATGAAAAATAATCATGAATATTTGTGAGATTAATTCATCAAAGTCAAATTGTAAAATGAATCTTAATGAACTAATCGACATTGCCATAACTGCCGCCATCCGGGCCGGAGAAAAAATAGCAGAAGTTTATTCCTCCGTTGATTTTCAGGTTGTTTTAAAAGAAGACCATTCACCGGTTACCATTGCCGACCGCAATGCCCATGACAAAATTGTTCGCACACTTGAAATCACTCAACTTCCGGTTTTAAGTGAAGAAGGAATTCACTCCAATTTTGACGAAAGAAAGGATTGGAACTTATTTTGGCTCGTTGATCCGTTAGATGGAACGAAAGAATTTATCAAGCGCAACGACGAATTTACGGTCAACATTGCACTCATTCAGGATAGCCATCCAATTGCAGGCGTTATTTATGTACCGATAACCTGTGAACTTTATGCCGGAATTCTTGGATCAGGGGCATTCAGACTTATTCATCCTGAAGAAAATTGTACATTTCAAAACATGCAACTTTCAGGAGTACAACTTCCGGAAGAAAAAAAACTGGATCAATTTACAGTAGTTGTGAGCCGTTCGCATATGAATCCGGAGACAGAAGCCTATATTGAAATCTTCAGGCAAAAGTATGGTCCCATCACTGTTTTGAACATGGGAAGTTCGTTGAAAATCTGCAGGATTGCTGAAGGGAAAGCAACTATTTATCCGAAATTTGGACAAACCATGGAGTGGGACATCGCCGCCGGACATGCGATTTTAAAGGCTGCCGGAAAAAACATCTGCCTACCTGACCTGAAAACAGAACTCATTTACAATAAGGAAGATTTGCACAATCCGTTTTTCATAGCTCAATGATAGCACTGGCGTTTTTTCCTGAACTTTGAGGTCTTCAAAATTGTCTTTATGGTTTATATACAGCTTCAATCGGGAAAGAAAAGTTTAAATATGGCTCATTTTTTGCCATTTCGTATAAATACCACCCATTAGAAGAGTATAAAGTATTAATTTAGGCGCTTTAATAATAATCCGAAAATAAAGTAAATGACAGAATACAGTCTTTCGCATCTCAAAGAGCTGGAAGCCGAAGCTATCCACATTATCCGTGAAGTGGCTGCCGAATTTGAAAATCCGGTGATGCTTTATTCCATTGGAAAAGATTCTTCCGTGATGGTTCGCCTGGCCGAAAAGGCTTTTTATCCCGGAAAAGTTCCTTTTCCACTGATGCACATCGATTCAAAATGGAAATTTCAGGAAATGATTGAGTTTCGCGATAAATACGTTTTAGAAAACGGGTGGAACCTGATCGTTCATTACAATAAAGAAGCCTACGAATCCGGAGTTGGTCCTTTTACTCACGGAAGTAAAGTGCATACCGATGTGATGAAAACCCAGGCTTTGCTCGAAGGTCTTTCGAAGCACAAGTTTGATGCTGCTTTCGGTGGTGCCCGACGCGACGAAGAAAAATCGAGGGCCAAAGAACGCATCTTCTCTTTTCGTGATAAATTTCACCAATGGGATCCGAAAAATCAACGTCCTGAATTGTGGGATATCTACAATGCCCGCGTTCATAAAGGCGAATCGATCCGCGTGTTTCCGATTTCTAACTGGACAGAACTCGACATTTGGCAATATATCCGTCTGGAAAAAATCCCAATCGTACCACTATATTTTGCCAAAGAGCGTCCGTGTGTGACTGTTGACGGAAACCTGATTATGGTTGATGACGGGCGGATGCCTAAGGAAATTGCTGAAACGGCTGAAATGAAAATGGTTCGTTTCCGCACACTGGGTTGTTATCCGCTGACCGGAGCCGTTGAATCGGAAGCCGATACAATCGAAAAAATAGTTGAAGAAATGATGACAGTGACTGTTTCAGAAAGAACCACACGGGTAATCGACTTCGACCAGGATGGATCGATGGAGCAGAAAAAAAGAGAAGGGTACTTTTAACTGTTATCTTGGTTGTAATTGTTATAATTGTTTTCAATGTTAACAGTATAAAGCTTCCTGATTTATTGACCTTTTAAATTGGTATTAGATGAAGAGTTGCAAAGATTTGGAAATATACGTACAGGCATTCGACCTGGCTGTTCGTATTTATTTTCTTACTATAAAACTTCCAAATCCAGACAAATTTGAAACGGGCAGTCAAATCAGACGTTCAAGTCAATCAATAAAAGACAATATTGTTGAGGGCTATGGTAGACGGAAATACAAAGCCGATTTTATAAAGTTTTTGATTTACAGTCATGCATCATTGCTTGAATCAACATCGCAGGCAGAATTTTTGAATACAGTTCACCCTGATACCGGATGGAAAGAAATCGCCGAAGAATTAAATAAACTCGGAGTTAAAATTTCAAACTTCATGACCTACGTCGAAACAAATTGGAAAACCTAAAACCAACAATTAAACACGACAACAAATACAACAAAATACAACAATTACAACAACGATAACTTATTTTTGACAACATCAAAGCATAGACAACTATAATGACAAAAAATACTCAAAATAACTCCACCGAAAACTCTCCTTTTGGCGAGGCTCGTGGAACACTCGATATTAATGCCTATTTAGATCAGGACGAAAAAAAGGACTTGCTGCGCTTATTAACTGCAGGTTCAGTTGACGATGGAAAATCGACTTTAATCGGACGTTTACTTTTCGACAGCAAAAAAATATACGAAGACCAGCTTTCGGCACTCGAGCGCGACAGCAAACGAGTTGGCCATGCCGGAGAAGAAATCGATTATGCACTGCTTCTCGACGGTTTAAAAGCCGAACGCGAACAAGGAATAACAATTGATGTGGCCTACCGCTATTTCTCAACCAATAAGCGGAAATTCATCATTGCGGATACTCCTGGCCACACGCAATATACCCGGAACATGGTTACAGGCGCATCAACCGCCAATTTGGCCATTATCCTGATTGACGCAACCAAAGGAGTAATTACCCAAACCCGTCGTCATACCTTCCTTGTTTCATTGCTTGGAATCAAACACGTGGTTTTGGCAGTCAATAAAATGGATTTGGTCAATTACGATCAGAAAGTGTTTGATGAGATTTGCACTGATTATAAGGCTTTCATCACTCAGCTGGATGTTCCGGACGTAAATTTCATCCCGATTGCTGCATTGAAAGGTGAAAATGTAGTTGAACCGACTACCCTGATGCCTTGGTATCACGGGAAAAGTATGCTCGAATTTTTAGAATCGGTGCACATCAGCAGCGACCGTAATTT
>CAIPKZ010000339.1 GCA_903865775.1 uncultured Prolixibacteraceae bacterium | reverse complement strand
AGCTCCGGACTTCCGGGTGCCGGATATTGCACATCGTACAAAGCTTTTGGGAAACCGCCAAAATCGTGAATGGTTTGTGGCCTGGGAACAGCAGTCACAAATGTGCCTTTCGTTTCCCAATGTGCCGAAACACACAGAATGGCTTTGGGGCGGGGAATTGTTTTCCCGATATTTCTCCAACCTTCAACAAACTCGTTTTCTTCGATGGCATTCATCGGACTTCCGTGTCCGACAAACAAAACCGGCATTCGTGGCGTATTTTCGCCGAAGGTTATTAACTGATTGATTTCGTTGGATTTCATAGCTTTCAGTGCTAATGGGATTAAAAGAGCTGATCCTATAAAAGATCGACGTTTCATAATTTTTACTGATTGTGTGGTGAAGTCTTGTCATCCTGAACTTGTTTCAGGATCTCAGCCGATTAGAGTCAGACCCCGAAATAAATTCGGGGTGACTCCAGTCTTGTATTTATTAGCTCACTTTCACCAATTCAACGTCGCCGCTGATTTTCACTTCTTCGCCAACCAATACGCCGCCAGCTTCGAGAGCTGCATTCCAATTCAGACCAAAATCTTTCCGGTTAATTTTTCCGTTGATCGAAAATCCGGCTTTTACATTTCCCCAAGGATCTGAGTTGACCCCGCCAAATTCAACAGCTAAAGTAACCGATTTGGTGACTTCTTTAATGGTCAGGTCACCGGTTAATTCGTACATATCGTCGCCCAGATCTTTCATTCCGGTTCCTGAAAATGTAATCTTTGGATATTTTTCAGCATCGAAAAAATCAGCGCTTTTCAGGTGAGCATCACGGTCGGCAATTTCGGTGTCGATCGATGCGGTGTTCAGCGAAAAGTTAATCACTGCGCCTGAAAAATCATTTTCATCGCTGTTTACCTGTCCTTCGAATTCCTTGAAATTTCCCAATACATTAGAAATCATAAGGTGTTTTACTTTAAAAGCTACTTTGCTGTGCGATGGGTCAATGGCCCATTTTGTTTCCTGTGTTTTCATCTTTATAAAATTTAATTGTGAAATTGTTTCGTTAAAATTGATGCTACAAAGATGCGGCAAGCAAACAGGCATGTGGTAACAGTTTCAGGAAAAGGAGTGGTACTTTTAGGAAATAATGCTTTGGGTCATTTCGCGAAAACGCGATGGCGTGATATCCATTTTAGCATGAAACACGCGGGTGAAGTAAGATTTCTCATTGTATCCGAGCTCAAAACCAATCTCCGAAATACTTTTATTGGTGTGCAACAGCAGGGTTTTTGCCTCGATCAGTTTTCGGGTTTCAATGATTTCGGAAACGCTTTTCTGGAAGTTGTTTTTGCAGATCAGGTTCAGGTTTCGTTCCGACATGTTCATCTTTCCGGCATAAAACGAAACCCCTTCAGCTCTCCGGAAGTTTTCTTCCAGAATTTTCAGGAAGTTGTTGAAGGTGGTAATCTGGGAGGCTTTGGTTACGCTTTCCATGGGCAGATTCCGTTTCCGTTCGGCATCAACCATGGCCAGCAATCCCTCAACCAAATGCCGGATAGTGGTATTATCAGCAAATTCCTGCCGGTATTCGCCCTGAATAATTTCGCAAAGGCTGGTGAACTTGTTTAGGCAGGCTCCCGTCGAAAGTGGAATATTGGTCGAAGTAAAGAAGTTGGAATAAAAGTTCAGGTTCGAATTCGGGATAAATTCGGGTTGGTAATTGATGACCCAGCCTCGCAAATCTTCGTGTGGAATCAGTTTGTGCATTTTATTCATCGAAACATAGCAGGCTGCTGATGCCTGAATCACCTCAACCTTAAAATCGATGAAATGTTCCAGACTTCCCTGAGTAATCAAAATCAGCTCTTCAAAGTCATGAAAATGCGCTTCGTACGTTCGGGAACGGATGTCATCAACCAAATCCTTCGTCAATTCAAATATGCGAAAAAGCTTATCCATTTGTTGGGGTTAAGATAGGCATTTTTCGATTACCTGATTTCCTCAGTTCCATCGGCATGGCGGGCAAAGCGGCCCTTTTCGTTCGGATGCACCTGATCGCGTCGCGACCATGGCCAGCCACCAAATTCGGTACGCTGGTAATCGTTCATGGCTTGCTGAATCTCAGCATTGGTGTTCATCACAAATGGTCCGTATTGAACGACCGGTTCGTTGATCGGTTTCCCCTGAAGCAACAAGAAATATCCATCGGAATTGCCGTTTTCAATAATCAGCTCCTGATCAGCTTTAAGCTGAATGGCATGTCCGGAAGGAATTTCATTTCCATCAACTGTAATCGAAGTGCCCTGATGAAAATACAAAGTCCGGTTAGCCAGTTCACTGGCAGCCGGAATTGTCCATTTCGCACCGGCCTCCATTTTAATGGTCCAGATGGCAACCTCATTTTCCGGCACTGCCGCCCACGAATCGGGTGCGGGGAAAAGAGCTGTTGTATTGTTCAGGCTTCCAGCAATAACATTGACTTCGACCAATTTTCCATTTTCATCCTTTATTTTGACCAGCGGAATATCTTCGGACCAGAGCATTTTGAAATGTGGCTTCACGAACTTATTTGCCTTGGGCAGATTGAGCCAAACCTGAAACAATTCTGCAGGATTTTCACCTTCCTTATTCAGCAATGGAAACATTTCGCTGTGTTGAAGACCAGCTCCTGCAGTCATCCACTGCACATCGCCGTTGCCATAGCGGCCGGCTTGCCCGTGCGAATCAGCATGATCGACCAGACCAGCCCGAACAATCGTCACAGTCTCAAATCCCCGGTGTGGATGAGCCGGAAAGCCCGGAATCGTTGAACCATGATACATGCGCCAACCATCTTTAATGGTGAAATCCTGACCAATATCGCGCCCTCTTAACAGCGATTTCTCGGGTCCCATTTCATCGTTCCCTGCCGGGTAAAGATCAAGATGATGTGCACAAAACAGAAACGGATTGGAAACTGGCCACATAAAGCCAAGTGGTTTTATACTGATAATGGAATTGCTTTTCATGTGTTTATAATTAAGCCCCCTCCAAACCTCCCCCCTGCCTGCGGCAGGCAGGCGAAGGGTGAGGCTTAAAAAAAGCAATGTCATCATTTTTGGATTTATAATCATCTTCCTGAATGTCAAATTTTTGTGAACGAACCTTTCACTTTCAGATATTTTAAGTCTGCCCAACTTTCAATACAACAAACTTCAGTTAGTTTTTCCTATTGATCAGGTTGACAACCACTTTTGTCATGATTTCCTTTTCTTCCGGACGACTCACCGCAATCATCAAAGTAAGAGCAACTAATGCATTATCCGCTATTCTTTTATGACCAAACTGATCAAACAGAATTCCGTTTTTCTCCATAAAATACAGGAAAAGGAATGCTGCAATTCGTTTATTCCCATCCGTAAATGAATGGTTTTTGGTAATGAAATATAACAGATTGGCGGCTTTCTCCTCTACGCTGGGATACAAATCAATCCCGTTAAATGTTTGATAAATGGTTGAAACTGAACTTTGGAATGATTCGTCTTTTTCGTGTCCGAATAAATCGCTGTTCCCATAAATCTCTTTTACTTTCCGGATCTGAAGGATAGCTTCGTCGTAACTTAGCTGATAGATTTCCTTTCCCGAAGTATTGGTTATTTCAAGATTTTGGTAATCGTATTGATCCAAAATATCCAAAGCATAAGCATAGTCAGATATGATCTTCAGTAAACCAATGCTTTCCTCTTCCGAAAGGGCTTTGTAATTCAGAACGCTTCCCAGTAATTTAACTGATTCCTGCAATTGTCGCAGTTGCTCGTTTTGTTGGAGTAGCCGTTTCTCATTAATCGAATAGCCTTTGATCAGGTAATCTTTTAAAATCTGATTTGCCCAGATACGAAATTGAGTTCCTCTTTGACTTTTTATTCTATAGCCAACTGAGATGATTACATCAAGATTATAATATTCGACCTGATAAGTTTTCCCATCACTGGCAGTTGTTGCATTTTTTGCAACAACTGAATCTTTTGGGAGTTCCTTCTCTTTGAAGATATTCTTAATGTGTCTGGAAATAACAGATTTGTCTCGCTGAAAAAGTTCGGTTAATTGCATCAGGCTGAGCCATACCGTCTCATTATCCAGTTTAACCTGAATTTCTGTACTGCCGTCTTCCGATTTATAAATGTTGATTTCCGAAGTATTCATCATGAAGCTTTTTCCAAAGT
>CAIPKZ010000338.1 GCA_903865775.1 uncultured Prolixibacteraceae bacterium | reverse complement strand
TGCAGATTAACAGTATTCCCTATTATCAGGACTATGAAAACATTCGTCAGGTTGCTGGAAAATCGTATTCAAAAACCCAACAGTTCAATGGTAATAAGGATTTGCAACTTTTTCATGCCGAAAACGATCTGATTAAAAAGCTGGAAAGTCTGGAATCCAATCAGCCTGAGACATTCAATCAGCTGATTGAAAAAAGTCGTTCGTATTTTTCGATTCTCGCTCAAAAAAAACTTACTGATCCAATCGTACAAAACTCAGAAAATGCCATCTGGGGAAGTATATTATACCGCATTTTGGGAGTGCTTATTACGCTGCCAATCTTTATTTTCGGACTTGTTTTTAATGCATTGCCATTTTTTATTCCACGGAATCTGCTTCGAAAGAAAGTAAAAGACACTGCATTTATAAGTACCTTCTATTTTGCTACCGGTTTGCTGATTTTTCCGGTGTTTTACCTGATTGAATCCGGAATATTACTTGCCTTAACCAATTCTTGGTTAATTGCCGCTGTCGCTCTTCTCCTGATGCCATTTGCCGGAAAAGCAGCCTATAAATTGTTGATGTTTTATCAGTGTGTTTGTGCTGAATTGAGATTTTTAACTGGAACTAAATCTTTCAGAACCAGCGTCAAGACTTTGATTAATGAACGCATCGAACTGGTTGATCTGATTATTACCAAGGCGAAAATCTGAACTTAAAAAATTTAACGCGTTATTTGTCGCTCAATTCTGTACGGATGGAAATTGCAACTGTTTTTTTTCTCGCTGTAGGTTTGTCATTTGATTCATTCGCTGTATCGGTTTGCAGCGGGTTAAGTCTTCCCCACATCCGCTTCTTTCAGGCAGTGAAAATTGCTGTTTTTATGGCTATTTTTCAGGCATTCATGCCTTTAATCGGCTGGTTGATTGGCAATAGTATGAAATCCCTGATCGAACCAGTTGATCACTGGATCGCTTTTGGAATGCTCAGCCTGATTGGCGGAAAAATGATCATCGAAAGCTTCATCGGATCAGAAACCCGCGAAATTAAAAATCCGCTTCACATCAGAGTGATTCTCTTGTTATCTCTGGCGACAAGTATTGATGCACTTGCTGTTGGATTCAGTTTTGCCGTTTTGTTGGATAAAATTCTGATCGCAGTGCTTATCATCGGTGTTGTAACCTTCATCGCCTCCATGCTTGGAATTCTGCTGGGTAAAAAAACCGGACCAAAAATCAACCGGTATGCTGAAATTATTGGTGGTCTCATTTTGATTTTGATTGGATTAAAAATCATGATCGAACACTTCATTACCAAATAGTTTTGGAATGAAATTTCAATGCAAGAATCGCAAAAAAAACCTCCAAGGAATTTATCCGTTGGAGGTTTTCAATAGTGCGATATTGCAATTTATTTTTTGCGGATATAAATCTGGAGAGGAACTCCTGAAAAATTAAAGTTTTCCCGAATCTTATTTTCAAGGTACCTGCGATAAGCCTCTTTGACATACTGCGGAAGATTGGCAAAAAATGCAAAACTTGGCGTTTGACTCGGTAATTGAGTTACATACTTAATTTTGACAAATTTTCCTTTGATTGATGGCGGTGGATAAGCTTCGATAGCTTTGAGCATCACATCATTCAATTCCGAAGTTTTGATTTTCTTACTGCGGTTTTCAAATACCTCGACGGCAGTTTCCAATGCTTTCAAAATTCTCTGTTTTGACAAGGCAGAGATAAACATGATCGGAACATCGACAAAAGGCGCAATTCGTTCCTTAATTTGTTTGGTATAGTCGTTGGTGCTCGCATTGTCTTTTTCAATCAAATCCCATTTATTGACCAGAATAACCAATCCCTTTTTGTTGCGGTCGATCAGGTGAAAGATGGATACATCCTGAGCTTCCATTCCCCTTTCAGCGTCCAGAATCAAAATACAAACATCCGAATCTTCAATAGCCCGAATGGACCGCATGGTCGAATAAAACTCAACGTCTTCCTTTACTTTGGTGCGTTTGCGCAAACCAGCCGTGTCAATCAGATAAAAGTCGTGACCAAATTTATTGTACCGGGTATGAATGGCATCGCGGGTTGTTCCGGCAATATCAGTCACCATGTTACGTTCTTCACCGATCAGCGCATTAATAAAGGATGATTTGCCGACATTCGGACGTCCGATAATCGCGAAACGGGGAACATTTTCATCCATGTCCGAAGGTTCATCTTTCGGAAATTCTTCCACAATGGCATCGAGCAATTCGCCGGTACCACTTCCGGTCATCGACGAAATGCAATATATTTCTCCAAGTCCGAGCGAATAAAACTCATGCGAATCGTTGATCCGCTTATTGTTATCAACTTTATTGACGGCTATAAATACCTTTTTATTTGAACGTCGCAATACGGAAGCGACTTCTTCATCCATATCGGTTACACCATTTTCGACATCGACTACAAATAAAATCACATCAGCTTCATCAATAGCCAGCATGACTTGTTTGCGGATTTCACCTTCAAAAATGTCTTCTGAAGTAACGGCATATCCACCGGTATCGATAATTGAAAAGTCAATTCCATTCCAAACGCCTTTGCCATACTGACGATCGCGGGTAACTCCTGCTGATTCATCAACAATGGCTTTTCTCGATTCGGTAAACCGATTGAAAAGGGTTGATTTCCCTACGTTTGGTCTTCCTACTATTGCAATAATATTACTCATCCAGAAGCCCCCTAAATCCCCCGAAGGGGGACTTTTTAGTTATTCGTTTATATTGATTTTACTTCTCTAATTTGTAGCCCACAGTTTTCCCCCTTCGGGGGAACGGAAAGGGGGCTTGCCCTTCCTTTTTTTACTCCATATCGTAACCAAAACCTCCGAGTGAACGGTCCTTGTCGCGCCAGTCTTTATTGACTTTCACGAACAACTGAAGGAAAACCTTTTTCTGAAAGAATTCTTCCATATCAAGTCTTGCCTCAGTGCCAACACGTTTCAGTGCCTGACCCTGATGTCCGATGATGATTCCTTTCTGGCTGTCGCGGTTCACATGAATCACACACATCAGGTTCAGTATTTTATCTTCTTCCTTGAATTGCTCAACTTCAACTTCAACAGAATATGGTACTTCCTTGTCGTAATAAAGAAGAATTTTCTCGCGGATAATTTCGCTTACAAAAAAACGTTCGTTCCGGTCGGTCATTTCATCCTTCGGAAAATAGGCTGGTCCCTCAGGCAGCAATTCCAGAATATGGTCGAAAATCTGTGCCACATTAAATTTCTCGGTTGCCGAAATGGCATACACATGTGCCAATGGTAATTTTTCGCGCCAGTAATTGTACAACTCCATCACTTTCTCCTGAGTCGAAAGATCGATCTTGTTGATCAGTACAATAACAGCAGCTTCAGAACTTTTAATACGCTCAACATATTCTTCATTCTTTCCTGGTGATTCAATAACGTCAGTCACATAAAGAATCACATCGGCATCAATCAGCGCGGTATTCACAAACTTCATCATGGTTTCCTGAAGCTTGTAATTTGGCTTCAGAATTCCTGGAGTATCCGAATAAACAATCTGGAAATCCTCGCCATTCACGATTCCTTTGATTCTGTGACGGGTGGTTTGCATTTTCGAGGTAATGATCGACAAACGCTCGCCTACCAGCACGTTCATGATGGTTGATTTCCCGACATTGGGATTTCCGATGATGTTTACAAATCCGGATTTGTGTGCCATTTAATTCTGAATGAAGGTTTTAAAAAATCTGCGCAAAGGTAATCAATTAAATCGTTTATCTGCGAAACGCTCAAAATCAAGCTGATGAATTAACAAACTGAAAGGAAAGGAAATTCTGGGCGAAAAGTTTCTCTGAATCAGATCTTGGAATAACGTTGATCCCCAGTATAATTGTTGTATCTTAGATTTCAATTATGTTCTCAATCAAATTGACGATGAAAAACCTATTTGCTTATTATCTTGTAGCATTTATTATTCCGATTCCTTTGCTTTTTTTGGTTATGAAAACTCAAACTGCAAACATGGCTGTCAGTCTGTTTTTCTTTTATGTATTCATTTACAGAGGAATAACCGATAGTCTCAAGTTGATTGAGAAAGGAACAATCAGAAATAAAGATATTTGGAAAATGTTTGTTGGGTTCGGGCACTTCACTTGGTTTAAGGAGCTTTATCTGGAATTTTAAAAAATTGCTTTAAAGCTTGGTAGTTTTATCTTACGATATTATTTTCATCCAATTCCTGCAAAGTTTCATTCAGTTTGACAAGGTAGCGGCCATAAAGGCTTTTGAATCCCCGGTGAAGTAAGAAAAATGTGAGTGAAATCAAAGGAATTAAAACTGCCAGTCCCAAACCAATAATCCTTATGATTTTGCCGATGCTCAGGTCCACAATTTCCAGGCTTGTTGCATCAGTTTTAAATTTTACTCCCTGGTAAATTCCGGCAGTAAAACTTATGATGATGTTGATAATCAGGATTATTACTGCCAGATAAAACATGCGGCGGTAGGTTTTTAAGGTTTCCAGAATTCCGGAAAGGCGGTCTTTAAGATGTGTATCAGCCGAAAAGTTTCGTTTGATACGAAGGTAGCGAAGTACAAAAAACAGGTAAGTGGTTATAATCAAAGCATTTGAGAAAACATCGATCGGAACTAACCAGGAAGGATATTCTACAGGTACGGTGAACATGATTTTTGAAAAGTAAAGATCATCTGCAACCATGTACACAAAATATCCAAGCAAGATTATCATCCCAATCCGGATGTTGCGGTCAATCCGTTCGACCAGAGAGTTGGTCCGGCTTTTCAACAAGCCATGAATATTTTCTTTTCCAAGCCGATGTCTGTCCATCTCCTGTGAAGAATACGTATCCCACGCCGATTTTAAATCCTTTAAATCCATCTATTCTTCCGTATTCATTAACAACTTCAGTTTCTTCTTGATGCGGTTCATTTTCACCCTCACATAGTTTTGGGTAATTCCCGTTATCTCTGCGATCTCTTCGTATTTTTTATCTTCAAGGTAGAGCAGAATGATCGATTTTTCAATTCCGGTTAACTGGACAACTGCATTGTTGAGCATTTTAATCTGCTCTTCTGCTCCGGTATCATATATTTCCTCGGCCAGCTGAATATTTTCGTAAGAAATCCCCGACTTATCCGGTTGCCGTTTATCTTTTTTGAATGTTGTTATGGCAGTATTCAACGCTACACGGTACATCCAGGTCGAAAATTTTGATTCGCTCCTGAACGAAGGATAGGACTTCCACAATTGCACGATAATTTCCTGAAATAAATCACGACGGTCTTCCTCCAAATCGCAATAGATGGAACAAACCTTGTGAATGATTCCCTGATTTTCTGTGATGATTTGTAAAAATTCCTTTTCCAACGTATAGCAATTAGTATGCGAAATTGAATTTCATTACATTAACTCATTTTCAGGAAATTAACCTCCTGTTGGGTGAGAAAACGGTAGCGACCGCGCGGCAGATCTTTTTTAGTAAGTCCTGCAAAAAGTACGCGGTCGAGTCTTTCAACCTGGTAGCCCAGATGATTAAAAATTCGCCGGACAATGTGGTTCTTTCCTGAATGAATTTCGATGCCAACCTGACGAAGATCATTCGGGTCGATGATCTGAATGTCGTCAGCTGCGATAAATCCATCTTCCAACTCAAATCCTTTCCTGATTTTTTCGAGGTCCTCCCGAAGAAAATCCTTGTCGAGTTGAACGTGGTAAATCTTGACTTTTTCATAACTTGGATGAGTCAGCTTTTTAGCCAGTTCGCCATCGTTGGTGAAAAGCAGAACACCGGTGGTTTGCATATCGAGCCTTCCAACCGGATAAATTCGTTCCGAACAAGCGTTCTGAATCAATTGCATCACGGTTCGTTCAGCATGTGGATCGTCGAGTGTGGTTACAAAACCGCGGGGTTTGTTGAGCAGCAAATACACCTTTCGCTCCGGGTTGAGTTGTTTTCCATCGAAACGGACATCATCCTCAAGTGTTACTTTACGTCCAAGTTCGGTAACGATTTCGCCATTTACAGTTACCAATCCATCGCCAATCAGTTTGTCGGCATCACGCCGCGAGCAAACACCTGCATTCGAAATGTATTTATTTAGACGAATGAGACCGTCTTCTGCGGATTCAACCGGTTGCTGCTTATTTTTCAGTGTAATTACCTTTTTCTTTGGAAAGTCTTTCAATGTTTCTGTTTTTGTATTTCGGTCAAATGTCGTAAATTTTAATGAAGATTCATTCATGATGAAGTTTATGAAAATCAAAATCCT
>CAIPKZ010000337.1 GCA_903865775.1 uncultured Prolixibacteraceae bacterium | reverse complement strand
CTGACAACCGCCGAAATCTGCTCAAAAGAAACTGCAGTAAAGTCCGCATCTGCAATTCCCTTCATTCCTGTGAGCAGTGCATTTAATTTCTCCGAATCCGCCTTGTCCGATAATATGGCATAAATCAGTTTCCCCATTTGAATCAAATTATTTGTTTTATTGATCTAATCTATTAGTCCTGAAAGTGTTTATTTATTAAGGTATGTAATTGTTTACTGTTTATGGGTTTCGAAATATAATCATTACAACCGGCTTCAATGGCCATAGCCTGGTCACCCTTGAGTCCAAATGCAGTTTGTGCAATGATGATGATTTCTGTATTAAATTTCCGTATCTCTCTTGTGGCTTTATATCCGTCCATCAGAGGCATTTGAATGTCCATCAGGACCAGATCAATATCCGGATGATTACGGCATGCTTCAACTGCTTCCACTCCATTGGTAACTACTTGCAATTCATAGCTAACCGGTTGTAATGATATGGAAAGAAGATCCTGAGAAATCTCGTCGTCTTCGGCCACCAGGATTTTCAGTTTTTTGATTAGTTTTTTTGCTGCTTCAGCCTGATTATCATTGGTTAAAAGATTTTTTTTAGTCGAATGAAGGCGGTATGGAAGTGTAAAATAAAATGTGGATCCTTTTCCGGATTCGCTTTCTACCCGGATTTTACCGCCAAGCATTTCGACATAGGCTTTTGCGATGGATAATCCCAATCCGGCACCCTGGAATGCGCGTGAGTCGGATATGTCGGCCTGAACAAAACGCTCGAAAACTACTTTGTGCCTGTCGGGGTGAATGCCTATGCCTGTATCTTTCACGTAAAATTCCAGTATAGACTCGGTATCTTGTAGAGACGCACGGCCGTGCGTCTCTACATCGGTCAACTGGTAGCCAAATTCGATGGAACCTTGATCGGTGTATTTAATGGCATTTTTTACCAGGTTGGTAAAAATGGCGTAAAACTTTTCGCGGTCGGTATAAATGGTCGCTTCTTTTGCAGGCAGCGTGTTCTTATAAAAAAGCTGCATTCCTTTGCGTTCGACCTCGGTTTTGAAAAAGCTATGGATATATTCGATTTGCTCGTTGATATTCGATTTGCTGATATCCACCATCATCAATCCGGATTCTATTTTTGAAATATCAATAATATCGTTGATGATATTAAGCATGCGTAATCCGCTTTTGTTGATAATCCGGACATAATCCTGCTGCTGATCGCCGGTAAGTCCGGGTTCTTTCAGAAGTTCGGCAAAACCCAGAATACCATTCATTGGCGTACGTATTTCGTGGCTCATATTCGATAAAAAGGCCGATTTCAAACGATCGCTTTCTTCAGCTTTATCTTTGGCGATGACCAATTGCTGTTCGGTGATTTTACGTTCGGCGATGTCAAAGCAATTTCCGATGTAACCAATAAATTCACCATCGCTGTTGTAATTAGGAGTACCCAAATCTACGATCCACTTGTATTCGCCACTCACATGCATCACCCGGTATTCCATTTCAAACGGCACCTTTTGATCAAATGCTGTCAGATAAGTTTTGACGCAATCCGCTATATCATCCGGATGAACCCCTTCTGTCCAGCCATTACCCATCTCTTGTTCAAGGGTTTTGCCAGTAAACGACAGCCAGGTATTGTTAAAATAGTTACACAATTTGTCGGTGCCCGAAGTCCATACCAGTGCCGGTCCGGAGTTGGCAAGATTACGGTATTGAAATTCTCTTTCGAGAAGTTCTTTGTTAATCAGGTTTATTTCTTTAGCACGTTTTGCTTTCTCTTCGTTCTGAATATGAAGCTCTTTGTTGGCTATAATCAGTTGATCCGCTTGCCTTTCTTTTTCTTCATTCTGGGTTAAAAGTACTTCGTTGATCAAGGCATAACGATTCTCGCTTATAAGTAGTTCTTCTTCTGTTTTTTTGAGATCGGTAATGTCGGAATTAAAACCATACCAGGTAATAATGCCATCCTCCAGTTTTTCGGGAACTGATCTGGCTGAAATCCATTGCATTTCCTTCCCGTCTCTTTTGACTCTATACTCACACGAAAAATGAGTCAGATGCTTGGCGGAGTATTCAATAGCAGCAAAAATCCGGTCTAAATCTTCAGGGACAATGACCCTGCTAATCGGAGAAAAGTCATGACGTACATCTTCCGGTGTGCATCCGAAAATTTCCAATATCCCTTCAGAGGTTATGGGAACGATGTAAGTTCCATCAGATTTTCTGGTAAATTGGTAAATCATGCCGGGCACATTGGATGAAAGTTTTCTGAATTCGGAGTCTTTTTCACGGATCTTCGCTTCGGTCAGTTTCCGTTCGGTAATGTCAGCAACAAAACCAAGAATCCGTTCATCAGAAAGTTTAATATCGTTCACTTCCCAGTATCCTTTTGACCCATCCTTCCGAAGAAATGCGATCTCCAGTGGAGAATTTTCATTGTCAATAGTCTGATTAAAATGATTACCGGCAATTGTCCATAAGTCCGGTGGAATTAATTCCGTCAGGTTCATCTTCAGAAGTTCTTCCTGACTGTATCCGGTAATTTGAGATGCAGCAGCATTTACTTCCACATACTGACCTTTCATATCGGTCACAAAAACCCCAAGAGGTGCATAATCAATGTAGTTCCGGAATTTCTTTTCACTCTTTTGAAGTGCCTGCTCGGCCAGCTTGCGTTCGAAAATATTCTTATCAATAGAATTGCCTATGGAACGGGATATGAATGAAATAATGAAGCCGGTAGCAAGAAGTACTAAAATGTCGACTATGCTGCTTGACAATGCTGTGGCACTGCTGCTGTTTTCAGAAGTATATGCATCGATAAAATCATGTATAAACATCGAAAGAAAAATTACGGGTAATATACTTCGCATCAGGCGGGCCCTGGTCGAATCTTCCATGAAATAGCTGACAGGTGCAGTTTCTTTACCGGCAGCAAGCAGCAGACCTGTTGAAGAAACGATAAATGCTATTGCAGTAAGCCAGGCCATCGGAATGGTCGATCCGCTGTAAAGAAAAGGAACACCGTAGGAGTAGCCTACAACAATTGTATATCCTACGAATAGAACAAAGGAACTAAAGATGATGGAATATTTCCGCGCTTTTGTGCGGAGCAATAAAATAGCGATACTTACAAAAAGGAAACAAATGGCTGTGACCGGCGACATTTTTCCGGTCAATATTCTTAGTTTGAACGCATCCGATTGACCTATAAAATTACTGAGGTCCCACCGGTAGGAAGTCCCAAAGTCAAT
>CAIPKZ010000336.1 GCA_903865775.1 uncultured Prolixibacteraceae bacterium | reverse complement strand
GGAAAGAGAATTACCCTTCATTTTTTTGAAAACGGATTCCGGAAAATTGCATACCTCGCAGGGCCTGAAAACCTGAGTATTTCGCAGGAACGCACACAGGGTTATCTCGCCGGATTAAAAAGTTGCGGTTTGGATTTTCGTCCTGAATTTCTTGTGCAGTGCAACATGAGTTCAGAAGATGCGACAAAAGCAACTTCACAACTTCTTGATTTGCCGGAAAAACCGGATTCGATTTTTGGGATAAACGATACCGTAGTTTTTGCTGCCATGAAAGAAATCAAACGCCGCGGACTTCGCATTCCTGAAGATATTGCACTGGTAGGTTTCACCGATGAATTTCATTCTACCCTGGTTGATCCCGAATTGACCTCGGTTACTCACCCCACCTTCGAATTTGGACTGGAAGCTGCCCAGCTGTTTTTCAGACAAATTGAACATCCGGAAGCAAAACCGGAGCAGGTGGTTCTGAAAACAAAATTAGTAGTCCGGAAATCTTCGGTGAAATAGAGGTTTTCAAGATTCGGAATCAGAAAAACATCTAAAATTTATTCCCCTATCTTTGCCCCTGAAAACTTATTATCAGTCCTATGTCATTTTCGTCGTTTGGTTTATCGCCCGCCTTATTAAAAACGCTTGCTGATCAGAATTATACACAGCCTTATCCCATTCAAAAGGAAGCTATTCCAGCCATTTTGAAAAAGAAGGATATTTTAGGAATTGCTCCAACCGGTTCAGGCAAAACGGCGAGTTATGTGCTGCCTGTTTTAATGAATCTGCAAGGTAGTTCATTTGCAAAAAACAGGCATGCGCAGGTTTTGGTTTTGGTTCCAACCCGTGAGCTGGCGGTTCAGGTTCGGGATGTTTTCATTCAGTTTGGTTCGGAACTTCCGGAGCGGGTTCGGATTAGTGCTGTGTTTGGAGGTGTTTCAATTAATCCGCAAATGATCGGATTACAAGGTGTTCAGGTTTTGATTGCAACACCCGGAAGATTGCTCGAATTGGTTGAGTCGAATGCCGTTCATTTATCTGAGATTGACACACTGGTTTTGGACGAAGCAGATAAAATGCTCAATCTGGGTTTTCAGGACGAGATGAAACGGATATTTGCATTGCTCCCCCAAAAGCGGCAGAACCTTTTGTTTTCGGCGACCTTAAGCGATAATCTTTCCGGAATTAACCAGATTTTACTGCACGATCCGGTGGTAATCAAGTTGGAACCCGAACCGGAAAGTCTCGACCTGATCGAACAAACGGGATATTTTGTTCCGCTGGAAAAGAAAGGTCCGCTGTTGCGTTACCTCATCAAAAAGAACGAATTGAAGCAAGTCCTGGTTTTCACCTCTTCCACCTTTCAGGCAGATAATGTGGCCGACAAGCTTTGCAAAAATGGAATCGATGCGGTATCGATCCACAGCAAAAAGAGCCAGGGTGCTCGTACCGAAGCTTTGCGCGAATTCAAAACAGGAAAACTTCAGGTATTGGTTACCACCGATCTTTTGGCACGCGGCATCGACATTGAATTTTTACCTCATGTGATCAATTACGAATTGCCCCGTTCACCCAAAGATTACATCCACCGCATCGGACGAACCGGCCGTGCAGAAAATCCGGGAACAGCCATTTCGTTTGTTACTCCTGAAGATCAGCACCATTTCAGGATCATTCAGAAGAAAATGGGAAAATGGGTGACCATGATCGACAGTGCTAACCTGGATTTGAAAACTTATTGATCGGATTTCATCTCCTTCAGGAGTAAAAGATTCAACATAATTTGGTTGTTTGCGTCGGTCTTTGTAAATTTAGGTAAAACGAAATCCTAAATTCCCACTTCATGCTGATCAAAACCTTTGCCAGCGCCGTTCATGGCATCGATGCGACAACCATAACCATCGAAACTGAAATCTCACAGGGTATCAAATTTTTCATGGTGGGTCTTCCTGATAATGCGGTGAAAGAAAGTCAGCAACGCATTGAGTCGGCTATGCGGCTGAACAATTTCAAATGGCCGCACAAAAAAGTAGTCATCAACATGGCTCCGGCTGACATCCGCAAGGAAGGTTCGGCCTACGATTTACCTCTGGCCATTGGCATTCTGGCTGCTTCCGAACAAATCAAACCGGAAAAAGTATCCAAATACATCATGATGGGCGAATTGTCGCTCGACGGAAACCTGCAACCCGTGAAAGGCGCTTTGCCCATTGCAATCAAAGCGCGTGAAGAAGGCTTCGAAGGGTTCATCCTTCCAAAGGAAAATGCCCGCGAAGCCGCGGTGGTCGATACTTTGAAAGTTTACGGTGTGGAAAGCCTTAGCGAAGTGGTTGGATTTTTCAATGACGAACTCGAACTGGAGCAAACCATTGTCAATACCCGTGAAGAATTCTTTTCGAAAGTGAATGAAAGCGATGTTGATTTTTCGGACGTCAAAGGTCAGGAAAACGTAAAACGTGCTCTGGAAATTGCTGCAGCCGGTGGTCATAACATCATCATGATTGGACCGCCTGGTGCGGGAAAGACGATGCTGGCAAAACGGATACCTACGATACTTCCACCTTTCACGCTTCGTGAAGCACTGGAAACCACCAAAATCCATTCTGTAGTTGGAAAAATCGACCGGGACACTTCACTGATGACTCAGCGGCCATTCCGCTCACCACATCATACAATTTCTGATGTGGCTTTAGTCGGCGGTGGAGCTTTTCCACAGCCAGGGGAAATCAGTCTGGCACATAATGGCGTGTTGTTTCTCGACGAACTTCCGGAGTTTAAAAGACAAGTGCTCGAAGTGATGCGTCAACCTTTGGAGGACCGTACCATTACCATTTCCAGAGCTAAATTTTCGGTCGAATATCCGGCATCTTTTATGCTCGTAACTTCCATGAATCCATGCCCTTGCGGGTATTACAATCACCCGACGAAGGAATGTGTTTGTGCTCCGGGAATGGTTCCCAAATACCTCAATAAAATATCCGGTCCGCTGTTGGATCGCATCGACATTCATCTGGAAGTTGTGCCGGTGCCGTTTAAAAAATTGTCCGATCAGGCGGCCACTGAACCCAGCATTGCCATTCGTGAACGGGTAATCAAAGCCCGGGAAATACAGTCGCAGCGATTTGCCAAAAGCGATGGAGTTTTCTGCAATGCCCAAATGTCATCAAAAATGATCCGGCAACACGTCGATCTGGATGAAGTCAGTAGTAGTTTGCTCAAGAATGCCATGGAAAAACTCGGTTTGTCAGCCCGTGCCTACGAT
>CAIPKZ010000335.1 GCA_903865775.1 uncultured Prolixibacteraceae bacterium | reverse complement strand
GGCAAGGTACCAGTCGATGGTTTTTTCAATTCCTTCTTCAAACTGAAGGCTGGGCATCCAGTTGAGTTCCTTTTGCAATTTGGTGGAGTCGATGGCGTAGCGCAAATCGTGTCCGGCGCGGTCTTTTACGTAGCTAATCAGGTTTTCTGATGTTCCGGTTTCGCGCCCGAGTTTGCGGTCCATGATGCGGCACATCACTTTGATCAAATCGATGTTGGTCCATTCGTTGTGACCGCCAATATTGTAGGTATCGCCGTTTTTACCCTGATGATAGATCACATCGATAGCCCGTGCATGATCTTCAACCCAAAGCCAGTCGCGAATATTTTCACCTTTTCCGTATACCGGCAAAGCTTTGTTGTGCTTGATGTTGTTGATAAAGAGCGGAATCAGTTTTTCAGGAAACTGGAACGAACCATAATTGTTTGAGCAATTTGAAATCACAGCAGGTATTCCAAACGTATCGTGATAAGCACGCACAAAATGATCGGAACTGGCTTTTGATGCCGAATACGGACTGTGTGGATCGTAGCCGGTTTCTTCGGTAAACAATCCTTCAGCACCCAAACTTCCGTACACTTCGTCGGTCGAAATGTGGTAAAATCGTTTTCCTTCGGTATTGTCTTTCCAGATTTGACGAACCGCATTCAGCAGGTTTACAGTACCAATTACGTTGGTAAAAACGAATTCGGTCGGGTTGGTGATCGAACGGTCAACATGCGATTCGGCAGCCAGATGAATCACTCCATCGAACTGTCTTTCGACAAACAGGTTCAGGATAAATTCAGCGTCAACGATATCTCCTTTTACAAACTCGTAATTCGGTTTGTCCTCAACATCAGTTAGATTAGCCAGATTTCCGGCGTAAGTTAACTTGTCGAGATTGACAATCTGATATTCAGGATATTTATTAACAAAGAGGCGAACCAGGTGCGAACCAATAAATCCGGCTCCTCCGGTAATCAAAATTGTTTTCATTTAATTTGTTTTCAGTAGAATTCAAAAATAAGCATTTATACAGAAACGAAATACAACAACGAAAGATTATAATAATAAATCGATCTGCATTTTGAATTGCGCCTAAATTTTCAGCCTATTTAATGCTTTGTCTATTTACACGGAAAAAACAAAAAAGCAGCTATACAAAAGAATAACTGCTTGAAATTATTTAAATTACATGAAGATACAATCGTTATCAGGAAAAGGTATCCGCCATGAGGTTATTAAACCATTTGAGCGTATCTTCATAATTTTCGGAAGAGGCCCCATTTGATTCAGTAATGCCATTTCCTGTTGGTAGCATTGTTTGTGATGCCGGATCATATCGGTAAACAACTGATAACCATGATGCAGTTGTTTTGGTGATAGGTGTAAAGCATGAAGAATTCGTGATAGGAGCCTGATTAATTGTTCCACCTTTAAATAAATTGATGATGGCATCAGCACAAACTTTGGCTTCGGCATTTGCAATATGGCCTGCTTTTGGTTGCGTAGTGGATGCTGAATCTCCAATGACATGAATTCCAGCCAAATCCGGATTTGTTGATTCATAAGAAAGTACATTTACACCGGCCCATTTGCCATTTAATCCATTTGCCAAACCAATTCCTGACTGTGTAATTAAATTGCTTGCCTTGTGAGTAGGAATAGCGTTAATTACTTTTCCGGTATAGCTGAGTCCGGTAGTGGTTTTTACAGTCATCGTATCAGCATTTATACTGGCAATTGGGGCATTGGGTACGTAGGTAATAATTCCCTTATGGGTTTCATTGAATGCTTTTGTGAAATTTAGTGGCTCAGCCAGAATTTTAGCGTTCGCATCCAAAATTATTACTTTACCACCACCTTTGGTCTGTTTTAGATAATCAGCAACGACACAGGCTCGCTCGTAAGGTCCAGGTGGACAGCGATATGGCGCCGGTGGAATGGTTAAAATAAATGTATCGCTTTTGGTCATCGCTTTTATTTGATTTTGCAGCGAAGTGGTTTGAGTTCCGGCTTTCCACGCATGCACAATTTTTGCCTGATTAGCAGTTGAACCTGTGAATGATGGCAAAGTTTCAAAATCAATACCAGGAGCCAAAACCAAACGGTCGTATGACAAAACTACGCCATTTGCGAGGGTCACTTTTTTCCCAACGGGATCAATAGTTTTTACCGAAGAGTTTTGAACTTTTACGCCATATTTGCTTTTTAAAGTTGAATAGTTAAAAGAAAGCTGGCTTAAAGTGCGTTCACCGGTAAGCACCATGTTACTAAAAATATTGGAAATGTAAGTGGCATTGGGTTCAACTAATGTGACATTTACCCTTGTTCCTCCCCAGAATCTGAGATATTTGGCAACTGATGTGCCAGCCATTCCTCCACCAACAACTACCACTTTTCCAACGGCTTCAGTACTAGCTGATAATTGTGCGGCTAAAGATGATTTCAATAAAGAAAAACCCACAGCTGTCGCACCAATATTTTGTAAGAATCTTCTGCGTTCCATAGTTAGTTTTTTATTTGTTTTGAAATGTATTCAGCAATCAATTTAATTTCTTCAGTAGTATAAGCCCTTGCATGAAGATTCATGATATTGGACCTCGGATCTTTGGTTTTCATTTCGTTGAGATCTGAAATGATACTTGAAGCACTCTGTTCTCCAATTTTCAATTCTCCGGCATACCCATTGGTGCCATGACATTGAAAACAATTAGAGGCCAGCAGCCTTCCCGGCATATCAATTACTCCAGCTTTAAGCGATACCGGTTCTTCAGTATTGGCAACAGTATTTTCCATGTCTTTTGTTATGAGTTCATCTTTACAGGAAAATACAATCATTGCCAGAAGCAGTAGTGCAGATAATGATTTGTTTTTCATAAATGACTGATTTAATGATTGTTTTAATCTAATAGTTTTAAAGTTACTAAACTCCTTCCAAGTCTTTACTTTAATATTTAATCCGTAGCAACCCACGTTCGATTATTCAAGCTTAATTCATATAGACAAGTATTTCAGTAAAGAATCCTGGAAAAATCCGATAGAGCAGGACATACTGATTTAATTACCCGGAAAATAGGTTTGACTTTGGCTTTTTAAGTAGATAAGCGAATTTGAAAATAAAAACATTCTTTTGGGAAAATGGAATATCAACAAAATCTACTCTTTATTCCAAAGAACGGAGAAAGGTAACCCTATATTTTGATAAATTTACATATATGGATACATATATGTTGCAACTCTTTTATCCTCAATAGAGAACCTCAGAATGATGGAATAGATTTCTTTTTATTCAGGATGGCAAATCTAATTTTTACATTGAGCATTTTCTCAAAGAAATTCAACAGGATGATCACATGTTCATTTGGGGATATTCAGGAATAACCAATTGTTTCATGCCTTCACTTAAGTTAAAGAAAACCGATGAAACCATTATCGACTGGCCCACTGCCTTGAATGCGGCAAAATGAATAATGGCCTCGATGTTCGGATATTTGACAAAAAAGCATCCACCTTATCACTTTCAATCCAATCGAACTCTTCAAAAGCCTGACGAATACCGGTAGTTTTTTCAATCGCATCTAAAACGTCCAGACTGGAGTTCGAGAGATTGTCAACAATAACCACTTCATAACCTGCATTTTGCATCTAAACAGCCGCAGGCGATCCAATATAACCGGTTCCACCGGTGACCAAAATTTGCTTCATTTCAGAAATTGAACTTATGTTGAGCCAAAAATTCGGAAAATATCCGGCATCCATTTGGCTATAATTGAATTAAGTTTCGGGACAAATAAAAAGTTGCCAGATTTTGAAAACTTTGCCTTGAAGCATTGCTATTTTTTCTTACTTTTGACTGCATAAACTTGAAAAACGTGGAAATTAATCAATACATCAAAGAGTTGTTGTTGCTGAATGATTGTGTTATCATTCCTGAATTTGGCGGATTTGTCGCTAACTATAAACCGGCAACGATCGAGAATAACCAGTTTTTCCCGCCGACCAAAGAAATCGCTTTTAACAACAAGCTGATTTCCAACGATGGCCTGCTCATCAATTACATTTCAGAAACAGAAGGTGCCAGTTATTTCAGCGCAAAGCAGAAACTTGACAATTTTGTTGAGGAAACCTTGCTTAACCTGGAGCGGAACCGTAACGTTTATTTTGACGGCTTAGGCTATATGCATTACGATTCGAGAGAAAACCTTCAATTCGAACCTCAGTTGAAGCAAAATCTATTGGTTGAATCATATGGTCTGCAGAACTTTTCGTATGAAAAACTGTACCATCGGCAAATGCCAAAACCAGCCTTCAAAGTTGAATACCGGGAACCTGTTCCGGTGATTTTCCAGAAGCGCAAGTTAAAAAAGCTGATTGTTGCCGTTCCATTGTTGCTTGCTATGGCGCTCATTCCAATAAAAAACAATAAGGTTTACCTTTCGAAATCGGATATGGGCATGTGGGAGGCTTTGGCACAGACTACAGTCGCTGCACCAACTCCGGCTCAGGAACAAAATGGAGCTGAATTTACTGCAAATACTGAAGTTTCTACCACTGAAACATTCCGTTACTTTATTATTGGCGGAAGTTTCAAAAGCGATGAAAATGCCAGAAAATACCTTCAGCAACTAAGCGTGCAAGGATACTCCGGAAAGGATCTTGGCATATTCAAAGGATTGCACCGTGTTGCGATGAAAGGCTTTTCATCCATGGAAGAAGCTCAAAAAGAACTGAACCTGATGCGATCTCAAAACCCGCAATCGGGCGTCTGGATTCATGCCAGCGAATAATATCTGAAAGCTCCGAAAGGAGCTTTTTTGTTTTCAGGAAGCCATCAGATTTTCCCAATGGTATGGATGAGCAAGTCGATAACACGACTTACATTTTCATTGAACACCTTTAAAACTTCGTTCCAGGTTACCGGAGCTTCATCAGTTTTCCAGCAGTCATAATCGGTGCTCATGGCTATAGCTGCATAAGGTATTCCAAGTTCGTTGGCCAGAATTGCTTCCGGAGCAGTTGACATGTTGATCACATCTGCACCCCACAGCCTAAACATATTGGATTCTGCACGAGTTGAGAAACGCGGTCCTTCAATGGTAACCACTGTGCCTTTTTCAAAAATTGGAATGTACAGATCCTT
>CAIPKZ010000334.1 GCA_903865775.1 uncultured Prolixibacteraceae bacterium | reverse complement strand
GTCCACTCCTCGTTTTCACCGTCGGCAGATGCTTTCAGGTTTTCCAGTGTAGTTCCAATTTTTCCGGCTGGGTAGGTGGCGGTAATTTCTACCATGCGGCCTTCAAGGTGTTTGAAAAACTGCTTGGCATGAGAACGTTCGTTCTCAGCAGTTTCAAGGAAAAGTGCAGCGATTTGTTCCAGCCCCTCTTTGATGGCAACTTTGGCGAAAAATTCATAACGGTTGCGGGCCTGCGATTCTCCGGCGAAGGCTTTGAGTAAATTTTTTTCGGTTTGTGATCCGGCTAATGATTCCATGGTTAAATGTTTTTATTTAAAATGAACGATCATATAAAATTACGATTTTATCGGGTTTGAAAAGGAATTTCGTGTAATTTAGATTCATTAAAAAGTAATTTCACCAAGTACCCGGATAGAAGTAAGTTTCGGTACCGTATATCAGGTATTGTTGAAATTTGTTAAGCTTTCATCAGGATAGACAAGGTCATTGAATTAATTTTTGAATGAAAACAAAAAATAACGACATTTGCATCCTTTAAGCTTGAATTGATGACGATAAACGAAATACAGCACGACATAGTAGAAGAGTTTTCGGTTTACGAAGATTGGATGGACAAATACGGTTACCTGATTGAACTGGGCAACGACTTAAAAGATCTTGATCCGAAAGAGAAAACGGATGAATATTTGATTCGGGGCTGTCAGTCAAGGGTTTGGCTGGTGTCTGATTTTGTTGACGGAAAGGTTGTTTTCAGAGCTGAAAGTGATGCCATTATTGTAAAGGGAATGGTAGCCTTATTGCTTCGGGTAGTTTCAGGACGAACTCCCGCAGAAATTATCGAAAATGAATTATTTTTTGTGGACGAAATTGGTCTGAAACAACACCTTTCACCTACACGATCGAATGGATTGCTGTCTATGATCAAACAAATTAAACTCTATGCTGTTGCATATAAAAGAATTTCAGAAAAAGGAGATTGAGTAATGGATACCAGAATTGATTTGATAATTGAACACCTGAAAGACGTTTATGATCCGGAGATTCCGGTGAATATCTACGATTTGGGATTGATATACAATGTGGATGTTGACGAAACAAACAAGGCGAATATTATTATGACTTTGACTTCTCCCGGATGTCCGGTTGCGGATATGCTGGTAGAAGATGTGCGTCAGGCTGCACTGTCTGTGGAAAATGTGGCTGAAGTCGATGTGGAACTGACTTTTGATCCTGCATGGGACAAGTCGATGATGAGCGAGGAAGCCCGGCTGGAACTTGGATTTTTTTAATCCTGAAATTCCGCTGATCCACATAAAAAAAGTGGCTGTCTCTCAGAGGTAGCCACTTTTTTTATGACTAGTCTGTTATTCAAGAATATTTCAGACTAATTTCAATGCGTAGATAATTCTATATATTTACCCCAAAAATCTGAGCAATGAAACCAAAAGTAATAACCTTAATTATTCAAATCTTAGTCTGGAGCGGGCTGTTACTTTTGCCATTGCTTCTTACTCCACCTGAAGCGCCAAGGGAAATGCCGCCAATGAGGGACTTTAACCCAATGTTTAGTATTCTCACAACGGTTCTTCCAATTGGGTTTTATTACTTCAACTATTATCTACTTATTCCACTTCTTTACCTTCGAAAAAAGACGGGCACCTATATTTTGTCGGTTATGGGTAGTCTTCTTTTAATTATACTTTTTTCAATAGCTTGTTCTTTTATTTTTACTGATCATTCAGTTATTGGTTCACCTGGAATGCCGCCAATGTTTGGCAATTCAATATTACTTTTTGTTGTTGTTTTATTTGTATCACTAGGATTGCGAATTAATTCGGAATGGAAAAAAACTGAAGAAGAAAAAAAAGAAATAGAAAAAGAGAAGTTGAATGCTGAACTTTCGTATCTGAAAGCACAAGTGAATCCTCATTTTTTATTCAATACTTTAAATGTGATTTATACGCTTGCTACCATCAAATCGGAGCAAACAGCCGAAGCAGTTATGAAACTGTCGAAACTGATGAGATATGTGATTTCGGATGCGCACACTCCTTTTGTTCCGCTGGAAAAGGAATTGGGATATGTCGGGAATTTTATTGAACTCCACAGGTTACGGCTGGCAAATAATAATGAAATCGATTACCGGATTTCAGGAAATCCACAAGGGCTTCAGATCGTGCCGTTTATCCTGATTCCATTTGTCGAAAATGCTATCAAGCATGGTACCAGTACTATAGAACCAATGATGATAAGTATTGAAACTGAGTTGTTTAAAAATGAATTACATTTTACTGTAAAAAACAATAAACTGAGCACGAAATCAGAATCACAGAATTCAACAGGCCTTGGTATTGAAAACACCAGGAAACGGCTTGAAATGATTTACAATAAAAAATTTACGCTTCAAATAAGCGAAACGGATAAAACTTATGAAGTAAAATTAAATCTGATTTTAGTATGATTACCTGTATCGCCATTGATGATGAACCGCTGGCATTACAATTATTAAGCGACTACGCATCGCGAACTGAGGGTTTAAACTTACTAAAAACCTTTACCAACCCGCTTGATGCATTAAAATACCTAAAAAATTATGCGGTCGATCTGTTATTACTCGACATCCATATGCCCGACATTTCAGGAATTAACTTTTACAAAGCAGTAGACCAATACTCAATGGTCATATTTACAACTGCCTACAGTGAATATGCCGTTGAAGGATTCAACGTTCAGGCGGTTGATTACTTACTTAAGCCAATAGAATATGATCGCTTTCTGGTCGCTATTAATAAGGCAATAGATTTCAAAAACTACCTACACCTGGATGCAAAAAGCAACGAAAAATGTATCCATGTGCGCTCCGAATATAGCTTGATTAAGATCCTGATCAAAGAGATTGAATATATTGAGAGTTTCGATGATTTTATTAAGATCCACCTAGAAGGGAAAAAGCCTGTTATTACCTTAATGAGCTTAAAAGCAATTCAGGAAATGTTACCTTATGAGCAGTTTATGAGAATTCACCGATCTTACATTATTCCATTGAATCAAATACACTCAGTTCGTAACAAGCGAATACTGCTTCGTAAAATAGAACTTCCTCTTGGAATCAGATATAAAGAAGAATTCATGATGTGGTTTAAAGCCACAAAAGAGTAGGATTCGCATTCAGCGGCACATTTGCCACATTTACCCGATAAATTTCCAGGTTTGATTTTCATTCCTAAAATTTGCTTCCAGTAATTATCCAAATAACTGGCATTCAAATGATGAAAATTCTAAAAAAAATTGCTTACACCTTCACGATTATTTGCGTTTTTCAGTTGGTTGTATATTCACAATCGTCGACAAAAATTATTCTGGACAAGCAATATTTTGGATCTCTGAATCAGGTACTTGATCGGATTTCTCTGGACAAGAAAATTTTGTTTTCATTTAATCAACGAAAACTTTCTACATTCAATGTATCCGAGAACACAGTCAATCAAACGTTGGACAAGATGCTGGATCGTTGGTGTCTGTTTTCGAAACTCGAATGGTATGAAGGACCTGATCGCATTATTTACATCGTTGGCAAAAACAGAACTCCAGGAATCATCAGTACAAAAGTGGAAACCTATAAAACGTTTACAGGTAAACCTCAGTACTTTAACATCCTGATTAGCGGAAAGATTACCGATTCAGGTACAGGTGAAGCAGTTCCATTTGCCAATGTATATATACCTGGCACGAACAAGGGAACTCAATCCAATCAGGACGGTTACTATACCTTGCAGAATGTACCCACAGATACTTCTACAGTAATTATTTCATCAATTGGGTACAAAACAAATTTTACATTTCTGACGCCGGATATGCCGAAAACCAAACTCAACATTGCGATTGAAACACAAAGTGTTGAAATGGAACAGGTTGAAGTAATAGCGATGAAAAATACGGTGATGAATAATACAAATGACAAAATCAGCACCATGCAGATGACACCGAAAAAACTGGCTGAACTTCCTAATATTGGCGAAAAGGATATATTACGTTCATTTCAGTTGATGCCGGGCGTTTCAGCCGCCAATGAAGGAACATCCGGACTTTTTGTACGCGGAGGAACTCCCGATCAAAACCTGATTTTATACGACGGATTTACGGTTTACCATGTAGATCATTTGTACGGATTCTACTCAGCATTCAATTCAAATGCAGTAAAAGACGTTCAGCTATATAAAGGCGGATTTGAATCAAAATATGCCGGTCGACTTTCAAGCGTAACTGATATTACCGGAAAGGATGGAAACTCAAAAGGGTTCAACATTGGTGGTGATTTGAGTTTGCTTAGTGCAAATGTGTTTGTCGAAGTTCCGGTCGGAGACAAATTCACATCCTTATTCGCCTTTAGAAAATCATACAAAGGTCCTATTTACAATAAAATCTTCAAGCAGTTTAATAAGACCAATCAAGCAGTTCAGAGGCCATCTGGTGGCGGCCCTGGTGGTGGAATGGGATTCGGGAGCAACAATTTTGCAGCTCAGGTATCTTCTTATTTTTACGATTTAAATTCCAAACTTTCATATCGGCCTACCGATAAAGACCTTATCTCGTTTAGTTTTTTTAACGGAACCGACAACCTTGATAACAGCGTAAAAATCGATATGCCGAGCTTTGGTGGCGGGATGGGTCGTGCCTTCGGTTCAGACAACAGTGACCAGACCAAATATGGAAACCTTGGATCGAGCCTGAAATGGTCGCGAAGATGGAATGAAAAATTCTATGGGAATACATTATTCAGTTATTCAAACTATTACAGTAACCGCGACCGAACCAGCGACCGGACAAGTACTGATGCTGACGGGAATGAAACAACCGTAAAAATGGGTACTCTGGAAAATAATGACCTGAAAGACTTCAGTTTCCGTTCGGATTATACCTGGGATATTTCATCTAAAAACCAGATTAGCTTTGGATTAAAGCTTACTAACTACAACATCGACTATACCTACAGCCAGAACGATACCTCTTCCATTCTTAATATAAGTAACAAAGGGAAACTTTTTGGAGGCTATCTTCAGAACAAATTCAAATTTATAGATAATAAACTAACCGTTACACCTGGTATTCATACAACTTATTACGATGTTACCGGTAAAGTTTATGCTGAGCCACGACTTTCGGCAACTTATGTAGCTACCGATAAACTTAAATTTGTTGGTGCCTGGGGAAAGTATTATCAGTTTGCCAATCGCATAACCCGCGAAGATATCATGTCTGGGAGCAGCGATTTCTGGATTCTCTCCGATGACAAGAAAGTTCCGGTAAGCCAGGCTTTTCATTACATTACCGGAGTCAACTATGAAACAACTGATTATCTGTTTAGCGTGGAAGCTTATTACAAGCAGCTTAACGGTCTTTCGGAATATTCATTACGTTTTGATCCAAGGCCGGGCGGTGGCGGGCCAGGAGGCGGGCCTGGTGCTGAAAGCAGTGGTCCCAGTTACGAACAGCATTTTTACACCGGAAAAGGCTTTGCCCGGGGAATTGAATTTCTGGCGCAGAAAAAGGCCGGAAACCTGACAGGCTGGGTATCATACACGCTGGCCCAGGCACGGAATCAGTTTGATGTATATGGAAAGAAGTATTTTGCAGCGAACCAAGACATAACCAATGAATTTAAGATCATCGGAATCTATAAATGGAAGAAATTCAGCTTTGCAGCCACCTGGATTTATGCTTCCGGCCGACCTTACACTGCGCCGGAAGGTGGGTATAAAATCACGCTACTTGATGGCAGCGAGAGAACGTTTATTTCAGCCGGAACTAAAAACAGCCGACGTCTGCCAGACTACCACCGTTTCGATTTTTCAGTCAATTATCTCCTGAAATCACTCGATGGAATGACCGAAAGAGGAAATATTGGATTCTCACTATTTAATGCATACGACCGGAAGAACACTTGGTTCAAAGAATACCAAATCTCTGATGGCGAAATTATTTCAATTGACAAACAGTTCCTTGGAATCACGCCGAACCTAACTTTAACCTTAAAACTCAAATAGTATGAACAAAAAAATAATTCGCATTCAGGAAAGCACAATCGCTTTTGGAATGATATTCAGAGATTTAATGTTCGTCCTGAGCTTTTTATTCGCATTCAGTTCATGTAATAAAGAAGATGCAAAGCTTGCTTTTAACGACATCCCGGTGGTTGAATCTTATCTGATTAAGAACAACCCGGTTTCTATTAAAGTAACCAGAAAAACTCCATATGATGATAAT
>CAIPKZ010000333.1 GCA_903865775.1 uncultured Prolixibacteraceae bacterium | reverse complement strand
TCTTCAATCCTGAATTGTCAAAAGATGCCAAATATCTGAGGAAACAGAGTATGCAACTGTATTCGAAAATGCGCTTTGTGAGCGCACAGTTCCTCGCCTATTTCGAGAACGATCTTTGGAAACAAAATGCCACACATTCGAACCGGATGGCTCAACTTCTGGAGAAAGAAGTCAGGCAAATATTGGCCATTCAACTCACTCAGGAAGTCGAAGCCAATGGAGTTTTCGCCATTGTTCCTCCTGAAATTATCCCGCAACTTCAGGAAAAATATTTCTTTTACATGTGGGACGAACGCCGCTCCGAAGTTCGGTGGATGACATCTTTCGATACTCAGGAAGAAGACATTTTGAATTTTGCAGCACTCATTAAATCACTGGTTTAAATGCCATTATTCGACTATTACCCCAGAAATTACGAACCTCATGATAAGGAAACCGAAAAGAAGATTTTCAAATACAGTCTTCTTATTCCTTTCGCGATTGTCGCTATTTTCTGGGTCGTAAAACTTGTTGAAAATCTATATGACCTCGACCTGAGCAGTTTCGGAATTCTACCTTTAACAATTGAAGGTTTGCCCGGAATCATTACTTCGCCATTCATCCATGGCAGCTACGATCATTTGTTATCCAATTCCTTCCCGTTTCTGATCCTCACCTTCGCCCTTTTGTATTTTTACCGTCGGCTGGCCTACCGCATCTTTTTTCTGATTTATTTTCTTTCCGGAATTTGCGTTTGGCTGGGTGGGCGCGAATCCTGGCACATTGGCGCAAGTGGCATTGTTTACGGACTGGCATCTTTCCTGTTTTTCAGCGGAGTTTTCCGTAAAGATGCCAACCTGCTCACCATCGGCATCATCGTCGTTTTTCTCTACGGAAGTATGTTCTGGGGCATTTTCCCGATCAAACCCGAAATTTCGTGGGAAAGCCATTTGTGGGGTTCAGCAAGCGGATTCATGCTGGCCTATTATTACCGCCATCAGGGACCGGTCCGGCCAGTTGCAAGCTGGGAAAATGAACCGGAAGAAGAAGATTCGGATGAGGAAGAATTTTCAGATGAAATAACTCCAGAAGAAAAATAGATGAACCACATAGTCACACAGTTCACATAGATTTTTTCTAATATTTGACATTGTTTATTTCCTTTTTCTATTGTGATCTATGTGTCTATGTGGTTAAGAGTTTCCAATATTTTAATCACTCAATCAATTGATGTGAGAAAATATTCTAACTTTGCAACTCCTATTTAAAAAGGTTCTAAGACAATGATTAGCAGAAGAATAATCCGAATCAAAGTATTGCAAATATTGTACGCGTTCTTTACTTCACCTGAAACATCGATCAACAACACTGAAAAGGAGTTGATTTTCAGTTTGCAAAAAACATACGATCTGTATCATTTTCTGATGGCACTCATCCTTGAGATTGACAAGTTTGCCCAGGAACGTATTGATCTGGGACTCAAAAAACACCGTCCCACGAGCGCCGATCTGGCACCAAATACCCGTTTTGTTGAAAATCAGCTCATTAACCAGCTCAAAATCAACATTTCGCTCAACAAGTATCTCGAAACTTCGAAATTAACTTGGACCGAAAACGAAGAAATTATCCGGAAAACCTATGCTTCATTAATCGAACAGGAATTTTATCAGGATTACATGGCCTCTTCGGAAGTCAGCTATTCCAGCGACCGTAAATTAGTGGAAGAAATTTTCAAATTCCTCATTCTGGATAACGAGGAAATTGAGTCATTACTTGAAGAACAGAGCATTTACTGGAATGATGACCTCGATTTTGTAGTCAGTATGATCCTGAAAACGTTCAAAAAATTCAAGGAAGACAGCGACGAACGGCAGGCATTGCTACCCATGTACAAAGACGATGAGGATCGCCAGTTTGCCAAAGATTTATACCGAAAAGTTATTCTGAATCATGCCGACAATGTAATATTGATCAAACAGCATACCGTAAACTGGGATATCGAGCGTATCGCATTCATTGACAATCTGATTCTTGAATTGGCATTAAGCGAATTCCTCTATTTTCCTTCCATTCCAACGAAGGTAACCATGAACGAATACATCGAACTTTCGAAATATTACAGCACCGAGAAAAGTCGGAATTTCATTAATGGAATTCTCGATAAAGCATTGAAAGACTTGAAAAAAGACAATAAAATCATCAAGGCAGGACGTGGATTAATTGGCGAAGCAGAAGAATGAAAACAAGCTCAAAGTTTCAGGTTTCAAGTTTCAAGTTAAGCTCTTTCATTATCATTTTATTAATGATAGGAGTTTTACTTTTTTCATGTCATTCAGGAACAAAAAAAGCTGAATCAAATAATGCCTCAGATGAATCCGGAGTTGCAAAATTTGTCTTTTCGGAAGAAATCCATAATTTTGGGGCTCTCAAGGCTGGTGAAGTGGTTTCTTTCACCTTTAGTTTCAGAAATGATGGCACAAAATCACTAATTATCAAAGAGGTAGATTCAGGTTGCGGTTGTACACAGGTAAATATTCCGAATAAAACGATCGCTCCCGGAAAAGACGGACAAATTGAAGTAATCTACAATTCAGCCGGAGAAGTTGGGAGGCAACTGAAAACAATTACGATTTCATCAAACGCAGAACAGGCTCAAAAACAAATCTATATCAAAGCAAACGTAAGCAACGATTTAATAGAAATATACAGTTAAACTAAATTCATATGCACATGAACTACTTATTAATGGGACAAACGGCACCAGGTGCTGAACCGGCAAATCCAATCATGACTTTCCTTCCGATGATTCTGGTCATCGTAGTATTTTACTTTTTCATGATCAGGCCACAGATGAAAAAACAAAAAGAAGTTACCGCATTCCGCAACAGCCTTGCAAAAGGCGACAAAGTGGTTACAACCGGCGGAATCTATGGGAAAATTGTCGAAATGAAAGACAATACCGTACTTCTTCAGGTTGACGACAACGTAAAAATCAGGGTTGACAAAGCAGCACTGGTTAAAGATTTATCTGATGCAACAGCTCTAAAGTAGAAAAGTACATCATGAAATAGAGAAGGGCCGTCCCGAGTACTCGGGATCGGCCCTTTTTATTTATCTTTGCTGCCGTGAAGACAAACTGGATCTTAAAATTGATAAAATACCTGAAAAAGGTTTATTTCCGGAACGACAAGCGCGTTGCTGCCTATCTGATTTGCGTAGCCATAGCAACAGTATTTTGGTTTCTGAATGCGCTGAGTAAAACTTATACTGAAGACATCAATGTCCCGGTAAGTTATGTCAATTTCCCCAACAACAAAACACTGGCAAGCAAACCACCCGAACAGTTTGATCTGAAGATTGAAGCTCATGGATTCACCATTCTGAGATATAAGCTAAGCTTTTTCTTCATACCACTCGAATTCAACGTTAACGATCTGACGCATAACCGAATGACTGAGAGCAACAAGAACAGCTTTGCGTTTCCGGCCCGGCAGTTTCTCACCGAATTATCCTATCAAATGTCGAACGAGGTAAAAATACAGAGCATGAGTCCCGATACTTTGTTTTTCAGATTCGATCAGATGGGGCAAAAACGCATTCGGGTCAAACCGGTGCTGAAAATCAATTTGAAGAAACAATTCGAAATTTCGGGTGATATTAAAATTTCGCCTGACTCGGTTTTGGTTAACGGACCACAATCAGTTCTCGATTCCCTTTGTTTTATAGCTACTGAAACACTTCTTCTTGAAGGTGCTGATCAGACGATTAGCTCTCAGTCAAGAATCAGCCCGGTAAAAGGGCTTTATTTTGAAGCTCAATCGGTAAAAGTGAATATTCCCATCGAAGAGTACACCGAAGAACAACTTTCGGTTCCGGTAGTTGTTGAAAATCAGCCAACTGATTTAAAAGTCAAATTGTTTCCTGCCAACGTAAAAATTTCGTTCCAGGTAGGGTTGAGCCGTTTCTCGCAAATTCATCCTGAAGATTTCAAGCTTTCAGTATCGTATTCCGACATCAAGGAAGGGAAACAGCGCCTGAAGATTAATCCCGAATTAATACCTGCTTACATATATGCATTGAAAATTAACCCTGAAGAACTTGAATACCTGATTGAATCGCAGATGTCTCAGTAAATATTTTCAATTTTGTAAGACAGAAAAATATGATTTATTCTCAGCGAACAAAATTACCACATGATTAAAGTTGGAATTACCGGTGGAATAGGAAGCGGGAAAAGTACAATATGTAAGGTTTTCAGAGTATTGGGCATTCCGGTTTTTGAATCGGATGGAGTAGCCAGACAACTTATGAATTCTGACCCGGAAATGTGTGCTCAACTGGTTGAATTGTTTGGAGCATCCGTTTACCTGCCCAATCAGCTCATCGACCGAAAATATCTGGCTGGAATTGTTTTTAGTAATCCATCTTTGCTGGCTCAATTGAATGGAATTGTGCACCCAAAAGTACGTGAAGTATTTGCGGCTTGGTGCAAAAATCAGCATTCGGCATACGTATTGCACGAATCAGCCATATTGTTCGAAAGTGGCTTTTACAAACTGATGGATAAAACCATTACGGTAATAGCAAATGAAAATGAACGGATAGAGCGGGTAATTAAACGGGACGGAGCAACGGAAGAACTGGTAAATCAGCGGATCAGAAACCAATGGAGCGACATTGAAAGAATTAAATTAGCTGATTTTGTAATCGGCAACAACGAAGATGAACTGATTATCCCGCAAATTATTGAAATTGATAAAAAATTAAGAGCAAATGGCTAAAGTAGGAAAATGGATTACAGGAGGTCTGGGATGGGCCTTTTTCGGACCAATCGGAGGAATATTAGGTTTTGTGGTCGGATCAATGATTGACAACACACAGGTAATAACCGGACGTCAGGAATATCAAGCCGGACTACCAACTACACAAGGTGGCTATGTGATGAGCCTGTTAGTATTGGTGGCAGCTGTTATGAAAGCCGATGGCAAAATTCTCAAATCGGAACTGGATTATACCAAGGAGTTTTTTGTTAGGACTTTTGGTCCTGCAGCAGCTACTGAGGCTATTAAAATATTACGGGATTTACTGAACCAAAACATTCCGGTTACCGAAGTTTGTCAACAGATCCGTAAAAACATGGATCATCCTTCGCGACTGCAATTGCTTCATTTTCTCTTTGGCATTGCTGCGGCCGATGGACAGGTGCACGAATCGGAGCACAAGCTGATTGCCCACATTGCTCAGCAAATGGGAATCAGCGAAAAAGATTACCAATCGATTGAAGCCATGTTTGTTGCCAATACCGATGCAGCATACAAAATTCTGGAAGCTGAACCAACAGCAACCGACGACGAACTTAAAAAAGCCTACCGTAAAATGGCTGTAAAATACCATCCTGACAAGGTTCATTACCTGGGCGAAGATGTTCAGAATGCTGCCAACGGAAAATTCCAAAAAGTGAACGAAGCCTGGGAAATCATTAAGAAACAGCGGGGTATTGTATAATCACGAAAAAGGAAAGAGTCAATTGGAAAAGGGAAAGCTTGCGGAATCGATTTGCAAGCTTTCCTTTTTTTGCTCCGAAATAGCATTGATCAACGACAAAATTGGTAAACCTTCCAAATATGTTTTTTTTGCTCTGAAAGAGCAACAGCATAGGGCAACTTTCCTTTTTTTGCTCTGAAAGAGCATTAGCAACAGCATAGGGCAACGCCCTATGAAAAAGGAACGAATGATCCAAAGCCCTGAAAGGGCGCAATCCTATTTCCAAATATAACGTTCATCGTATTCAACATTGTATTTTTTGAGGAAAGCTCGTAATTCATCCTGAAATGAAACCGTTCTATGATGTTCTTCCTGATTCTTAATGTATTCCACGACAACATTTACCTGCGTTGGATTTACAGAAAAAATACCATAACCATCCTGCCAATAAAAATTTGAATACTGATTTCCCTGATTTTTAATCCATTTGGATGATTGTTTCTTGATTTCTTCCAACAAATCCATTTGCGAAATTTTCCATGAAAGTAAACACAGAATATGTACATGATCGATATGACCACCGACTTGAACCGGATTACATTCTAATCCTTTACAGACTCCTCCAAGGTATTACAAGAGAGACTCCCTTATGTTGTTATCAATTAGATGCTGACAATCTTTAGTACTGAAGGTAATGTGAATATAGACCTTTGATAATGATTGTGACATGGCATTTTTGATTTCGCCCTTTCAGGGCTGAGTTATACTTGATTCTCATATTCATAGGGCGTTGCCCTATGCTATTGATTATGCTCTTTCAGAGCAATAGAATTAGTTATTTCTTGACCATTGCCAAATCAGCGGCAGCTGTTTCCATCAGCAGATAAAAAGCCTGACCTTCAGGAGCAAAATACGGACGGTCGAAATTGGGCAAACCACATACATTATGCACATAGCCCAGTTTGTCAACCTGATCATTTGCTGCTTTGCGCATGATTTCAGCAGGTTTGAGATACGATACCTCCAGATAACCTGCTGCAACTCCCCTGAAAATCGAATAGCACAGCATCTGGCTCAGATTCACCTCCGGAAATGTATCTGATTTATTGACCACATTGTGAAACATTCCATCCGTTCGAAAGTATTTCAGGCAGCCATCAATTAGATCACGAATGTATCCAATCAGCATTTTCTTTTCGACGGTCATTGAATCCGGCAACATTTTTAACACGCGAGTCATTCCGGCAGCCGACCAACCGTTTCCAACGCCCCAATAATCGGCACGATTCAGCAATTTTTTCTCATCATCCCACATGTGTGAGTATAACTGATCTTTCTCATTATACAGATATTTCCTATAACCTTCAATTTGCTTCATGGCTTCCTGAAAAAGACCGACTGCAGCCAGAAAAGGCGGCAACATGTAGGTAAAGTCAGACCAAAGTCCTTTTTGGGGTTCCTGAGTGTGATAAATAATTCCATCAGAAGTCTTGTGATTGGTAGTTTTGATTACTTCCAGCATTTCGTCGGCTCCTTTTTGGAAGACCGAATCTCCCGTTTGTTTGGCTGCAAATAGTACAACTTCGCCAATACTTGAACAATCTGAAATTGGCCCATTTCCCTTCAGTACCGAAAAACGGCCTTTCTCCTGACGCAAAATAGCTCCCCGGGCCAATGAAATCGCCAGATCCAATTCTCCCATCTCCAGAAAAGCCTGAGCCACAACTCCCTGTTCCCAGTCGTAACGCTGCATACCAAGCGTAGCAATTTTCACACGTTCAATACGGTCTTTTGTTCCGGAAAATTCAGATGTAAAAAGATTACCCGGAATTTTGCGATTCTCCATTTTTGGAGTTAAATTACCAGCTACAGCAGAAATACCAACCATTCCGAAGGATAAACCGCTGGCATTTTTAAGAAAATTACGTCTGGATCTTGAGTTGTCGAAGATCATACTTATCCGGTTTTGTAAAGTTTATACATCCAAAAATAGCTTTTTATTTACTTTCAATTCACTGTTTAATTTTGAAATTATTTATGTCGGATATCGTTTCAAATCCGCCTTCTAATAACTATATTTAGAAGAACAAAAAAATCGATCATTATGAAAACAAAATCGTTGGGATTTATTGGCGGAGGCCGGATTACCCGGATTTTTCTGCAGGCATTTGTGAACAAGAAAGCAATTTTCGATTCAATCAGTATTTTCGACACCAATCAGGAAACACTTCGAGCTCTGAAACTGAATTTTCCTTTCATACAAATCCTCACTTCTGCTTCCGGTGCAGCCAGAAAGGATATTATTTTTCTGGCCCTTCATCCTCCGATGATCATGGAGACACTTGAAAAAATCAAGACAGAAGTAAAAGAACAGACGATTTTTATTTCGCTCTCGCCCAAAATAACGATCAAAAAAATGGCTGCTATATTGCCGATCAACCAGATTGCAAGGTTGATTCCCAACGCAACTTCAGTAATTAATCATGGATACAATCCGGTGAGTTTTGCTTCCGGCATGTCAGAAATTCAGAAATGGTATATTTTGGAAATGCTGAATTTACTGGGACATACTTTCGAAACTTCCGAAGAAAAATTAGAGGCTTATGCAATCATTTCCAGCATGTTACCAACCTACTTTTGGTTTCAGTGGAATGAGCTGGAAGGAATTGGCACCCAGTTTGGACTGAGTGATGCCGAATGCCGTGAATGTATTTACGAAACGATGAATGCAGCATTAAATACGATGTACCGGTCCAGAATGAGTCCTGCCGAAGTAATGGACCTGATCCCGGTGAAACCCATTGCCGAATATGAAGGTCAGATCAAAGCGATTTACCAGGAAAAACTAATGGGATTGTGGGAAAAGATAAAACCATAAAGTCAATTTGCCAGGCATAAAAAAGGATTCAATCGCAAAAACCGGTTGAATCTTTTTTTTTGCCTGATTCGAACCGGTGAACTTCAACTTTCTCTATCTTCCCGCGTTCTAATTCTAAAAAGGAGAGTGACTTTTATGTCTGCCTTCGCAAGCAACTTATTTTGTATTAAAAATCTATGGAATCTATCGGAAAAACATATTCTATTGAACCAATCTCGGGTAACCTGGACTATAATCAGGCCCGGCATCTATTGGATCGATGCCTTTTTGGAGCCAGAAAAAGCGAAATTGATTCGCTGGTTGGACAAGACATTTCTGCTGCAATAAATACTCTTCTTCAGAAGATCGATATTCCTGAACCACCTGTTGGGTATGATATTCTTGATCTCGAAGTGCCGATAGGCGGAACGTGGGTGAATTTGATATACAATGGCGACTATAACATTTACCGGCGTCGAAGTTTTCGCTCCTGGTGGATTGGCCAAATGATGCAGCAAAAAATTTCATTGGTCGAAAAGATGGTTCTTTTCTGGCATAACCATTTTGTTACCGAAATTGAAGTCGTTGATGTTGCTCCTTTCAATTACCAATACAATCAGGTTTTAAGGACCAATGCGCTCGGGAATATTAAACAGATGGCCTACGAGATTGTCGTTGATCCGGCGATGCTTGTTTACCTCAACGGAGAATCGAACAAAGCCAGCGCACCAAATGAAAATTTTGGCCGCGAATTGTTCGAATTATTCACCATCGGGAAAGGTCCACTGATTGCCGATGGAAATTACACCAACTATACCGAAGCCGATATCCGGGAAGCTGCCAAAATTTTAACAGGCTGGAAAGTTGACCGGACAATCAATAAATCGTACTTCACAGCCACGCGGCACGATCAGACTACCAAAGTTTTTTCGGATGCATTTGGGAAAGCCAGCATTGCAAACAATGGAGCTGAAGAATATAAATTACTGGTTGATCTGATTTTCAACCAAAAAGAAACGGCCCGTTACCTTGCCCGCAAAATATACCGCTGGCTGATGTATTACGAGATCGATTCAGAAATTGAAACACAAATTATTGAACCTCTGGCAACGACCCTTTTCGATAACAATTATGAGATTAAACCAATGCTGGTAAAGTTGCTGAGCAGCCAGCATTTTTTCAGTCCTGAATACCGGGGTTCACAAATTAAAAACCCGTTGGATTTTACGATTGGAGTTTATCGCAAATGCGAGATTCCTCTGTCGGCAGCATTTAAAGATAATTACGAGAACTGGCTTGAAGTTTATTATTCGTGCAAATCGATGGAAATGATTCTGGGAGATCCGCCTGATGTGGCCGGCTGGTCCGAATATTACAAAGCTCCATCATTTTACGAATTGTGGATTAATTCATCAACAGTTCCTCAGCGAACCACTTTTACCGATAGACTATGTATTTCCGGAATCACCAAAAACGGGTTCAAATTCATCATCGATCCCTTTGTGCTTGCCGGAATGGTAAGTGATCCTGCAAATGTAACTGTCCTGATTAATGGATTTGCTCAGATCATTCTGCCGGTGCAACTCAACGAGGCGCAGTTTAATCTGCTAAAAGAAACATTGATTCCCGGATTGCCTGATTCAACCTGGACTTTCGAGTGGCTAAAATACATCAGTAATCCAACCGAAACGACTCAAAAAACGCTGATCAGCAAAAAACTTCTTGCCGTAATTAAAGCGATGCTCCGGATGCCTGAATTTTACCTCAGCTAAGATCTAAAGTCAATAAAAATGAAACGAAGAAAATTTCTAAAATACGCAACAGTCTCACTTGCAACTCCTTTTCTATTTCAGGGACAGTGGATCAGTGCCATGGAAAATCGCTCGGCAATGGATGTGTTGAGTTCGTACAATCCTGACCGGAAATTGGTACTTATTCAGTTGGATGGCGGGAACGACGGCCTGAACATGCTGATTCCAATATCGGAATACGACAACCTGGCCAATGCCCGACGGAATATTCTGGTCGATAAGGCTCAGATTTTAAAATTGACAGAAGAAACCGGTTTGAATCCGGCCATGCCTGAACTAAGCAATCTCTACAAAGAAGGAAAAGTTCAGTTCATTCAGGGTGTCGGTTACCCAAGCCCAAATCTATCTCATTTCCGTTCGAAAGATATTCTTAATTCGGCGTCTGATTCAAAAACCATCATCAGTACCGGCTGGGCCGGCCGGATGTTTAATAATCAGTATCCGGATTATCCCAATGGATTTCCGAATGATAAACAACCACATCCAATTGCACTGACATTTGGATCAACCAGTTCATCGGTTTGCCAGGGTGATTTGGCCAATTACAGCGCAGTTCTCACCAATTTGTCATCGAATTACACCAACTCTTCACCCAACGGGACTTATCCTGAAACACCTTTCGGAAATGAACTTCGGTTTGTCAATACCATGATGGAACAAACCGAAAGCTATCTTTCGGTCATTAAAGAAGCAGCTTCAAAAGCAAAAAACCTCTCAACTTTATATCCGGCTTCAGGACAAAACGGGTTGGCTGACAAGTTAAAACTGGTTGCCAATTTAATTGCCGGAGGACTCCAGACTCAAATCTATGTTGTCAGTCTGGGCGGCTGGGATCTGCATTCTTCAGCAGTTTCCAGCGAAACAGATAAACTGACCGGAGCCCATCCCAATTTACTCAGCAAACTTTCGAAAGCCATTGCTGCTTTTGAAGATGATTTAAGGCTGTTGAACAAAGCAGATGAAGTGATGGGATTTGTCTATACCGAATTTGGGCGGCGCATCAAATCGAACGACAGTCTGGGAACCGATCATGGCACCACCTGGCCGGCCATTGTATTTGGTTCGAAAGTTAACCCGGGAATTATCGGGAACAACCCAAGCATTCCTGCTGTGGTAACCAAATCAGACAATCTTCCGCTGCAATATGATTTCCGGAGTATTTATACCGGACTTTACAAACAGTGGTTTGGACTCGATGAGTTGGAAATCACTCAGCATCTGGGAAAATCGTTTCCTGAAATTCAGGTGATTGCCAAAAGTACAGGATCTTCGCCAATTTCTGATTCCGGAGAAAGCGTGAAACTGTGGCCAAACCCGGTTGAAGATCAGGCACAACTCTCATTCGAGGCCGATGGAGAACTTGCTCAAATTCAGATTTATTCGATAACCGGGCAACTGGTCGAAAACCACATGCGACAAAGATTTCCAAAAGGGAATCAAGAAATACAGCTACGGCTCGGACATTTATCTGCCGGAACCTATCAGATGATTCTGCAAAAAAGTACAAGTCGCGAAACTATTAGGTTTGTTGTGAAATAAATTATTTGATCAAATACGCCATCAACGCATTTCCATGGCGGATATACAACACTCCATTGGCAATCACCGGGTGTGCAAAATGTTCTTTTTCGCCTTTCGTGATTTTGAATTTACTTACCACTTGCAGTTTGGTGCCGATTCCTGAAATCAGGTTTACGTAACCATTATCGGTATAGCAAAACAACAGGTCGTCAGCAGCGATCAGGTTTCCTTTCATACCATTGAGTGTTTCCACAATCTGTCCGGTTTTAGCATCCAAAACTTTCAGCTTTTTATCGTCGGAAGTGGAATAAATGCGGTCACCAATTTTCACTAAACCGCCCAGAGAATTCCGAACTTTTCCATTTCTCCAGACCTCTTTGATGCTTTTACCATCGGCTGACAATTGAATCTGGTAGGCACCGTTTCCGTTTTCGTCACCAGAGATGCTGGTTATAAATCCATTAGAATAAACAGGCGTATT
>CAIPKZ010000332.1 GCA_903865775.1 uncultured Prolixibacteraceae bacterium | reverse complement strand
ATTTCGATGAGTTTGTCAGGAAGTACGATTGCTGAAATGGTAACCTGCCCTCCGTTTGGAGTAAACTTTACCGCGTTGAAAATCAAATTACGCATCAGGCTTTCGAACATTTGCCTGTCAGCCAAAACAATGAATTCTTCAGGAATAACCGGACTGATTACGATCATTTTTCTATCGGCTATGGTCCGGGTCAGGTCAATAATTTCAGAAACGGTCCTCGCTAATTTCAAAGGTTTAGGTTTAAACCCGATGATTCCGCGCTGCATCTGCGACCAATCGAGCAGATTTTCGAGCAGGAAGAACAAGGTGTTTGCCGATTTGCGCATATTAACGGCAATTTTCTGAATCTTATCGAGCGGAAGACTTAGCAAATCTTCGCCCATCGCAGAAGAGAAGCCCAGCAACGATTGAAAAGGATTCAGCAGATCATGGGCAATGACTGAAAAAAACTTGTCTTTTTCGGAGTTCACTTTTTCTAACTCTTCATTTTTAAGCTTGATTACCAAAGCCGTTTGCTTTTGTTCTGTAATATTGCGTACAATGGCCACCACCTCGTCAAGGCCGCTCGGCACCATTCTTGCTTCGTGATCGACTATTGCTCCGGATGGCATTTGAAGTTGATATTCGAAAACCTGCATTTCCCGGGTTTGCAGGGTAAGGCTTATTTTTTCATCCACCAGATCTGCAAATTCAGGAGGTGCAATATCCCTGTTTTTTAAACCGATAAGCGGTTGGATATCATAAGCCAGGTCTTCCCTTGCAGCTTTGTAATTGAGGTAAACTCCTTCCTTGTTCAGCAGAAACATCATGTCAGGAATAGCATTGATAAGTGCCTGTGCACGGCTTTCGCTTTCCTTTAGCGCATTTTCTGCAAGCAACTGATCGGTGATGTCGGTCACAAAGTTAATTACAGCAGGCTGGCCTTCCCATTCCGTTTTGACTCCGCTGATCTCAATCCAGCGCTGGCTTCCGTCTTTTTTAATTATCCGGAGATGGTACCTGTCGTTGGCCGGTTCATTGTTCATCCGTTTCAGGTAATTTATTCTCACCATTTCCTTGTCGTCGGGATGAACAACTTCCAGAAATGGCATGATGAGCAGTTCTGTTTCGCTAAAACCTGTTAATTCCAGAACCTTTGGATTAACGAATTTAAAATTCGCTCCTTGTGTAATTAAAATGCCTTCCTGTACTGTTTCGAACAATAAACGGTACTTTCGTTCACTTTCCTGAAGTTTTTTCTCCATCAGTTTTTGTTCGGTAATATCAATGGAATAACCTGCCAGCAGTTTTTGGTCTCCGAGTATAATCGGGAATTTGATGGAAGTATAGCTATGCCCGTTTAAAACTTCCTCAATTTCCAGAATTTTTCCTTCCGTAACCACCGACCAGTCGTCGGAAGTAATTGAAGCCGCCAGTTCAGGAGGAAAAAGCTCATGCATCGTTTTGCCAATCATTTCAGAAACGGGTATCCCAACCATTTCAATATAGTTTTCGCTGGCTTTCAGTGTGCGGCTTTCGCTGGGATTTACTTCCTTTATAAAAGCAAAAATGGGAGAGTGTTGCAAAAACAGGGAGAGCAGCTCATTGCTTTTTTGCAGCTCATCTTCGGCCTGTTTGCGCAGGAGTGCCTCGCCGATGTGCGTAGCAATTCCTTCCAGGCGCTCAATCATATTGTTGGTGAAACACCCTTTCCGCTTGTCGTTGAACTGGATCAACCCAATGATCTGGTCCTTTTTCCGGATTGGAACCAGGGCTACCGATGAATAATCCAGATGAATGCATCTGTTGCGCGGATGAAGCCGTGGATCTTCGCTGGAAGGAATGTCCAGGAAAGGAAGTGAATCGTTTGTCCAAATGCTTCCTCCATCAGTAAATAGCTGATTTTCGCGATTATTATTTCCGGAAATGACTAATCCGCAGGTACATTCAAGGCTGATTTTTCCTTCTTTGTTGTGACAGAGTCCGCCATTACGCTTTCGTTCAATGAGCGAATTTTCGGTACTCAGAAAGTCGGTTGAAAAACCTTTTTGTGCAAAATATGGGAAGTCATCGCCGTCCTGTAACCGGATACCAACCGCATCAAACCCGGTTTGGATTTTCAGGATGTCAAGAACATCTCGTATAGCATTTTTTAAATCTCCGGGTTGGTTAAGCCGGTGAAGAATTTCCTGACTGATTTCCCGGTAAATTACAGTTAACTTTGACTCCGTAATATCTCGTGATACTCCGTCTATCCGGATTGGATTTCCGCTCGCGTCGCAGATGATTTTGCTTTTATCCTGAATCCAGGCAATGCTTCCGTCGGGCCTTACGATCCGGCACATCCTCACAGCCTCTCCTTCATTATGCAAGCGATTGAATGCTTCGTCAGACAGGTGTTTGTCGTTAGGGTGCACCATAAGCGACCACAAGGATGGGTTTGCAATAAAATCCTGTACCGGCCTGCCAAACAATTTTTCCACTGACGGGCTGATGTAGATTACAGCCATTTCTGGCCACGATAAGGACCAAACCACATCCTCGATATCGTTTAAAATGTTAATACGTTGTAATTCGCTAATCTTCAGTTCGTTTTCTATTTGACTGAGATGAGAAAGGTCAACCATTGTTACTAAGCATTGATCTTCATTTTCATTGACAATGCCTGACAGAAATACAAATTTCGGAAAATTGGTGTTCGTAATTAAGGTTAGTCCACAGGTCTGTGAGGTATGGTTGCGAAAGGCATTTTCAAGAAATTGGTTGAAGATTGGCCGGGTTGCCCCGGAAACAAAAGAACTGAACCGGCTGTTTATTAAACTGTGACGTTCCTTGCCAAGCATCTTTGCTCCATTGAGGTTCAACTCACTTATTTTATCTTCTCTGGATAACGAAAAATAGCCCGATGGTGCAAAATCGAATAATTTGGTAAAATTTCGCGCAGTAACTTCTGCCTGTTCTTTGGCGAGCAGGAGTTCTTCGTTCTGCATTTCCAGCTCAATCTGGTAAACTTCCAGTTCGTGCATGAGTTTTTGAATCTCGGATAGATCAGTCATAGATCGACCGTGCACCGAATTCTTTTTCAGCAACTCTTCCGCTTTTAGCCGCAGTTTCGAAACTTCTGATTTTTTTGCATCATCCATTGCATCAAGCTTTTGTTAGCAACCAATAACCTCCAATTTTCAATTGTGCTTATCACATGAAATTCAAAATACCAACCGGATATCGATTGATAAAACGTATTTATTCTAAATCAGTCCTTCGGTTTTTACCGCTCAATCATCGTTCATCATTTCTGCTCCGGCCGACTGACATTCAGCACTCAGCAGAGCCATGGCCTGTGTCATCCCGGAATAATCAGCTTCATCATAGGCTACTTTCAGTTCTTCAAGGGCCTGTTCAATGGCTTCTTTCTGATCGTTTGACAAGGTGTGACCTACTGTTTTCAGCAGGTTTTCGGTTTCGAAAATTTGAATATCGGCCCGGTTGCTTTGATCAACATGGTGCTTCAATTCGATATCTTCTGCGGCATGTTGCCGGGCTTCATCCTTCATGCGGCTGATTTCCTCTTCAGAAAGTCCGGAGGAAACTTCGATCCGAACCTGCTGCGACCGGTCGGTTAACTGATCTTTGGCGGTTACATGCAAAATTCCATTGGCATCAATATCGAAGGTGACTTCGATTTTTGGAATTCCCCTGCGAAAGGCAGGGATTTCGTCGAGATGAAACCGGCCAATGCTTTTGTTCTGGTTTGCCATGAGCCGTTCACCTTGCAATACGTGAATTTCAACAGAAAGTTGGTTGTCGGCAGCGGTTGAAAAAACTTCTGACTGCCGGGTAGGAACCGTTGTATTGGCTTCGATCAGTCGGGTCATCACACCACCACGGGTTTCGATTCCCAGTGAGAGCGGTGTCACATCGAGCAGAAGCACATCGGTTACTTCGCCTGAAAGAACTCCTCCCTGGATGGCGGCACCAATGGCGACCACTTCATCAGGATTTACACCTTTCGAAGGTTCTTTTCCGAAAAATTCGCGAACCATTTTCTGAACAGCCGGGATGCGGGTCGATCCGCCTACCAGGATGATTTCGTCTAAATCGGAGGTTTTTAAGCGGGCATTTTTCAAGGCCAGCTGACATGGAATGATGGTCGCCTGCAACAGGTTTTCAACCAGTCGTTCAAATTTGGCACGGCTCAGTTTTTTAACCAGATGCCTTGGCGTACCTTCAATTGATGCAATATAAGGCAGATTGATGTCGGTTTCAACCGCGGTGGATAATTCGATTTTTGCTTTTTCCGCAGCCTCTTTCAACCGCTGAAGCGTCATTGGATCTTTTTCGAGATTTACGCCTTCGGCTTCTTTGAATTCGTCGCACAGCCAGTCCATAATGGCCTGGTCGAAATCGTCGCCACCCAGGTGGGTGTTTCCGTTGGTCGATTTCACTTCAAAAATGCCATTTCCGAGTTCAAGTATTGAAATGTCGAAAGTTCCGCCGCCCAGGTCGTAAACAGCCACCTTGGTGTCTGAATATCGTTTGTCTAATCCATAAGCCAATGCGGCTGCAGTAGGTTCGTTGATAATTCGCCGGACGGTCAGACCCGCAATTTCTCCGGCTTCTTTGGTAGCCTGCCGCTGCGAATCGCTGAAATAAGCGGGAACTGTAATCACCGCTTCGCTAATTTCCTGCCCAAGGTAGTCTTCGGCTGTTTTCTTCATTTTCTGAAGAATGATGGCTGAAATTTCCTGTGGCGAATACATTTGTCCTGAAATGTTTACACGCGGAGTATTGTTCTCGCCTTTCAAAACCTGGTAAGGAACCCTGCTGATCTCTTTCTGAACCTGATCCCAGGACTCGCCCATGAACCGTTTGATTGAAAACACCGTGTTGGCCGGATTGGTAATGGCCTGTCGTTTGGCCGGGTCACCTGTTTTTCGCTCACCGCTGTTAAGAAATCCTACCATCGAGGGCGTTGTCCGGTGCCCTTCGTTATTTAGTATCACAACCGGTTCGTTGCCTTCCATAACGGCCATGCAGCAGTTGGTGGTACCTAAATCAATCCCTAAAATTTTACCCATCATTTCGTTCTCCCTGTAATCCCTGGTGTTTTTGTTGCTTACATTAACCTGATTTCGATATAAGCTAAATGATAATACGCTTTAAATAAGGTAATAAGGTTGTTTCCCTGGATGATTGAATCTCTACTAAGGTTAAAAAGTGACTGATTAGGTTTTAAAACCTTATTTTCTTTCAAAAAACCTTAGTAGAAATCCGATGCAAAACTCCATAAAACCTTATTAACTTTTTCTATTTTAATTGTTATCTATTTTGTAACTTCATTTCTGAACGCAACTTCAATTCCGTCCGAAAGAAGGTTAATTCCTTGAAAAACCTATTCGCGCGGACGATTTCCTTTTGTTCTTTCCTACCCAGGGCGACACTCCTTTGTCGTTTGCCGTTCGACTGAGCTTACTTCGAAGCCCTGGGCTACCAATATTACGCCCATACTGGGCTGAACCCCAAACCCTTTCTCGATTCCCAAGTTATTCGTTTATGGGCTTTACGCCAACATACTGAGGGACTATTCAATAATACTCTTTAAATAAGGTAATTAGGTTGTTCTCTTGGGTGATTGATTTTCTACTAAGGTTAAAAAGTGCCTGATAAGGTTTTAAAACCTTATTTTATTTCAAAAAACCTTAGTAGAACTCCGATGAAAGCTCCATAAAACCTTATTCATATTTTTCAATTTTTATCTATTCAATTTAATATCGAACTCAGTTTACATTAAATCGCCCAATGGTCCGAGATTGATATTTAAGTCCCTGTCTGTTAGGTTGAAGTGTTTTTTTAATTCTTCCATTTTCATTTCCAGCTTCATAAGTGTTTCGCCGAGCCGTTCGATTTCTTCATCGGTGAGCGATCCGCCATCAACTCTCCGCATGGCTTGCTTTTCAACCAGTTTCCGGATGAGTTCGACCAGAGTCAGAACCAGCTTGGCCAATCCTGAATCGGCATTGTCGGGAGTCAGTGAGAGCCTGGAATCTTCAATGCTTTTGATTTGGTCCATCTCTTCACAGATATCCTGGAATGAAAGATCAACTGTTCCGGCATTGCATAGTATTTTATTTTCACTCATAGTGCTGATTATTATTGGATGTTTTTAATTCGTTGTCTTGGTGTCAAATCGGTGTATTTCAATATCGTTTTATTCGTTTTTTTTGCATTTGAGGCTTCCAGGTCTATCGACGCTGAAAGGTCTGTCATTCCCTGAAAACCTGACAGAGTCCGAAGGTCCTGTCAGCGTTTCACTTCGACAAGCTCAGTGAGCAGAGGGGAACGTGTTGTGCTGCATTCATTCCTTCTGATTGTAAATTCAATTCCGTCCGAAATATGCTCAAACCGTTGTTCTGCTTTATTCGTCGGACGGTTTGCCACATTTTAATTTGTCTGCTACAAAGAGGTCGCTCCTCCGGAGCTGAAAATCCTCACCTCGACAAGCTCAGTGAGCAGAATGTTTTGGTGCTGCATTCTTCCGCTTCCTTTGCAAATCTTTCATTATTTGATGGTTACATCAACAAAACTGTATGGCGGCCAGGGACCTGTCAAGGTGTAATTTAGTTCCGGATGCCGGCTTTGTAAATCGGTAATTTCCTGAACCAATTGGCTTTCCATATCCTTATTCAATAAAAAAACTGCATCGACCAGAATGCTTGTGCTGGCCATTTTTTTGATTTTAGACACTGCATTCCATTGGGTCAATTTGCCGGTAAACTCTGCAATGACTGAATCGACATAGTTGACAAGTAATTCTTCTAACCGGTGTTCTGCCAGTTTTTTATTCACGTACTCGATATACACCGATTTTTTAATTTCCGGTTCCGGCTTGGTGGGAGAGGAGTTGCCGCCGGCTGATTTTGTACTCAGGCTTTCCTTCACTTTTTCGGAATCACAAAATATTTTCAAACCGAATTCACTTTTATTCTCCACTTTCTGAAGATTATTCTGAAATTCAGGATAGTTCTGTTCGAGCATTTGCAGAACTGAAGCGGGTGATTCCATGATGGAGCCAAACCGCATGGGAAGCAATGGGAACTGCTGCTCCAGAATTTCAATCACCTTTGCAAAAGCAAAAGCATTGTCCTGGTTGGCAATTAAACCGGCTTTTTCGATATCGCTGACAACCGCCGAAATCTGCTCAAAAGAAACTGCAGTAAAGTCCGCATCTGCAATTCCCTTCATTCCTGTGAGAAGTGCATTTAATTTCTCCGAATCCGCCTTGTCCGATAATATGGCATAAATCAGTTTCCCCATTTGAATCAAATTATTTGTTTTATTGATCTAATCTATTAGTCCTGAAAGTGTTTATTTATTAAGGTATGTAATTGTGCACTGTTAATGGGTTTCGAAATATAATCATTGCATCCGGCCTCGATTGCATTTTCCCTGTCTCCCTGAAGTCCAAAAGCTGTTTGTGCAATGATGATGATCTCCTTGTTAAATATCCGTATCTCTCTTGTGGCTTTGTATCCGTCCATCAGAGGCATTTGAATGTCCATCAGGACCAGATCAATATCCGGATGATTACGGCATGCTTCAACTGCTTCCACTCCATTGGTAACTACTTGCAATTCATAGCTAACCGGTTGTAATGAT
>CAIPKZ010000331.1 GCA_903865775.1 uncultured Prolixibacteraceae bacterium | reverse complement strand
ATAAATACCGTTGCTTATATTATAAACTGTAGTTTTGATAAAAAAACTTCTTGCAAATATATTATTATTAGTTGCCCTTTCTTCGTTTGGACAGCTAAATCTGAAACCGGATACGATTTCTACTTCCAAAGCTATAAATCTTAAGGATACTATTCAGGTGATACCTGCACCTGCAAAAAAAGATTCGGTTAAAAAACCTGCTATTGAGGCTGTAATAACATATTCTGCTGAAGATTCCATCGTTCCTGATTTTGAAAATCAAAAAATGTACATGTATAAAAACGGTGTGGTGAATTATCAAACCATCGAACTTAAAGCCGATTACATTATGCTTGATTTTGTCAATAAAGAAGTCTATGCTGAAGGCTTACCCGATTCAACCGGAGCAAAAGTTGGCAATCCTGTTTTTAAGGATGGGAAAGAGGAATTTGAATCAAAAACGATGCGGTATAACTTTGTAACTCAAAAGGGAATAATAACTGATGTGAAAACTTCGCAGGGAGATGGCTTTATTCATAGCAATCTGACAAAAAAGATAAATAAAGATGAGTTTGTTCTGAAAAGTGGGAAATACACCACCTGCGACGCCGAACAACCGCATTTTTATCTGCAGATGACTAAGGCAAAAGTGATATCGAACAAAAAAATTATCACTGGCCCGGCATTCCTGGTTCTGGAAGATTTTCCTATTTATTTTCCTATGATACCGTTTGGTTATTTTCCAACCACATCGACCTATTCTTCGGGTATATTAATTCCAACCTACGGCGAAGAACAAAGCCGGGGATTTTTTCTTCGCGACGGAGGTTATTATTGGGCAGCCAACGATCATTTCGATCTTGCTGTGCGAGGCGATATTTATTCAAAAGGCTCATGGGCCACCAAATTGCATTCAAATTATAAGGTAAGGTATAAATTCAACGGAGCCTTTGATTTCAGTTATAACCTGAATCAATATTCGGAACAGCCGCTTCCCGATGCCCGAACTACCAAAGGATTTAGTGTAACCTGGTCTCATTCACAGGATTCGAAGGCTAATCCGAGCCAGACATTCTCGGCCAATGTAAACCTATCGAGCAGTTCGTATGATAAAGAAAACTCATACATGAACAATACTAATTCAGTTCAGAATTACTTGCAGACTCAAAAATCCTCGAGTATTTCCTATTCCCGAAAATTCGAGAATACTCCGTTCAATATGTCATTAAATTTTCGACATTCTCAGAATTCACGCGATACAACGATCTCGCTGAGTTTGCCTGAACTGACCTTTAATATGAGTAAAATAAATCCTTTGAAGAAGAAAAAGAGGGTAGGACCAATAAAATGGTACGAAAAAATAGGCTTCAGTTATTCCGGAAATCTTAAAAACTCAATCACCGCCAAAGAATCCGAACTGTTGGATAAATCACTGGTCAAAGATTGGAAAAATGGTATTCGTCATTCTATACCAATTACGCTTCCTTCCTTTAACCTGTTGAAATTTATCACCATAAGTCCGAGTTTTAACTATTCTGAACGTTGGTATAGTAATTACATCAACAAAACGTACGATCCGAATTATAATGACCCGCTTTCTGGTCAGGCTTTGCATGTTGTTCTTGATACTGTTTACACTTTTCGGAGAAACTACGATTATTCGTACAGTCTGAGTTCTTCAACCAATATCTATGGCATGTACATCATGCGAAACCCCAATTCCAGGATCAAGTCAATCAGGCATAAAATAACACCCTCTCTGAGTTTCAATTACACACCTGATTTTGGACAGGCAAAATACAGATTCTGGGATTATTATGTTGATGGTTTCGGAAAGGATGTTTATTACAATCATTTTGAAGGTGCAATTTTTGGCTCAGCAGGTCGTGGCGAAAGCGGTGCAATTAGTTTCAGTTTAAACAATAATCTGGAGGCTAAAGTACTTGAAGTAAAAGGGGCAAAAGACAGTATCGTATCAAAAGATGAAAAGCTAAAGTATAAAAAGGTGAAAATCCTTGATAATCTGGGGATGAGTGCTTCATACAACATGATTGCTGACTCCTTTAAGCTTAGTCCAATTTCTTTAAATGCACGCACAACAATAAAGGGTGTGAGCATAAATATGGGAGCCAATCTTAATCCATACATAGTTGACAGCAAGGGAAATGTGCATGATGAATATACCTGGAACAATGAAAGTGGATTAAAAAAGCTAGGCCGAGTAACGAATGCAAATATGTCGTTCGGAATGAATTTTGACTCGAAAAAAGATGAAAAGGAAGAGGTTGGGGATAAAAAGAAGAAGGTAGAAGAAAAACAGGTTCCTGATGGTGAAATACTTTATACTCCTTTTAAAATTCCATGGAGTATCAGGTTCAATTATTCTTTTTATTACAACAATACCTACCGGCCCGATAAAGATGGGAACATCAAAGGTACAATCAATCAAAGTTTAAACCTTGGCGGCCATCTAAGTCTGACAGAGAAATGGCAAACAGAAATGACTACCAACTTTGATGTTCAGGCCATGAAATTTTCCTTTACCACGATTAGTATCAGCAGAACTTTGCATTGTTGGAGTATGTCGTTCAATTTCGTTCCTTTTGGCGAACGCAAGAGCTATAGTTTTAATCTGTCGGCCAGCTCAGCCATGCTGCGCGACCTTAAAATTTCCAAACAGAATTCCTGGCGCGATAATTAATCGTAAATTAATACTTTCGGATGCTTTTTTTACTTGATTGAATCGGAATACAGTAGTTTTGTTTTAGCTTTGAAAGGGATTTTACAATTTTCAATACTTTTGATAGATGATCATTTGTTTTGAAAAAAACCAACAATATTTATCGGGCATGAATTTTCAGAAAAAAATATTGGTTATTGAAGATGACATTCGGTTAGGTACTACAATTCAGAATATTCTAAAAGTCTATAAGTATGATGTTTGTCTTACCAATAATGGTGTCTCCGGAATACAGAAAGCTTTTGAATACAGCCCGGATTTGATTCTGTGCGATATCAATATGGAAACCATTGACGGATATCAGGTTTATAAGGTTTTGGAAGAGAGTTCGATTTTAAACCGGATACCCTTTATCTTTTTAACCGGAAGTTCCAATTTGGAAGATATCCGTTTTGGAATGTCTCTTGGTGCCGATGACTACGTGGTAAAACCATTTAATAATGCCGATTTGATTAAGTCGATTGAAAAAAGGCTTAAGAAATTTGAGACAATCAGAGAAGACGCAAACCGCGAGTTCAATCAATTATTCAATCTTTCGCCCATAGGAATTATACTGTTCGACGGAAATAAAATACACAAGGCCAATCAGGCATTTGTCAAGTTGGTGAATTTTAAAGAAAATAATCTGGCTGGTGTAGTGATCGATGAATTTATTGACAAGGCTTCATGTCAGAAGATTCAATCAAAAATTCAGGAGAATCATTCTGAAATGCATGAAATTTTCAATGATGAAGTAATAATTAGAACTCTCCGACAGGAAGAATTAAAGATAACTCTTGTGGTTTCCTTATTCGAAAAATTTTCGAATTATAAAATGTATATTGGCATTACCACTCTTGAAACAAAGTCAAATCCACAAGAAGACAGCCATCAGTTTGCGGATAAAGTATACAGTTTATTGAAACGGGAAAATATTAAGGTTTCTGAAGCATTGGGTGAAAAGATTACCGAAATCTTCAAACAAAAGAATTTAAACCCGAAGAAGCAAAACAATACTTTTTTTACCAAAAGGGAAAACGAGATTCTTTGCTTGTCGATGGAAGGTTTACCGATAAAAATTATTGCCTACAAACTATCCATCTCTGACCGGACGGTAGAAAAACACCGGACAAAACTCATGGAGAAATCAGGAGCGAACAATATGATTGAAGTGATCGTTTTTGCCCTGAAAAACAGTTTGATTGAAATTTAAGTTACTCAAGCTGAATTCAATTAGATGAATCAAAAAAGGCAACATTCCAAATAGAGTGTTGCCTTTTTAGCTTAAAACGGAAGGTCGTTGCCTGAATCATCAGATTGTTCAGGTGGAGGAATTTCACCCGACGGAAATGCGGGAGGATAACTTCCGGCTGCATTAACAGCACCAGCTTTCTCAATCTTCCATGCATTGATGTTGTGATACCATTTTCCGTTAAAATCGCGCGATTCAAGCGAAAAGTACACCTCAAGCTCACTTCCTTCGGATATCGAATCAATTAAAGATATTTTATCGCCAAAAAGCGTGAAACAAACTTTTTTTGGAAATTGCTCATTGGTTTCAATCACAAAATCCTGTTTCTTCCATTCTTTCCCTGCCTTACTAACTCCGGTTTCCATTTTCAGAATCTGGAGAAGTGTTCCTTTTACCTGCATGCTCATAATGTTTCCGGTTTTTGGTTAGTAAAATAAAAAACACTCTTACAACGACCGTGCAAGAGTGTTTCAATTTTATTTTTCTGATTACTTCTTTACAATTTCGAGTAACTCAACTTCAAAAATAAGAGTTGAATTTGGCTTGATATCTTTACCTGCACCTCTTTCGCCATAAGCTAAAGCGGCAGGAATGACCAATTTCCATTTTGAGCCTACAGGCATCAGCTGTAATGCTTCAGTCCAGCCCGGAATAACCTTGTTGACAGGAAAATTTGCAGGTTCACCGCGCTCAACAGAACTGTCAAATACTTTTCCGTCGATAGTAGTTCCATGATAATGACATTTCACTTCATCTTCTGGTTTTGGTTTTGGACCTGTACCAACTTTGATGATTTCATACTGAAGACCATCAGGAAGAGTTACAACACCAGTTTTGGACTTATTGGCTGCAAGAAAATCTTCTCCGGCTTTTAAGTTTTTATCACCTTCAACTTTTGATATTTCAGAAAAGAATTTCTGAATGTTAGCATTACACTTTTCTGGTTTAATCTGTAACGAATCACCTGTAAAGGCTTTTGTGAAAGCAGCAATAAGAATTTCTTTATTCAGCTGATCAACGCCTGGAGCGTCTTTCATTTGTTGTTTGTTGCTTTCACCAATAAGTACTCCCAATGAGTAACTTACTGAATCGTTTTTACTTGCAAGAGTTATCTCGCCTTTTTTACCTGAATTCTGGCATCCTGCAGCTCCAACTGTCAAAACAAATGCCGACGCATAAATCAATGATCTCAATTTCATGTTATTCATATTTAATTAAACAATTTCCAATAATTCCACATCAAAAATCAAAGTGGCATTGGGACCTATCATCCCACCTGCACCTTGTTCTCCATAAGCCAGATCAAATGGAATAAACAGCCGCCATTTCGAACCTTCACGCATAATTTGCAAAGCCTCGCTCCAGCCTGGTATTACGGTACTTACAGGGAAAATTACAGCTTCTCTGCGCTCACCCGAACTGTCGAATACAGTTCCATCCAAAAGGACACCGTGATAGTGGCATTTTACATCATCATCGATCGAAGGAAATTTGCCATAACCTTCTTTCAGCACTTTATACTGTAATCCGGTGACTGTTTCAACAACTCCTTCATTTTTAATGTTATTCATTAAAAATAAAAGTCCCTCTTCCATGTTTTTATTGGCCTCTTCTTCATTTCGGGCCATCATAAATTCCTGTAATGTCTGATTGGCAGTATCCATAGATACTTTCGGCTTGTTTCCCGAATAGGTATCCTGCAGTCCTGCCAAAAATTGCATAGTATCAATGTTTTTAACTCCTGATTGGAGGAGGTTAGATGAAATGGTTAATCCCAGCGAGTAGGAAAACTCTTCCAATTGATCTTTGAACTGATAATCAGACATTAATTTGATTTGAAATTCAGGGTACGAATATAGATTATTTTTTAATATCAGCGAAGTGATTAAAATGTCTTTGTGCCCCTCAGAATTTCTTTTTTTCCGGTTGGTCCTGGTATCCTTTCCATGAAGAAACCTGCAGCTGAAAATGCCCTTCGGACGGTGCCTTTTGCACAATAAGTGACCAGAATACCGCCATCTTTCACACTTTTCGCCACTTTATGCAACACTTCATCGGTCCACATTTCCGGCTGTTTTCCCGGAGCAAATGCATCATAGTAAACCAAATCGAATTGCGGTTCAGGATTAAACTGATAGGAGAGAAGGTCGGCTTTAACTTTCTTTAACCAAAAGCTTGAGGATATCTCCTGATTTAAGTCCCATTCAGCCCGGTGCATTTGCTCGAAAACAAGCGAATTTTCAGAAAAAATACTATCAGGATAATTCAATTGGAGGTATTCGGGTTCGGTTAACGGATATTTTTCGAGACTGAGGTAGTTAACCGAAATATTTCGCTCTTTCGCAAAGCAATAGGTCAGGTATGCATTCAGGCCGGTTCCGAAGCCGATTTCCAAAACTGAAATTTCATTTTTCGTAGTTTGCAGCAATCCCTGTCCAATATAAATGTGCACAGATTCCTGAATCGCTCCGTGTACCGAATGATAATGCTCGTCCATTTCAGGAAGATAAATCGTATGAGAACCATCTTCAGTAATTATAAACTCTTTCTTCATAAGTCAGTGTTTCGATGGAACGTACCTTGTTCCGGCAAGTATCAGTTGTCAAATAATTTTAAATATATAAAAGAACTTGCCAAAATAACTAAATTTGACACCGTAAGAAAACTGGAGGTGTAAATGTTACTTAAAATCTATCCGGAAAACCCCAATCCGAAAGATATTCGGCAGATTGTTGAAGTGCTTCAGAATGGAGGAATAATTGTTTATCCAACCGATACTGTTTATGGACTTGGTTGCGATATTACCAATGCCAAAGCGGTTGAGAGAGTGGCCCGGTATAAAAATGTAAAAGTTGAAAAATCAAATTTTTCCTTCATTTGCAGCGATTTAAGCCATTTATCCGATTTTTCTAAACCGGTTTCCAATCCGGTTTTCAAACTGCTGAAATACTATTTGCCTGGACCGTTTACATTTATATTGAATGCCAACAGCAATGTTCCAAAGTATTTCAAGGGTAAAAAGAAAACCATTGGGATTCGAATCCCAAATAATTCGATCATTCTTGAAATTGTTCGTGCTCTTGGAAACCCAATCATGTCCACTTCCATACATGATGAAGATGAGATTGTTGAATATTCAACCGATCCGGAACTGATTCATGAGAAATTTATGGATATTGCCGATCTTGTCATTGATGGAGGATATGGTGATAATATTCCTTCTACGATTGTTGATTGCACCGAAGATGTTCCGTTTGTGGTCAGACAGGGAAAAGGAATTTTCGAAGATTAATTATTCCTCGCCTAAGTTGGCATAAAATGCTCCATCCTGTTTGACTTTGAAAGATTCTTCCCGCTCTTTCTGACCAAATCCTGGATTTCCCCAACAGATTGCTCTGATTTTCGGTTTCGATTGACTTCCCTTAGGATAGCAGGAAAGTTCAATCAAATCCTGAGTCTTCCTGAAATCATTTGATGAACCGAAGTTTATTGTGCTGTTAATGAATTGTATGCGATTATTCTCAGTCTCCAGATCATCGCAGAGTACCGGGTTAGTTTGATTGTTGGCAATGATCTTTGCCGGATTTGTTCTCAAGTGATAACATACCCTTTGAAACATCGATTTTTCTGATCTGGAAAGCTTTTCAAAATCGGGAGTTACAAGGTAATTTGTCCTTCCGTTAATTAATTGGATCATCAAATTTTTGCTGTTGTACACGATAACAGTTTTCTGGTTGAATACTTTCGTTTTTTCCCGGAGCTCGGTGACCTGAAAAAGCAAAATCATGGAAAGCGTTGCAAATAGCCATGCTTTCTGCTTTACTCCGATAAAAACAACGAAGAATACAATACATCCAAATAACAACCAAACCTGAAGCGGAGTCAGCACAATGCCTTTGGTGACTGCCAGCGGAAAAGCATCCATAGCCTTGAGTGAAAGCAGCATGATATGAGTCGATTTTTCGATGATCCAACCAATGATCATTGCGAATCCATGAAATGGACTAAAGATGAAAAAAGCAAGCGTCAGCCAGATTATCACTGTTGTAACCGGAATAACCACATAACTGCTGAGCCAGAATAAGTTCGGGAATTGGTTAAAGTAGAATAATCCCAATGGAAAAGTAATAAACTGGGCCGCTATCGAAACTGTAAATAAACTCCAGCACCATTTAAGTATTGGATTGGATAATTCAATCAGGTTATTTAAGCTTGGCTGAATCAGTACAATTCCAAAAACAGCCAGGTAAGAAAGCTGAAAACCAATATCAAACAGGACATCAGGATTTAAAAGCAGCAGGAAAAAAGCCGATGCGGTTAACGAATTGTAAATATTTACCTGCCGTCGAAGGCTGTTCCCAACAACAACAAAAGTGAACATGACGGTAGCCCGCTGAACCGCTGCTGAAAAACCTGTTAAAAAGGCATAAAACCAAAGAAACAAGATCATTACGATTGTAAAAATAATGATTCCTGTTCTGCCCCGTTTAAGGAACGAAAGGAAAAATCCCAGAATAAAATAGATCAGGGCAACATGCAATCCGGAAACCGACAAAACATGCATGGCTCCGGTTGACGCAAAATAGTCGAGCGTTTCCTTGTCAATTTCTGCCCGGTAACCCAAGGTCAATGCGGAAACCACCGAGCGTTCTTCCTTCTCCGGGATGGCTGCAGTCAGCATTGAAATAAGTTTGTCACGAAATTGTTCTGCTTTAAAAATCAGCCGGTTGGAATGATTTCCGGTTTTTAAATAGGTATCTTTCGATAAATACGTCGAAAACCAAATACCATTCCGGTGCATCATCGATTGGTAATCGATCTCGAATGGATTTCCTGCATTTCTGATTTCCTGAGGCTTGGTAAGTATGACCAATTGGTCGCCGGTAGTTATGGTCGAGTCAAATTTTTCTTTGCTGAAATAGGTAATTACTTTTTCAGGATTTGTCAAAACTCTGTTTGTAATCAAAAGAATGGTTTGGAAACTTTTCGTCTTTTCTGCCGGTTTCTGACAAACTTCAGCTAAATAATAATCTTTTTCGGGAAAAGAAGGGAGTTGCCTGTCTGCAATCTGATTTGGATAGAAAACTCCGCAGAGCACGATCCCAAAAGAAATCAACAGGTTTTGGATTTTTACAGTCGTGAAATTACTGTTGTGCCAAAAGATAATCAGTGCAGAAATTAAGACGGTACATAAAATGCCAGTCCAACGCAGATCTAATGAGAGGAAATGCCTGAGTAGGATTCCAATCAGAAAAAGGCTGAATATCCGAATGAATGGTATTTTTTGGAAGAAATTTCGTTCGACCGACATATTTAGATTTTGTGTCGGTTACGATTATCAACGATTGGGGTTTTGTGTCGAAACACGAATTTTACCGAATGTCCGATTTATTCATTCAATAGCCCGGTTTTAAGCAGTCAATCGATCAATTCGATTTGCTTCCCGGAATTTTAATTCGGTACTTTGGAATAACTTTTCCTTTGGATATTGCGATTAATTTACTTTTTAGAATTCTTTTTTTCAATGGGTTAAGGTAGTCTACAAACATGATGCCTTCCAAATGGTCGTATTCATGTTGAATAACCCGGGCCGTAAAACCGCTGTATATTTCCTCATATTCTTTGAGGTCTTCATCCAGATATTTAATCCGTATAGATTCAGGTCTTAAAACATCTTCACGTATTTCCGGCAAACTCAGGCAGCCTTCATTCATAACCCATTCGTCACCATATTTTTCAAGGATTTCAGGATTAATAAAAGCCTTTACAATTCCGGCAGGTTCACCTTCTTCATCGGTCGTAGTATCCAGAACGAAAACGCGAATAGCCTGTCCAACCTGTGGCGCAGCTAACCCAACTCCATCAGAGCTGTACATGGTTTCAAACATATTCTGAATAAATCCCTTTAAATCTTTAAAATCTTTTGTAACTGGCACTGCTTTTTTTCTTAAAACAGGATCACCAAATACGGTAACCGGGTATATCATCAATTGAATTTTTTTTGTTCT
>CAIPKZ010000330.1 GCA_903865775.1 uncultured Prolixibacteraceae bacterium | reverse complement strand
TTACTTAAATAGTAAACATCTGCGGTTTAAACATCCAAAATCTAAATCGCTGAATCGCTCCGGAAAACGATTAACTTCTAAGTCAAAAATATTTTGTCAGCAAAATTTTCTTGTAAGCTGTTAATCAGTAATATAAAAACAATCTTTAATACAAATCAAATATGTCGGGACATAGCAAATGGTCGACCATTAAGCACAAAAAAGGAGCGACTGATTCGAAACGATCCAAGATATTCTCCAAAATTGTTAAAGAAATAACCGTTGCCGTAAAGGAAGGTGGTCCTGATCCAGAAGGCAATCCTCGACTAAGGGTAGCTATTTCGAATGCCAAAGGAGTAAGTATGCCAAAGGACAATATTCAGCGAGCCATCAGTAAAGGATCAGAAAAAGATTCTGCCTCATTTTTCGAGTGCACATTCGAAGGCTATGCAAACTGCGGCATTGCTGTTTTCCTCGAATCTACCACCGATAATCAGCTGCGCACCATAGCGAATGTCCGGAGCTATTTCAATAAGCACAACGGCAACCTTGGAACTAACGGTTCATTAAGTTATTTATTCGACCGTAAAGGTATTTTTACTATTCCGCAAGGCACGCTCAATGCCGATGAATTTGAAATGGAAATGATTGAAGCCGGTGCCGAAGACATGCAACTCGAAGATGACTATTTTACGGTTACCACAGCAATGGAAAACTTTGGTTCGATGATGAAAAAACTGGAAGCGCTGAAAATCGAACCGGAAAATGCACAGCTGCATCGAATCCCAAAAGAGACCAAGGTACTCGATCTTGAAAATGCTAAAAAAGTAATGCGGCTTATCGAAATATTTGAAGAAGACGATGATATACAGGCCGTTTACCACAATCTGGAAATGACCGCTGAACTGTTGGAATCACTTTAGCAATAGAGAATTAGACTGGTGACTTTGAATTCCTATCAAATCCCTCTCCTTTCAAGCAGCACAACATTCTCTACATGATGCGTGTGCGGGAACATGTCAACCGGCTGGACTCGGGTCACCTGATAGAATTCGTCCATTAAAGCCAGATCGCGGGCCTGAGTAGCCGGATTACAACTCACATAAACCACTTTTTCAGGTGCAGCCTCCAGAATGGTTTTCACCACCTCTTCGTCCATTCCAGCCCTTGGTGGATCAGTAATAATCACATCAGGGTGACCGTTTTGAGCAATAAAATCAGAGGTCAGAATTTTCTTCATATCACCGGCAAAAAAGCTGGTATTGCTGATTCCGTTCAATTCAGAATTCACATGCGCATCCAGAATAGCATCAGGAACATATTCAATTCCAACTACTTTAAGCACATTACGGGCAATGAAATTGGCGATGGTTCCGGTTCCGGTATATAAATCGTAAACCACTTCATCACCCTTCAATCCGGCAAATTCGCGGGTGACCTTGTACAATTCGTAAGCCTGTTCTGAATTAGTCTGGTAAAAACTTTTGGGCCCGATCTTGAACTTCAGGCCTTCCATTTCTTCCAGAATATG
>CAIPKZ010000329.1 GCA_903865775.1 uncultured Prolixibacteraceae bacterium | reverse complement strand
CCGATGCCGCAAATGAAAATGGGTGGTGGTTACGACCACAATTACATCCTGAACAAAGACCAAAACGGACGTGAATTGACTTTCTGTGCCAGCCTATACGAACCGGCTTCCGGACGTTACATGGAATGTTTAACCACCGAACCGGCCGTTCAGCTATACACCGGGAATTTCCTGACTGGACAAATCATAGGCAAACGCGGAAATCCATACAATTACCGCAACGGTATTTGTCTGGAAACGCAGCATTATCCCGATTCTCCGCACCATGCCAATTTCCCGAACACCTTGTTGAAACCGGGTGAAACCCTGAAATCGACTACGATTTACAAGTTCTCTGTGAAGTAAGAAGGAAAAAGTCATTGGACATTAGTAAAGAGTGAAGTCATTAATTGTCATTCGATTGTGAAAAATGACGCGTAGCAAATGACTATTCATGGCGTAAAACAAATGACAACTAATTTTTTATGGTTGTTTAAAACTACGAATCCCGGTTGTGAAAGCAGCCGGGATTCTTTGTTTTAAACCTTTTAGAAAGAATGCTGTCAAATCGTTTCAATTCAGGTTTTTATATGCTAACCTTGTATTCTCTTCAATTGTTTCAGCAGATACAAATTTAAAAATTCAATTATGGCTTCAACAATCACTCCTTCGACCACATCGTCCCCATTTATTCAGCAACATTCGGCCCCTTTAAGAATCTGGCACTGGCTGACCTTTTTGTTTCTTACCTCTTCGATGGTTACCGTTTTGCTGGTTTCCACCCTTTTTTCTCAACGCGACAATGTCAAGCTGGTTCAAGATCAATTGCAGGGCCAGGGTGTAACCGTTACAAACGATCAGGCCTTTTCTGTTACCCGCGAATATGAAGACAAACTGTGGAACGTTCATAAATACCTGGGCTTCGGACTTGTTTTTTTATTGCTGTCCCGGGTTGCCATCGAATTCACTCAGCCTGAAGATGAAAAATTGATGAACAAGCTGAAAAAAGTCAAAGTACTTCGCGCCAAAAACGATGCGAATCAAGCTGAATACAATCACTATCTGTGGGTCAGGATTAGTTATACCATCTTTTTTGTACTCCTTTTCTGTATGGGAGTCACCGGACTGGGACTGGCATTTGGGCGTGATTTAAATCTTCCGAGTGAGATTCGTGGTAGCATCAAAGAAGTCCATGAGGTCATGCAGTATTTGATGTATGCCTTTGTAGCCATTCATCTGGCAGGTGTGATTATAGCCGAAAACGGCAAGATCAAGGGAATTGTCTCCGGAATGATTCATGGGAACCGCTCATAATTTTATAACCAATGAAAAATTATTTAACCAGTTATTTTCAGGTCTTCCTTTTATCCGGAATTCTGTTTTCAATTTCAGTATCTGCACAAAAACCACCGAAGGCCAATACAGATCAGATTAAGCGGAAATGGCTGGATGTTGCCTATGCAACTGCATCTCTGGCGCAAAAACTTGATATTTATTTGCCTGAATCCGGAGACGGACCATTTCCAGTCATTTTGTCGATACACGGTGGAGCCTTCAAAGGTGGCGACAAAGCCGATGGTCAGCTTTCACCGATGCTTGAAGGATTGAAAAGAGGATATGCCGTGGTCTCGATCAATTACCGGCTAAGTGGGGAAGCCATTTTTCCGGCACAAATTTACGACGTCAAAGCGGCTGTCCGGTGGATCCGGGCAAATGCTAAATCCTACCAATTGAATCCTGAGAAAATCGCTGCCTGGGGTGGTTCTGCCGGAGGAACTCTTTCAGCTTTAATCGGAACTTCAGGAAATGTGAAGGAACTCGAAGATTTATCGATGGGAAATCCGACCCAACCAAGCCGGGTTTTGGCGGTTGTCGACTGGTTTGGACCAACCGATTTCCTGAAAATGGATGAGCAACTCAAAGCAAGCGGGGTAAAAAATCCTCAAATGCATTCCATTCCTGATTCGCCCGAATCGGAACTGATCGGGAAAAACCTGGCCGATGCTCCGGAACTGGTTATAAAAGTGAATCCTGAAACGTACATCACACCTGACGATCCGCCGTTTTTTATTCAGCATGGAAAGATTGATCACCTGGTTCCTTATCAGCAATCGGAGAATCTGGCTTCAAAACTTGCCCCGGTTATTGGCAGAGATAAAGTGACTTTCGAAATCCTGGAAAACAATGATCACGGCGGTCCTGGATTCACGACTGAGCAAAACATTAACAAGGTATTTGTATTTTTGGATCAGTATTTAAAGCATTAAAACATTTTGATTTCTGACATAATTCTGAAATTTCTCTAACTTTCGGCTTTTACCGATTAAGCAAATGGCCAAACAAAATATACTTAACCGCATCCGTGTTCTTTTCCGCAATATATTGTTGAGTTTTGGTTTTTTGTTTCTAATCATACTATTCCTGAGTTTTACCACTTTACCATACTGGGGATATTATTGGTTGGGTACGAGCCAGTCGAAAATCACCGAAAAACCTGATTACATTATCTTGCTTGGTGGTGGCGGTATGCCCAGCGAATCGAGCCTGATGCGGGTGTTTTATGCACACCGGGCTGCCATGGAATCGCCTGAGAGCCGCATTGTGATTTCGATTCCGGGAAATCCCGAAGATTCAACAAGCACAGCCCGGCAGGTAGCTCAGGAACTCATCAGTAAAGGAATCGACAAACAACGGATTCTGTACGAACAAACCGGAACCAATACCCGTTCTGAAGCGCTTCAATTGCAACAGTTTAATTCTGAAAATTTAACCGGAAAATCCATTTTATTAGTCACTTCACCAGAACACATGCGGCGCGCGGTTTTGGTCTTCCGGAAAGCAGGTTTTACCCGTGTGAGTGCTTTGCCAGCCTTTGAAAGTGCCATTGAGGCCAAGCTGTTTTTTGAAGATGACCAGCTGGGTGGCAATAAAATCCTTGTTCCGGATATTGGCGGCAATACAGAAGTGCGCTACCAATTCTGGAACCACCTGAAATACGAAATCCTGATTGCCCGGGAAATGGCGGCCATGGGCTATTACAAACTGAGAGGATGGATTTAAAAGTTAAAAAAAGATTGAATTATTAAAAACGTACATAAGATTCGCCATTCTTTTTCTTTCCATGAACACCTTTTTCAAACTGAACATTGATCTTCTCAGCTCATTTCAGGTGAGCAGCATACCAAAACCTATACTTCTTTTATCTGAGAATTCCGATCTAACCACAAATTTCTATTGCATATAATAATTTTTCCGTACATTTGATCCTCTTCAAATGATTCAAATCAGATGATGATTTCCCAAATAGAATAGAACCTGTATTTAAAAAATGAAAAAAATCAAATTTGCATTGTGGGGGCTTGCTACTGTTTTGTTCCTGCCAAATCTCCTTTTCTCGCAGGTCAACTTCCAAACTGGTTTTATTGTTGATAAAAACATGGACACCATCAAAGGACTTGTGGACTATCAAAGATGGGATGTTACCCCAACAGCTATTAAATTTAAAACTCAGTCTGAAAGTTCGATAATTCAGTATAAACCAAATGAAATTCAATGCTTCGGTGTTTCCGGAGAAATATATACCTGTGGTATTGTAAACATTGAAGAAACTCTATATAAGGAGAAAGCAGTTGAAGGCTTTCCGAAATACAAATACCGAACAGATACTGTCTATCTCCAGGTTTTAATACGGGGGGAGAAGAGCTTGTATTACAGAAAAGACAATGATTCGAAAACGTACTTCTATATTAATCCGGATAATCGTTTCCAATGGTTAATTCACAGGGAATACTTAAATAATAACTATGGAAACATTTTTGTAGTAACCGACCAGAAATACAAAGGCCAATTGAATCTGTATCTGGTTGATTGTCCAACTTTGAGAAAAAATATTTCTTCCACAGGCTACAATTCAAAGGAACTATTATCTCTTTTCAATGACTATTACACATGCAAAAACAATAAAACAGCCTATCAAATCAAGGTCGAAAAATCAAAACCCGAATTTGGTCTGATTGGCGGCATGTCATTCACACAAATTAAATTTGTCGGTGACAATAACTTCAGTTCCCTTATTTCATCCGATTATCCTGTTTCCAAAAGAGGTACTTTTGGTGGGTATTTTAATATTCCATTTCCACGGAGCTTAAACAAATTTTCCTTCTACAATGATCTGCGATACACATCCTACAAGGCTTCTTATGTCAATCGGAGTACTCCCGACGAGGATATCAATACCGTTTCAACAAGCTCTATCGGGAATAATTCGCTCAGATTGAGTTCAATGATACGGTATAAATTTCCAATCAATGATATGTTCTTATTCGTAAATGCTGGAATATCCAATGGAATTGCCACTTCCAAAACAAATTACCTTTTGGTTGAAGAACATGTATATTCAGTTTCCTACAAGACTGAAAAGGAAGCCTTGAAAAATGCAAAAAATTGGGAAAGGGGTTTCATTGCTGGCCTCGGATGTAGTTATAAAAAACTTGGATGCGAGTTACGAATTGAGAATACAGATGGAATGTCTTCCTATGCATTGTTAAGCTCACCGGTAAGGAGTTACTATTTCTTGTTAGCTTATCGGTTTTAAGATTGGCATTTTATTCGAATTTTGTATTTGCAGAGATGCACGGCCGTGCATCTCTAACTGACCATCAATCCCGGAACCACCTGAAATACGAAATTCTGATTGCCCGCGAAATGGCGGCAATGGGGTATTACAAACTGAGATGTTGGATCTAGCTTTTTTCCACCTTAAATTCTTCAATTTCAGCGTAAAGTTCCATCGATTTGACAATTGGAATCCATTCCTTCCCGCTAAAAATAATTTGAAACCATCTCTTGTTTCTGTTGACATACCTGATGTTAAAGAATAACCAGATTGCAATAAATGAGAATACTGAAGTTACAAGAAATTGCAGCGTGTATAACCAGACATTTCCGTTTACAAGCATACTTTCGTTCCAGTAAAAGGTAGTCCAAAACGGGAGTTGAAGAAAAAGAAGCCGGGCAATCCAAAGTGTGGTTGATTTCAATCGTGTTAATTTCTCCTGAGTTTTCAATATCGGACTACTGATATCAATCTGATGGATTAAAACCATCTGATAAAGATATATTCCAATGGCCAGTTTGGTCAGCAGAACCTGAATCCCTGCCGAAATCAGAAAAATAGGATTAGCTTCATGAAATAAGTTAATAATCAGGATATCTACAATGCCAACCCAAATTATTCCGATTAAGATTGTGAAGATTTTCAAAGGTTTCATCGATCCAATTAACGATTGAACTTTCAACTTTGTAATGTCTTCTGCATTTTTTTTGTTGAATAAAAGGTTATCCTCCAGCTTTTTGTCGTACGATTTCCAAAGACTGATTATATCTGAGTTTTCCATGTTTTATATTTTTGAGAATTTTTGTTTGAGTAAGATTTTTATCCTTCCGATTTTTGTTGCCACATTGG
>CAIPKZ010000328.1 GCA_903865775.1 uncultured Prolixibacteraceae bacterium | reverse complement strand
ATTTTTGCTTTTTCCCATCTGAAGAATTTCCGAAAAAGTGGAGATGGCTATCGCTGCTCATTCTTCCATTTGACAAAAAGGTCAGAAAAACAGGTTCGCAGGAAGGAGGCGAAAACATAATGCCATAGATTTTCTCATTATATGTATCATCAAATCCTCCTTTAGGAAATTTTGTTTCAAAAATGAGATACTTCCAATGATACACCTTTACAATTTCCATGACTTCTCCAATCATTTTCTCCAGTGAAGCAGACGGATTGAAAATGCCGGCATAATGAATACTTAAACCCATGATTTTTTTATGTTAACTTTTCAATGTTCTACTCATTCGCGGCATCTATGAGTGCAGAAGTGAATATAAAAAGAAATATTTCCAGTTATTGATATTAACTGTCACCCGAAATCTTTGGCATTCTTAAACCGAGATATTCCACGTACATTTTATTGCTTAATCGGTTTCAACCCCAAAAGGTGATACGAAAAATGTGATTTTTCAAATAATATTATCTAGCAAGGCATGACCTCATCATTTTCTAAGGTTTGTCTTCTCTCAAGAATTGCTTTCCTTGTCATTTCAGAGAATCCGTCGAGATCTGCTTCAGAAATGGCATTATTTGCAAGCAGCCCCTGCAGGACCATCATGTACCTTGATCCACTGAGATCATTATACATCCTGCCAATGTACTTGTCGTTTGCCTTGACTTTCCCGAAGATTTCATGATAGGCCTCCCTGTTGTCCAGTTTTTTCGATTTCCATTGCTGAATGATCTGATCAACATCAAGGATGCAGGATTCTAAGTCCCTTTGAAGTCCGGTCTCAATGACCTGGCGGACGATCTTTTTTTCTGGTTTGGTGAAGTCGTAACTCATTTGCTTTATGAATTGGTTTACAACACGAAATTTTTATCACGCCTGAACTTTAAGGAATCGCTCAATCCTTTGGTCCAATCTATCCCTGTCAGGATAGTCTTTTTGATGAATCGGCAGAATGATTTTTTGTAACATGTCTCCGTGAAGTTCCTTCCAATCATTCAACCACCTGAGTTCAGGGAGGCATATGAGGTCATCCATGCCTTGCATTATTGAAAATGGTTAGTTTGTTTGAAATCAATTCCGAAATATATTTTTAACATGCCAATCAAGGTTTTCTGAAAAAGGAATAAAATTCTTGTCAATTGGCAACAATATTCTTTGTCCATCAAAGGATTTGATACTATAATTACTTGACTCCTCATGAAATATTCCGGAGACTCTTACCTTGTAATCGGTGTCAATGGCGATCAGTCCCCGATCAAACGCCCTATGCAGGTTGGGACATAAGGCTATTCCGTTGGTGATTGTATCATCGAAGCTATGACTGAAAGGAATAATATGACATGCATCGACCATCGACACGGAAGTGGTAGCGCTGATCTTCATACCGGAGATGCAACAGGTATAGTTGTAAATCCTGGGAATTTCACGTTTAAAGATGCTTCCGCGAATAAATATCTCTTCTTCATCGTTTTGCTGAAGCAGTTTTTGAATTTCGGTTTTGTATTCTGCCGCACCTTCGTGTAGAATCTTTTCCTCAAGAAAATTGAACAGATTATACTGTCCAACTGTTGAATTGATGAAATTCGATTTAGTTTCCGGGAAATATTCGTCAAGTAGAAAGTGTTGCAGGATTCTATTATTTCTTTCATCTTTCATCAGGAGACAGAGGTCATCCGAAATCAGAGCAAAATCAACAGCGGCATTCAAAGTGGAGAAACTCTTCATGATCGAACCCATCTGATTGATGTTTTCGAACCCGCTTTTTGGCACCAGCCGCCAGAATTTATCACTCTTCAAATAATAAAACGGATAGGAAATCCTGCAATCGTGTTGTGTGGTAACCAGCAAACTCCAATTCGTTTTAAAAAACCCTACCAATTCAGGCGTAAGATAAATCCGTTGATCTAAAATCTGATTATTTTGAAACGATTGTAATACGGACAGCAGCAGGATCGGTTTGTGCGGAGCATTGCCATGCGACCGGTCAATGTGAAGTTTCTTAAAGGCGTACAGGTATTTCGAAAGAATATCCAAGGGT
>CAIPKZ010000327.1 GCA_903865775.1 uncultured Prolixibacteraceae bacterium | reverse complement strand
CATGACCGGGAATTCAATGGGCACACCGTAAACTTCTGAAATCTCTATTGCAAATTCAAGTATTACCTGCGGTAATCCATTTATTGGGAAAATCGTATCATTGGCATTCGAATTCATGCTTTTGGAATGAATTTCCGCTTTCAGTTTCTCAATAAAATTTGTACTTTTGCATTGTTCTGTTTTAATTGCCTCTTCGAACTCTCCAAAGTTTGAAGGGGCGTTTTTTTTGTCTATCATTTTTTTCTCAGTTTGGTTATTGATTTATGATAGTTTTCATCCAATAGCTTTTGAATGTCGGACATACGGTAATAGATTTTACCGCTAATCTGGGAATAACTGATTAGTTCCTGGTCTCTCCAAAGCTGTGCGGTACGAACACTGATGCTCATCAGGTTCATGAATTCTTCATTAGAGAAAAAGGGATTTTCAGGCAACTTTCGATTATCGTTTAAATCACCTATCAATTTATTCAATCGCTTCAGCAACTCCTCGTGTTTTTCGTTTATTACCAACAAAGCTTCCAGGATTATTTCATCCTCTAGCATTTTCTTGCGAATGTCGGCTTCAAATTTCTCGAAATGTTCCTTGAAGTTCATCGTTTAGTCCTCCCGTTGGAAAGTTGATTTTCCATCAGTTCGATAAACTCTTCCACAGTTTGTACCCGATTGGATAGAAGCCATGATTCAATCTCGTTTTTCTTGAAAATGACCCTTGCATTTTTCTTGTAAAACGGTATTGCTTTCTCACAAATCATTTTGTTGATGGTGTTGACGGCATAGCCTGTCAGTTGGCTACATTCTTTTTTGCCAAATGTTTCAGGGAAGGGTTCTTTTTGTGATTGAATGTTGGGCTGCGGTTGAACCATTGTGCCAATCAGTTCCTTGAACTGGCCAATGGTTAATGCTGCCAAAGGTGTTTCGTTGGTTGGTTGAAATCTTGTTTCCATGATGATAATTTTGTTGAGTTTTTAGTCCCCAATAGCTGCGCAGTCTATTGGGTTCCTGCCTGCAAAAGTATCATCAAAATACCAGCATATATCATCAAATCACGAATAATTCAGGGTCGTGGCACGACTCGTGGTAGGTCGTGGTGGGTCGTGATTATGATGATAAAAGCCTCAAAATTGGGGCTTTAGGTGGGTCGTGGTATGGGTCGTGAATTTCGTTACTTATTTTGCTTTGAAACAGTAATAATTTGTTCTATTTCTTTGTGCGTTTTGCTGATTTCGTAAATTTTTCGGGTTGGTTTGATATAATCAGACCTGTCAAAAGCAACTTTGATAGTGCTCGAAATGCTTTCACCGCATAACTGCTGAATTACATTTGATAACATGGTGGCTGACCCATACCACTTTAAAGGTTGTGGGATGATTAAGTTCTTTTGGTTAAACCAGAAAAGCCAGACATCTGTATTTGGATTTCGAAGCCATTTCTTATTTGATAAGTATTGCATAACTTTTATCAGGCAGTCGTCTAAATAAAGCGTGTTGAATTTAGGAGTAATATCGGATTGTAGATTGTCAACTTCATATATGGTTAATTTACTGTCATTTAAGGTATATAAATTACATCCTGCCTTTTCAGATAATGAAACAAGATTAATCTCAAAACATAAAAATAATTCAATTAATCTCTCAATAAAATCAAAATGGTTGATTAATCGAAT
>CAIPKZ010000326.1 GCA_903865775.1 uncultured Prolixibacteraceae bacterium | reverse complement strand
AGCAAATCCCGTAGGATTTATATTCATTAATCCCATGAAATTGATTACTATAGGACGATAAGAAGGTGAATCCCTGGAGTAATTGGAAGATAATACTCCATTGGAACAGTAGTCTGAAAACAAATACACTTTCTGGCTTCCTCAAAAACCCGTAGGGTTTAATGTTCATCACCCCCAATGAAATTGGGGGCTGTAGGGCGATTAGAAAAGCGCAACCCCGAAGTGGGTTGAATGGAAGGTATACCTTGAAACAACCTGCAATTCTCTCCGGAGAGTTCTCTTACACCAAAATTCCTTTATCCGGTTTCGAAATCTCAATGGCAAATTCTGTTTCAACGTAGTCTGTCATATCAGCAAAGAAGTTCCGGAACAAAAGCTCAAACTGATCATATTCCTGATGCAGAATCTCCATGGCCCATTCGCTGTTTGATGGCAGGGAGGTTCGGCGCGACATGATTTCAAGCACGTGAAACATATTTTCGCGCCGGGCATACGATTCGAACCGTTTATGCTGAATCAGAAAAGGAAGAAATTGCTTTACCCTGAATGGAAGCAAACCGAAGTTGAATAGAAAAACTGCATGGGCATGTTTGGAAAACTGGCGTAAAGTATAAACCGAGTAATTGTGCCAGTTTGATGCCAGAAAATGATCCATAAATACATCGGCGACAATGCCTGAATATCTTCCATATCCGGGTTTCAGGATCTGGATGAATTCCCTGACAACGACATGCTGATCGGTAAATGAATCGATACTCCGGTGAAGCCGGATTCCTGCAGCCACCTGTTCAGGATATTCAAGATATTTATTCCCTTTTACAAAATCGCCGATGAAATTGCCCACTTTAATCTCATCCGATTCTCCCGACAAATAGATATGTGCAAGATAATTCATAAGTCTTATGCTATCTGACTAAACATCAGTATTTCAATTAAACAGTTCAAGGTGTTAAAAGTTAAATCAAAAGTAATCAGTTTCAGGGAATAGCGATTTTCTAAATTTTCCTATCTTTCGGCAGTTTTACAGTAGGAGTTATGCCGAAAAAAATTGCTGCCTTTGGGGAATTATTATGGGATTTGCTTCCAAACGGAAAGGTGCTCGGAGGGGCACCTGCCAATTTTATTTACCGCATTAATTCGTTTGGTGACTTCGGCACTTTATTAAGCAAAGTTGGTGACGATCAGGATGGTCAGGAAGCCCGCGAAGCACTCATCAGTCTGGGTGTATCCGACGAAAACATTCAAACCGACTACGAATTCCCAACTGGTACCGTAAAAATTAAGTTCGATGATCATGGGAATCCGGACTTTGATATTATTCCGGATGTTGCATACGACCACATTGAGATCAATGCTGAAATGATGGATGCCTTCAGTCAGGCCGATTGTGTGTGTTTTGGCACCGTGGTTCAACGGTATGGAATTTCGAAAAACACCTTGCGTGAACTGATTCACCAATCTGCTGATGTGGTTAAATTTCTGGATATTAATCTTCGCAGGAATTGTTATACTGCCGCTTCAATCGAAGAAAACCTTCACATGGCAACCATTTTGAAAACCAATGACGAAGAATTGCTGATCACCAAAGAATTGCTGGGTTTGAAGAATGATAACCTGAAAAACCTTGCTGCAGAAGTGGCTGAAAAATACCAGATAGAAATAATTCTGTGTACGCTTGGCGAAAACGGAGCTTTCTGCCTGACCAATAAAAATGAATTTTATTACGATCCCGGGT
>CAIPKZ010000325.1 GCA_903865775.1 uncultured Prolixibacteraceae bacterium | reverse complement strand
TTTTTGCGGTAATATTCCCCGCGATTTTTCAATTCTTTTGCATCCTGAACTTTTCCCAAAATACTGGCAATCTCCTCCAGTTGATTACAATCCATCACATACAAGCCCATCAAACCGGCATCAGCAAGTTCGAGCATATGCGTTTGTTTATTAAATGGAACCTCGTCGTACATTGGTGAATTATCCAATCCTGATTCGTAAGCAGCTCCTTGCCAATCGTTTGTTGCAAAATCAGATTTCAATGGTGGTTCTACCGTGTTTGACCCCCAGCATAGCAAACCTTTATTGTCTCGGTTTTTTGGCCACCATTGGTTCCATTTCAGCAAATCGTCATATACATATTCAAGCAGCCATTTATCCTGAAATTTCTGATACAAGGCTTTGAATACCAAACTTCCGACAGGTGGCTGAGAACGATCAAATGAAGCACTTCCATAAGAACCTGAAAAGTTAGGAATAAAACCGCCCGGAGTGATCGATTTGGTGATTTCAACTGCATTGGCATAAGCGAGTTCTTTGCTTTCCATGGAGGCCATCCACGCACCGAAATAGGTATCCCAATCGAACAAAACATACTGACCACCAAAATTATCATTCCACAAACGGCTTACCGGGAAAATTACACGCTGGTTGGAAGCATCGTAAATCACATTCCAGCCAACTACACTTTGGATTGCCTGATAGGTTGCGGAAAGTTCTCCATATTTCGAAAACTTCTTTTCAAGCTCCAGTCTTCGTTTGGCCACCAAATCTTTAATTTGTTCGATATTTTTTGTTTCTCCGGTATAAAAGGCAACTTCACAATCTAATTTTACCGCCAGATATGGAGATGTATTCGCCAAAAATTCATTCTCTGGAACTCCGGTTGATTGAACAGTCAGATTCTTGTTTTTTGTATTTACCTTGATCGAATTCCCATCTCGTTCCAATGATCCAGGGCGATTCCAAAGCATTCCGGTTTCGAGAACAACTGAAGGAATATTCTCCGGATTTTCAATTGGAGTGACCAGCAACATCAAATCCTGATCCAATGTTGTTGCACTTTCGATCCTGAATTTCATTCCATTCCATTCGACAGTCAAATCTGAATAGCTTCCATCATAAGCTTTATATCCGGGAGTGATTTTTTCAGGTCGGTCTCCGCGTGACGAGATAAATGCTTCTTTTAGGTAATTGTCGGCATTATTCTGGTGCAGCTTAATGCCAATATTCATTGTGAATCCTTCGGGTAATAGCACATGGCTCAATACACTTTTGTGATTGAATGTTCCCCAGCCTGTTTGAAGTTTTGCTTGAACAGCTTTGTATTTGGCTTCCGGAGAATCAGTATTAATTGCGAAAATTTGACTTACTGAGAAAAAAAATGTCAATAGAAAATACAGAAATCGTTTCATATACTGCTATTTTAATCATTGATATTTGAAATTTTAAACACCCATGCATATTCAACAGGATTATTTCCCGGATTGATAGATGGCGGTGAAATCATTATTTTTCCTCCGGAGAAGCTGGCTTTTACTGGAACATTACTTCCAAGTAAAGTCACCTTTCCACCGTGTTTTAATCCTGAAACGACGACTTGTTTTTCAGGCCAACTGGTGCAGATTACGTATAAATCCTTGCCTTTGGCGGTATAGAATACGGTTTGATCTTTGCTTGCTGCCGGATGATTGCGCCATACGGTTGTTCCGTAAATACCCTCACCATTGATTCCAAGCCATTTGCCAATATCAAGCAGACGCTGCTGCATAATTACCGGGATTAAGCCATCGGCGGTCGGGCCAATATTCAGGCATAAATTACCACCATCGGAAACAATTTTAATGAGCATGTGCACCAGCGCTTCCGACGACATGTAATGACTCAAATCTTCAATTCTGTTGTATCCAAACGAAGTTCCGATTCCTCGAATCTCTTCCCATGTATGAGCTGACATATCAGTTGCTTTTTCGTCTCCATTTACGTTGCCATATTCGGTGCTGTAATAGCCACCATGTTTGCTGCGGGTTTCCTTGCCCCAGCGGTCGTTCACCACTACCGATTCCTTTACCGGCGATTCATTATACAACCAGGCCAGAAATTTTTCACTTTGCCAAATCGAACTTGGATAATCCCATTCTCCGTCAGGGTAGATTATATCAGGCTGGTAACGCGTAACCAAATCTTTTAACTGGGGAAGCATATGCTCATTGACATATTTTTCAGGATTACTTTTATAAAGTGGATTGAACCATTCGTACAACGAATAATAGAACCCCATGTGCAGGCCTTTGGCTTTTACTGCTTTGGCAAGATCTCCGCATAAATCGCGATGTGGGCCAATGTCGACAGAGTTCCAGTTCCAGCTGTTTTCGCTTGGCCAGAGCGTGAAACCTTCGTGATGTTTAGAGGTCAGGATCACATATTTTGCCCCTGCATTTTTTAAAACTTCAGCCCATTGCTCCGGTTGAAATTGCTCAGCTTTAAACATGGGCGCAAAATCCTGGTATTTGAATTTTTCGCCCCACACTTTGTTGTGATAATCGAGGAAAAGCTTGTTGACATCGCCCTGTTGCGGATTGGGATCCTTTCCTCCGTTGATGCGAGGCCAATACCATTCAGCATACTTGGCATACACACCAATATCCGCACTGGCAGGCGCCCAGGCTGGAACGGAATAAACTCCCCAATGAATGAAGATACCGAATTTGGCATCGGTAAACCACTGTGGTATGGGGCGTTTGTCTAAAGATGCCCAGTTGGGTTGATAGGTCAGGGATTGGACTGTTGTGCTCATTGTTAGGATGCACACAAACAATACAAATTTGATAGCTTTTTTCATAAATTATGAGTTGTAAGTATATTTTATTAGATGTCTATCCTGAAAGCTTCAGCAATCAGGTCCTGGTCAGCGATTTCATCAAAACCACAAACGGAAGTCAATACTGAAGCTATTCCTTTTTCTGCTAGTTTGCCAAATTCAATGTCATTAGGCAGTTGATTGCCTGCTTCGTCGGTTGCCCTGAAATGGCAGCCGCAAACCAATGCCTTCAGGATTAAATCATATGGAAGTTTCAGTTCACGGGCCAGATGGATGGCACCTGCCAGTCGGTCTTCGGCACTGAGTTTTCGCATAAGGTCGCATCCCACCCTGAAAAGGGTATCGCCTAAGGCTTTATTCTGAAACCGCGAGAGCAAATCGTCAATGTGAGCAATGAGTGCTTCAGTTGTAAATTCTTCCGGATATTTTTTCATCAGGATATTGGCTGCCTGCAACATGGTATTCCTGACATTCTCCCTGACCTGATTGTCGGCCAGCACATCATAAAGAAAAATAGCCGAAGGATGTTCTAGTAATCCCAGATAAACCGAAGTTGCATGTCCCAGGTTATGAATAAATAACTTACGGTCAACCCAGGCTTTCATGTTATCTTTCGGAGCAAGTCCTTCAATGTCAGGAATTGAATTTTTAAACGCTAGTTTATCAAGAATTAAAGTATTATATGGCTCAGCAAAAACCTGTAAAATATCTTCGTCCATGTCATTTTTGAGCATGATCGGAACCATTTTCCCAATGCTGGTTTCAATCAGGCCAAGACGTTCTTCCAACGGATAACCCTCAGGCAAATATTGAATCAACTCCTGACTCATAAACTCAGCTGCATTCCTGAGATTTTCGGCTATGATAATATCAAGTGGAGTGGCATCTGCCGAGTCGTATCGCTGAATTAATCCCTTGGCTATAAGCGGAATGATGGATTTCAATCCATTTTGTCCTACAGAAACGGCTACAATGCTTGAAGTTGCAACCTCAGCAATAACTTTCTCAATGTCTCCGCCAAAAACTCCACGGACATTTTCAATTGTTGTAACCGATTCCAGATCGTCTTTAATCACCACCTTATAATTATGCCGTAGATTAAGCTCATCAATCACTGGTTTATTAACATCAATGAAAACAACCTCAAAACCCCCTCGGCTAAAAATCTGACCTATGAAAGATCGTCCAATTTTACCAGCACCAAAAAGTACTAGTTTATGCTGATTAATTTTTGTCACAATTTTGAGTTTTTTTGTATTTATTGATTTTGTCTTTTCCCTTTTCAATAAAGGTATCGACAATATTTAAACAGGTATATCCGCATGAAAATATACCACAAATAATAGCTTCATCAATTTTTTATATTCTACTGCTTATGTTTACTTTTATTTACCAGCCCAACTAAGCGATAATACCACCTACGAAATTATCGACGCATCCGGAGTTGTCTCTTTTTAAAGAATGATTCTCCGTGATATCAAGATCAACTATATTCGAAACGGGCAATTTTATTCGTTTCATTTCTTTGTATAAAATATGTTAATTTGATTTGAGTTTCAATTTTACCAGTCCCACATTCCCAAATCCATCGTGCCAAAAGGGAAGCACTTTTTTGGGATTTACTCCATTAAAAGCCGTGAAATACAACGTATATTCATTATTGCCTTCGCTGATTAAACCTAAGGGGGTTCGCATGGAATTAAGCCATTTTGGTGCATCGGGTAATTGGATCAACTTTTCCTTTTGCCATTGAATTCCATCTTTCGACCAGGAATAGGAAATCGCATTTTTATTGGCCCCATCGTAAACCACCAAGTAAAGACTATCGCTAACCTTTGTCACAACGGGATTTTCTATAAACTCTGGATCCATAAATACAGGATTTAGTTTTGTGCAACGCTCCCATTTCCCGGTGAGGGAGGATGATTTTGCCAAACCAACATAGAACAGAATTTTTGCTTCATTTTCTGATTGAGGCTTGCTTTGCGGGTTAATATACGAAGGAGCAGAATTGCTTCCATAAAAGCCGTACCATGTTTTACCGACTTTATATGGGAAAAAGGAAACAAATTCGGCCGGACCTTCCCATGAATCCCCAATTTTGTCGATGTTTAACCAATCGCCTTCGATGAATGGACCTTTAATTCCTTCCACCCCGGGGATTTTTGAATCATACCTGTGAATGCGGCCTGACATGTTCCAGATATCGGTAGCATTAGGTTTGCGTCGGTATCCCACAAAGAATACCGACCACCGGTTTAAACTATCGTCAAATACCACCATGGGCGACCACGGTGACATGTGATAGGTTGAATCGTTCCAGTCGAAATTGGTTTCGGCAATAACTCCCTGTTTTTCAAATTTTATGCCGTCTGCACTTTCCCAGATCGCCAGGCGCACCGCTGCCGTTTTGGGTTCATCAAAAACCTCGGTTGAAAAAATATAGTAACGACCATTTACTTTATGTGCCGTACCTCCTTCGAAACCGAATTTGATATCATCTGTACCTGGATCACCGGCTTTGATAACCGGTTCGGGATGAAGATTCACTACCTCAAGGCTGACATCAGAATAACTTTTAAGCGATTTTTTACTTGTACAACTCATGGAAAGACTAATCCCTCCAATAAAAAACAAAACATATAATAAGCGCATATTCATTTGGTTTAAGTTATTGATTTATTGACTGATTAGTTTATCGATATTAATTTGATGAAACTTTCAAGTCCCCGTTCAGGAATACAACTTGATCTTTTTTTATTTTGAACTTTGCTTTCTCAGTGCCATATTTCACTATACATTCCTTATCTTCAAAAGATTTTATAGTAGCTTTACTTAGCTTATTATCAATCCATTGCATGCTTATTTCAAAATTACCACGAGCTTTAAGTCCTGAAACGTTCCCGTTTTTCCAGGCTGTTGGCAAAGCGGGCAGCAAATCGATAGAATTGCTTTGGCTTTGCAACAGCATCTCGGCTATTCCGGCTGTGCCACCAAAGTTGCCATCAATTTGAAAAGGCGGATGATTGTCAAATAAGTTATTCAGCGTTGACTTTTTCAACAAAAGAGTAAGATGCTCGTATGCTTTGTCTCCATTTAGCAAACGTGCATAGAAATTGATGATCCAGGCTCTGCTCCAGCCGGTGTGCCCTCCACCGGAAGATAAGCGGCGTTCAATGGTATTATTGGCAGCCCGGAAAATGATGGAATCTTCATTTGTGATGGTTGTTCCCGGGTATAAGCCAAACAGCGGAGAAATATGCCTGTGTCCAGGTTCCGATTCATCATAATCTTCAATCCATTCCTGAACGGTATTGTATTTTTCAGAAACCTTAACCGGTGGAAGATTAGTCTGAACATCTTTCAATCTTTTTATAAATTCCTTATCCAAGTCAAGCACAACCGAAGCGGATTGGAGTGAGTTGAATAACTCGTTAATAATCTGAATATCAATGGTTGCACTGTATGTCAGCATGAATTTATCACCATCGGGCAAAAAATATTTGTTTTCGGGCGAACTGGAAGGCGCGGTTGCCCAACGACCGTTTTTATCCTTGATTAAAAAATCAAGAATAAACTCAGCTGCTTCTTTCATAGCGGGGTATGCCTTCGTTTTCAAATATTCTTTGTCAGCGGTGAACCGGTAATGTTCCCAAAGTTGAAGAACCAGCCATGAAGCAGCAACAGGAAATCTGCCTGCATCACCGTCAACCATGGATGTTCTTCCAAACGGATCGGTTGCGTGATGTATTGTCCAACCTTTTGCCTTATATATTTTCCATGCTGTAACTCGACCTGGAACACGCAACTGATTAATAAAGTTAGAATAGGGGATTAACGTCTCCGGCAAATTACAAACTTCTGAAGGCCAGTAATTCATTTGGATATTGATATTGGTATGATAATCGGCATCCCAGGGTGCTTCAAAATCCTGGTTCCATATGCCTTGCAAATTGGCTGGCAACAAACCTGGCGAACGGGAACTACTGATCAGTAAATACCTACCGTACTGAAAATACAGGCTTAGTAAGTCCATGTCTTCCGCTCCGTTTCGTAGATTTTCGAGGCGTTGGTCAGTCGAAAAGGAATCCATATATTTACCGTTCAGGTTCAGATCAACTCGGTTGAAGAGGCTGCTGAATTCCTTCAAATGACGATCTAGAACAAGCGGGTAAGAGAATACAGATAAGTCTTTAAGAATTTGCTCACAGCGTTCTTCTGGATTTATGGAACGGTCGAAATCGAGTTTGGCTAAATTGTAGTCAGTAGCTGCTGTAATATAAAAAACCACAGAAGTTGCTTTTTCGACTAAAAAAGCATTGGTGCTACTCAGCATATTCCCATCTGTAAATCCTAAAACTTGTCCTTCGAAAGCCATATGAACACCTGCCGGACCTGAATTCAGTGAAGGCGGATCAACAATTTTACCGCTCATACGAATCCGGTTCGAGTCGGTTGCAATAAATGTTGCGTCCTGGGTGCGGCTGAGGATAGCTTTTAACCCAAGTTTGCCGGGTTTATCTGTGGAAATGCGCACCACAATTACATTATCAGGTGATGAAACAAAAACCTCCTGTGTGATGGTCTGATCAATGCTGGTAAAGACGGTTTTGGCAATTCCTGTCCGCAAATCTAGTTCTCTACGGTAATTCTTTACTGGTGGCGTAGTCCATTCTTCATTGGAATAATCAATAAAAAAATCGCCCAGTGGCTGATAAGAGCGAAGCAAGATCGGACTGCTCATGATAGTGCTATTTGTCAAGTTGTTTGCTTCCTGAATTTTATTATCTAATATAAGCTGTTGAATTTCATTCAGTTTGCCAGGTTCAACAGTCGGATTTGCATCTACTTTGCTACCTGACCAAAGACTTTCCTCATTCAATTGAATACGTTCACGAATTGTACCTCCAAAAACCATGGCACCCAGGCGGCCATTGCCAACAGGCAAGGCTTCGTTCCAGTCTTTTGCCGGTTGTGTATAAAATAAAATCAGATCCTTTGTAAAATTGTTCGTTTGGCTGTTTAAGTGGTTACTAATAAATGAAAATGTCGCCAGAAAAGTCACAAACACCAAATACAATTCTCTTTTTCTTTTCATAGTTGATAAATTCTTGTTTTAATTACGGCATCGGGTTCAACTCCCCGTTAAACTTCTGTGAATGACCATTTAGGAGCTTGACAATTCGGGAAGAAGCATGATATTTTACCTGAACGGTTTTGTCATCTAAGGATTTGAGAATAACACTTTCCAGTTTGTTCTCCACCCATTTCAGGCTTACCTCAACATTTCCTCTTGCCCTAAGCCCAGAAACTTCCCCGTTTTTCCATACATCAGGCAATGCCGGAAGGATCTCAATGGCATTGTTATGGCTCTGCAACAACATTTCTGCAATCACACCGGTTGAGCCAAAAGTACCATCCAATTGAGCTGCTCCGCCGAAAAAGTTTGGATTCATTCCATATTTCAACTGGTACTGGTGGTGTTTATAGGCTTCTTTAGCTTCACCAAGCCGAAGCCACATCATGCTGATCCAGACACTCTGCCACCCACCGAAACTTTTACCGTCGAGGTAGCTACCATAGCTTTGATACCGGTTTTTTGCTTCGTCAACGGCAGCATTCGGGTTGCCGGTTAACCTTCTTTCCAAAGTCGTGCGGGCCGCAGCATACAATTCAGGTGTGTTCACATTGAGCTGGGACGATGGGAAAAGTGAAAACAAATGAGAAATATGACGGTGCCCGATTTCTGTTTCCTTGTAATCATCGATCCACTCCTGAATTCCACCGGTAGTTGGACTGATTTTTACTGGAGCCAGATTTGCCATTGCCTTTTCCAATTCCTTTTGAAATGTAGGTTCGAAAGGCTTTTCCGGAGTACTCAAATCCTGAATGGCGAGTAGACAATTGGTAAATAACTCGTGGATAATTTCCATGTCCATAGTTGCACCATAGGTAAACTGGTACTGACTTCCATCGGGTTTTTCGAAGGCATTTTCCGGAGAATGGGATGGGTTGGTGACCAACTTTCCGGCATTGGGCATTCCGGCAGGAATCGGTTTCAGAAAATCGAGGTAAAACTCTGCAGCGCCTTTCATTAAAGGAAAAGCTTCCTTTCGTAAAAAGTTCTTATCGCCTGAAAACAGATAATGATCGAACGGATGATGTGCCAGCCAACCGCCGCCCATGGGCCAAACGCCAACAACCCCGTCAGCAGGAGCAGTGCGCCAGAATACATCGGTCAAATGATGAACGACCCAACCCCGGGCATTGTACATTACTTTGGCCGTGTGCTGACCATGAAATGCCAATGAATCCATAAGCGCATATAAAGGCAGCGTGCATTCTGGCAGATTTACTGCTTCTGCTGCCATATAATTCATTTGCAAATTGATGTTGGTGTGGTAATCAGAGCTCCATGGTGGCCGCATGCTTTGATTCCAGATGCCCTGCAGATTGGCCGGAAGATCACCTTCGCGTGAAGATGCGATTAATAAATAACGACCATACTGGAAAAGCAATTCAGATAAATAGGGATCTT
>CAIPKZ010000324.1 GCA_903865775.1 uncultured Prolixibacteraceae bacterium | reverse complement strand
GGCGGGGTTCCACCTCTTCCCATTCCGAACAGAGAAGTTAAGACCGCCAGCGCCGATGGTACTGCACATTGTTGTGGGAGAGTAGGTCGTCGCCATTCTTTAATTCCTCCGATTCTTTATTGAGTCGGAGGTTTTTTTTTGCCCAAAAGTTCCGTTCGCTAAAGCAAGATGGCAATGGATATCTTGGAATTGGGAATAGTTCTCTGTTAATTTCTTAAGAAACCAAGCTCGTAAACCTGAGGTTGTAACTTCTCACTTATTGCTTTATATGTATTTTCAAAAGGCTTGAAGCTTACAGGAGCAAAATCACCTCCGACGTTTCGTGCCGGCAAAGCCTTTCTGATTTGATACCAGCCCACATCTGCCCTGTTTAGTTTTAGCTCATCGCGCACCGTCCTTACATCGGTATGCGCAAAGTAGGCCTGCCACAGCGCTTTTCCAGCCATCAATACCTCATTTGATTCGTTCGAAAATGTTTTACTGGCTATGTACTGCAACATAAAATCCGATTCAAAACGGTCGGGCGCGCCAACTTCTGTTTCGGTGTAGGGAATAAAATGATTCACAATCGACCACTTTTTACCGTTCCATTCCAGATCGTCCGCACTGGCAGTTTGATTGCTGCCGTTGAATAACATCCAAATCAAACAATCGTTTTAAACTCTTCGGAAAGTGGTTCTAACGGCTATAGAAATTGGTCGCGGTCGTTGAGCCAAGTTTATTTAATTAATCTCCTAACTTAAAAGATCATTGAAGCTTGGTGAAGATTTTCGGAAGTAACGAAGATATGGAATTGAAGTTGATTCATTCATACCGATAGAAATTACAATAAGACAAAAAAAGAGCGACCCTTCCGGATCGCTCTTTTCAAATATTATCGGTATTCGATTATTTTACCAGTTCTTTGAACTTAGCTTCGTTGAAATATTTGGCAAACTCCATATCGGTAGCTGCAGTCTTTTTCAATTCAGGAGACAGTTTGATTGCTTTTTCAAGGCTTTCGTACATCAGGTTTTCTTTAGCTGTGCGTGCGCCAACTACTCCTTTGAAGTATTCTTTCATTGAACAACCTTCCCAGGTGCAGTTTTCGAGTGATTTTAAAGCGCCATTGTTGTCGCCTGCAAGAATTTTGGCTAAACCTGTATTTGGCGAATCAGAATCGCCTAAATACTTAACCGCTTTACTGTAGTCGCCTTTGATAATGCTTAAAATACCCAGGTTGCTGCTTACTGCATCGCCTGCACCTGAAGCTGCTCCGAATAATGTTTCAGCTTTTGCCAGATCGCCTGCTTTTAATGCACAAACACCCAGATTGTTTTTAATGATTGGTTCATTGTTACTCAGCTTTTCAGCTTGTTCGAACAGGCTTTTTGCATCAGTAGTTTTCTGTTGTTTTACCAAAACCATACCAGCGTTGTTGAAGCCTCTCCAGTCTTTTGGAAATTGTTTCATGGCCGAATTGTAGATAGCCAGTTGCTTGTTCAAATCTTTGGTTAAAGTTGCAGCATAAAGCAATTCAGCAGGATTCAGTTTCGAAGGATCAGAATCAGCCAAAGCAGCAATTTCTTCGTCTGATTTGCCAATCAGCTCGATGCTGGTGGTGAATTTTGAACGGCGCAACTGAGGTAAAATTTCGCTGGCAACACCAGTGAAAGCAGATGAAAGATTCTTGATTTCGCGTTCGCGAACTTCAGGATCGGTGTACATCGAAAGTACGCGCAGGATTAATTCTTTATCCTGAATGTTTGATTTTCCCATCAGGGCCTGAAATCCGTCCCAGTCTTCAGGAGTGAATTTGGTTTTGAACTGAGCTTCAACTTCAGATTTTTTAAGTTCTTTAGTCAGGAATTTAGAAGAAGCATCCTGGCGTTTTTGAGCCAGTTTGGTGTTTATATCCAAAGCTCCGTCTGGTGAAGCATACGAAGAAACTTCCATGCTTTTCAGTTTTTTCTTAGGATCTTTTGCAATGGCTTTATTGTATTCATTCAATTTTGCAATATCACCTTTGGTTAATTCGGTTGGACGAATGTCCGCTTTGTTAATCAGGTAAAGAATATCAGCAGTATATTCATCCGGAACAATCCGTTGGAAAGCGTCAATGTTTGGATCATATTTTCCAGTGGTGTTTTTTTCACGCTGAACACCAATAATCGGTGTTGGCTGATTTACAACCAAGGTTGAAGTGGCAATTACACCCTGTGCCAGTTTAATCGGAGCAAAATCTACACTTTTTTTACCTTGCGAAGCCGTAATCCGCAGTTCAAGATTCGATGAGCGCATTGCTTCGTTATAAGTAACGGCATCTTTATAGGCAAAGTTTCCGCCATTAGCCAAAGTGATTACTTTGTTGTTGGCATCAACTTTTTCGCCCTGAAGCGTTACCGGTTCAAATGCTTTTTCTCCGCCTTCATATTTCAGGACAGGAGTAGCAACCATTGTAACTTTTTTGGCAAAATATTTGGCCGGAAATTTTCCGTCAATAGCCAGATCAACTTTCCCTGCATTCGTTTCAAGTACTTCAGGAGTCGTTTTAAAGTTAATCAGGTTTGCATTCTTTTTCATCTTCTCCAAACTCGCACAGCTGGAAAATAGCATAGCAATTATGGCAATGATGACAAGTGGTTGTAAGTTAATTTTTCTCATAATGATTTTATTAAGATTGATAATGTGAAATTTTCGTAAGGTGCACACAAAACTAGTATAAATTTTCCTTGTCTCATAATATAAATTAGCAATTTATGATTGAATTTTCACAACAAAATCCGGGTTATTCCTTTGATATACTGCTTTTCAAAAATAGATGTAGCAATTTTCTCATAATCTTCCGATTTGTTAACAAAATCCAGTTCGTTTGTGTCAACGATCAGGATAGGAATCTCGTTTTGTTGTTTGAAAAAGCTAAAATATCCCTGGGCTATTTTTTCGAGGTATTCTTTGGTAATGTATGTCTCATAACTTCTTCCCCTGATGGCAATATTTTTTAGAAGTAAATCGGCATCCTTATGCAGGTATACGTAAAGGTCGGGTCTGGGCATTTTGTCGTAAATGATCGTAAAAAACTGCCGGTATAGATTGTATTCATCCGATTGAAGCGTGTTTTGTGCAAATATCAATGATTTCATGAAGTAATAATCCGAAATTGTAAAAGGACTAAACAGTTCGAAATGACTTAGTTCGCGGTTGAGTTGATTGTACCGCTCGGCAAGAAAAGCCATTTCAAGCGGAAACGAATATTGTTCCTGGTTTTGGTAGAATTTAGGCAGAAACGGATTGTCGTCAAATTGTTCCAAAACCAGTTTTGCCTGATGTTTTTCACCAATCATCTTTGCAAGGGTAGTCTTGCCAGCTCCGATATTTCCTTCTATTACCAGGTAGTTTAAACTCATAATAAGGATGAAAAAAAGAATCCCGAAATATACATTCCGGGATTTTAAAAGTACAATATTTTGTGTCAATAGAATGGAAAAAGTGATTAGTCAATGGAAAAAAGGGAAAAGAAATTAGGAAAAGGTAAATCATAGTCTGAAAACTATTAATCACTTTTTCTTTTTCTTCTGCCAACTGCGACTGACTATTGATTACTCATTCTTTTTTTTTTTTCTCTTTTCCAATGACTTATTCCTTTTTACTCTTTTCTGACATCCATTCCCAGATGGTAAAATACAAATGCCCAAACATCGGTATATTCTTCAATCACCTTGGCAGTTGGTTTTCCGGCTCCGTGACCCGCTTTGGTGTCGATACGAACTAAAAGAGGTAGCTTGTTTTCCGAATTGTATTCCTGCAAACGAGCCATGTATTTAAATGTATGTGCGGGAACAACGCGGTCATCATGATCGGCAGTTGTGGCCAGAATAGCCGGATATGCAGTTCCTTTTTTGATGTTGTGGTAAGGCGAATAAGCGTCCAGGTATTTAAACATTTCCTCATTGTCTTCACTGGTGCCAAAATCGCCTGCCCAGGCCCAGCCAATGGTGAATTTGTTGAACCGGAGCATATCCATTACCCCAACCTGAGGCAATGCAACTTTGAATAAATCAGGACGCTGGTTGGTTACTGCACCGATAAGCAGACCTCCGTTCGATCCGCCCTGAATGGCCAGTTTTTCGCTGGAAGTGTATTTTTTACTGATCAGGTATTCTGCTGCAGCAATGAAATCGTCGAACACATTCTGCTTTTGTAATTTGGTTCCTGCCAGATGCCAGTCTTCACCATACTCACCTCCTCCGCGAAGGTTCGCCATCACAAATACGCCGCCATTTTCAAGAAATGCGATGCGTGATGCTGAAAATGAAGGCGTCAGGCTGATGTTGAAACCACCATAACCGTAAAGTAAAGTCGGGTTTTGGCCATCCAGTTTTAATCCTTTTTTATGAACGATGAACATGGGTACTTTTGTGCCGTCTTTACTGGCATAGAATTTCTGGTTTACTTCAAAATCGTCAGGATTGAATTTGACTTCCGGCCTGAAATGCAGTGTTGATTTTTTTGTGGTGAAGTCGTATTTATAGATTTCGCCCGGAGTATTGAATGAAGTGTAACTGTAGTATGCAACATTTTCTTCTTTCTTTCCGGAAAACGCACTAACTGTTCCAATTCCCGGAAGCGCGATTTCATGATCCAATTTACCATCATAAGAATAGACTTCAGTTCTGCTGTGTGCATCGGTCATGAAATTAACTGCCATTTTCCCGGCTATCATTACGATGGATTCCATCACATCTTTTTTCTCAGGGATGACATCCACCCAGTTCTTTTCTTCCGGGTGATTTGTATTTATCCTTATCAGTCGATATTTGGGCGCCTTGTAATTGGTTCGCACGAATAAATCATCGCCAAAATTGTCAACCGGACTAAATTCGAATTCGTAGCTTTCCATCAGCTTTACAAACGGACTGTTCCTTTTGCTGAGGTCCTTAAAATCGAGCGCATTTCCATGAGTTCCAATACTTTTTGAGATGATCATAAAGCGCTTGTCATCGGTTAAACCGGCACCAAACATTTGTTTCGGATTTTTCGGATCATTAATAATCAGTTGATCTGCCGATTGCTCTGTCCCCAGTTTATGGAAATATACTTTCTGAAATTCGTTTGCTTTTGAAAGTTCGCTTCCTGCTTCTGGTTTATCGTACGAACTGTAAAAGAATCCATCCTTATACCAGCTGATTCCTGAAAACTTAACCCAAAGGATATGATCCGGAAGCATTTCTCCTGTTTCAATATTCTTTACGAAAATTTCGTTCCAATCTGAACCTGATTTAGCGACCTGATACATCAGGTATTTACCGTCGTTGGATAATTCTATGCTGGTTAAAGCCGCAGTTCCGTCAGTTGAGAGGGTATTCGGATCGAGTAAAACCTGAGGCTTGGATGCCATATTGGAAGTCATGTACAAAACACTCTGGTTTTGTAGTCCATTGTTTTTGTAAAAAAAGTATTTGCCGGCTTCCTTGAATGGATTCCCGTATTTGGGATAATCCCACAATGCAGTGAGACGTGTTTTAATCTCGTTTCGATATGGAAGTTTTGCCAGATAAGCAAATGTGAGCTGGTTCTGTGCTTTCACCCAATCCGCAGTTTCAGGCGAATTGTCGTCTTCAAGCCAGCGGTAAGGATCTTCAACTACAGTTCCGAAGTAAGTATCTTTTACATCGCCTTTTTTTGAAGGTGGATAGGGGGTTGGTTCTATTGTAAATGACATCATAAAAAACAGTGCTAATAATAAGATAAGATTTCGTTTCATAAAATAGAATTTAGTGCAAAATTAAACGAATGTAAAGACTATCTGTAGTTGTTCTGTTTATTCCATTACAAATAGAATGGTATGCCTGCAATTTTCATTAAATTGTGCCTCATTAAACCCAGTAACGAAGAAGTTAATAATGTCTATGTATCAAATATTTGAAACTGCACGATTAATAATTCAGCCAACAATTGATGACGATGCCGTATTTCTTTTTGAGTTGATGAACACTCCAAAATGGATTAAGAATATTGGAGATCGGAATGTCAAATCGGTTGAAGATGCAAAAGTATATGTCCAAAATAAGATTACACCGCAACTAGAAAAACTGGGTTATTCCAGCTATACCGTTATCCGGAAATCGGATGGTGTAAAATTAGGGGTTTGCGGACTTTATGATCGTGATGGAGTGGATGGAATTGATATCGGATTTGCTTTTCTTCCGCAGTTCGAAAAGAAAGGTTATGCCTTTGAAGCAGCCAGCGAGCTTAAAAATAAGGCTATTACTGTTTTCAATATAATTCAGATAAGTGCAATCACAACAAGCGGCAATATTGAATCGCAAAGACTTTTAGAGAAGATAGGTTTCGGATTTGTTAGCTTGACAAAAATTCCACACGATGACGAAGAACTTCTCTTATACAGGTTTCTGTCGCAATAAAAGATAAAAAGTTGGTGCCTGAAGTTCAGCTAAAGAAAATTTTTATCGAGGTATTCCTGAAATTTGACTTTGTACTGATCACTGACCGGAATGTATGTTTTCCCAAATATGATTCGGCTGCGTTCAATGGTATCAATCCGGTCGAGGTTCACGATAAACGAGCGGTGAACGCGCATAAACCTGGTTTCCGGAAGTTTTTGTTCGAGCGATTTCATTGAATTGAGCGACAAGACCGGTTTGTCTTCTCCGGTTGTATAAACTTTAATGTAATCTTTTAAACCTTCGATGTAAAGAATGTCATTGAAGTTGATGCGCCTAATTTTGTATTCCGACTTCAGGAACAGGAACTGGCTGTTTGCTTCAATTGATGGGAGAGCGCTTGCTTCGAGTTCCGATTGTTTCCGCGCCTTCTGGGCAGCCTTCAGAAATTCTTCGTAGCTGAATGGTTTTAACAAATAGTCGATGGCATTCAGTTTAAAACCTTCAAGTGCATATTTTTCATACGCCGTAGTGAAAATGATTTTAGGCGCATTTTCGAGACTTCGGGCAAATTCAATTCCAGTCAGGTCGGGCATTTGAATGTCAACAAAAATCAAATCAGCTGATTGAGTTGAAAGAAAATCGATAGCATCCAGCGGATTATCGAAAGCGCCAACCAGTTCCAGAAAAGGTGTTTTGCTGATGTAATCGCTCACTAAGCGAAGTGCAAGCGGTTCATCGTCGATGGCAATGGTTCTCAGTTTCATCCTTTTATTTTTTCTTTTCGGATAGAAAGTTCAACGCAGAAAACCGTATCCTTATTTTCAATTTTCAGTTCGTGATTGTCCGGGAATAAAAGGCTAAGTCGTTTCTTTACGTTTTCAAGCCCGATTCCTGAATGCTGCAGATCTTCCGTATATCCACCTTTCCCTATACTGTTTTCCGAACTGAAAATGATTTGTTTATGATCGATTTTCATCTGAAGATGAATAAATGAGCGGTCGCGATAGCTGATGCCATGTTTGAATGAATTTTCGATAAACGGTACGAAAAGTAATGGAGGTATGGTGAAGTCGGGAAATTCCGCCGGAAAATCGATCTGTAATTCCACTTTTGAATTCAGCCGTAATTTCATCAGGTCGATGTAGTTATTCATGAATTCGATCTCATGACTCATCAGAGTTTCACCATGTTCCGATTCGTAAAGCAGGTAGCGCATCAGTTTCGATAATTTTAGCACCGAATCCTGAGCTGTTGGCCCGTCGATGCCAATCAGTGAATAAATATTATTCAGGGTATTAAAGAAAAAGTGAGGACTGACCTGGTTTTTCAGGAATGCCAGCTCCGAATTCAGTTTCTCTTTTTCCAGTTCTTTTTGTTTCTTCTCGTTCTGC
>CAIPKZ010000323.1 GCA_903865775.1 uncultured Prolixibacteraceae bacterium | reverse complement strand
TACAACAAATGGCTTCCGCGGGTTTCTTCAGATATCAGTCCGATGGGAACTGCCACCAGTTACCGCAACAACCTGGCCCTGGTAAAAGGCGGAATGGCAATGCTCAACTATTTCAATGCCTATGGCCCGCACGTCGATAAATTACGAACTGAAAGCGGCACAGTATCCGCCATCAACGGAATTTTTAAAGCTCCTTTTGACATTCTGGGCGATAAACTTCGTGGCTATCTCGGACTGACCATGGACATGATGACCCAGCCGGATAAAGTCCGAAAAGCCTGCGAAGCCCTGATGCCGCACTTGTACCATGTTGCCCTCACTTCGGCTGATCCAAACAAACAAGTGCCAATTGGGTATTGGATGCACCGCGGCTGTATTCCGTTTGTCTCCCAAGGTGAATTCGAATCGCATTACTGGCCGACTGTGAAACCAATCATCGAAGAACTCTGGAAAAACGGACACCAGACTTTGTTTTACGCTGAAGGAAACTGGAACCACCATCTGGAAAGTTTTACGGAATTGCCTGAAAAGAGCATTGTTTATCATGTCGATAGTGGCGATATTTTCAAAACACACAAAACCATTGGACATAAATTCTGCCTGAGCGGAGGCATTCCGAACACTTTACTTTCATACGGTTCGCCGGATGAAATTCGTGCCCGGTGTAAAAAAGTAATCGACGAAGTGGCCCGCGACGGCGGTTACATCATGGATGCCAGCGCCATAATTCAAAACGACGCCACCATCGAAAACATGCAGGTTCTGACTGATTTTACCCGTGAATACGGCGTTTATTCCGACGGAAGTTCTGCCCTACTCGACCTCAATTCCCAAAATGCACCAGCTCCCGGAACCATTTTTGGCTTGGATTACGGCATGGGAAGCCGCATCAATCCTTCCAACAAAGCCGGATTGTGCATTCCCTGGGAAGAAAAAAGAAAAGAAATCCCATCAATCAATGGCGACGAGCCGTTGGTAAAGCAAATCTGGGAAGATGTGGATTCCTTTGGGAATATGTTTGTCTGGCAGTGCTTGCTTTCGTTTTGATAATTTTTTCTGAAATTCTTCTTTCAATCTATCTAATATTACTCTTAATGGCTGGACCAAGACACAACATAACGGAGTCTAAACGGTAATCGAACGAGTATTTTCGGTGCTTATCGGAGTTCGGGCATCTTTTAATGTCAAATGCGAATTACGAGTTGGATCTTTTTAAACCCGAAGGGTTGTTTTGATTATAGAAAGAGAGGAAGAAATCACTAATAAACCACGAAGTGGTGGCATAAATCTGTCATGCCTTCGGCATTATAATTATTCTACTCGTTGAATTGCTATAATCCTATCATGCCTTCGGCATTTAATTACTCTTATTGTCAACTCTTGAATGACATGACTAATTAAAGGTCTGGGGAATTGCGCATGGTCTAGATGAAAAGCACTCCGGACGAAGCTTTCCGATACAATCCTGAGTGATTTGTATGATATCTAAGAAGTTATTTCCCTTCGTTCGAAAATGAATACGGGGAATCTTTTTCATCGGTTCCCCGTTGCTTATTTGGTGTTGCACCCATTTTGAAATCAATGACTGCACCTTTCATTAGTTCCGAATGGCTGAGCCAGTTTTTACTGTATTCTTTTCCGTTGAAACTGGCCGACTGAATGTATTTGTTTTCAGCACTGTTTTCAGGAGCATTGATCACCACTTCCTTCCCATTTTCAAGTTTCAAGGTGATTTTCCTGAAAAGCGGAGCTCCCAAAACATATTGATCGCTTCCGGGAGTAACCGGATAAAAGCCCATGGCCGAAAATACATACCAGGCCGAAGTCTGACCGTTATCTTCGTCGCCGCAATATCCATCCGGAGTTGGCAGATACATCCGGTTCATCACCTCGCGTACCCATTTCTGGGTTTTCCAAGGCTCACCGGCATAATTGTAGAGGTAAATCATGTGCTGAACAGGCTGGTTGCCATGTGCATAATTGCCCATATTCATGATCTGCATTTCACGGATTTCGTGAATCACCTGTCCGTAATACGACGCATCGAAAACTGGAGGAACAACAAAAACAGAGTCGAGCATTCCCTTAAATTGCTTTTTGCCACCCATCAGTTCAATCAATCCCTGAACATCGTGAAACACCGACCAGGTATAATGCCAGCTGTTTCCTTCGGTAAACGCGTCGCCCCATTTAAACGGGTTGAACGGTTTCTGAAACGATCCATCCTGATTTTTGCCACGCATCAGTTTGGTCTCCGGATCAAAAACATTCCGATAATTCTGGCAGCGTTTGGTAAACAAATCCAATTCTTCCTGAGGACGTTTCAATTCTTTGGCCAACTTCAAAATGGTCCAGTCGGCAAAGGCATATTCCAGTGTCCGTGCTACGTTTTCACTGATGTCCACGTTGTAAGGAATGTACCCCAGTTTATTGTAATAGGCAAATCCCTTCCGGCCCACAGAATTCATCGGACCTTCGGTTTTTGTATTTTTTAGAACGGCTTCGTAAAGTGTGTTAATGTCGTAACCTCGGGCGCCTTTCAGGTAAGCATCGGCGATGATAGTTGCCGAATTGGAACCGATCATGCAATCGCGGTGCCCCGGACTGGCCCACTCCGGAAGAAACCCGCTTTCCTTGTAGGTGTTAACCAATCCTTCCTGAATTTGAGCATTCAGCGACGGAAACGCCAGATTAAAAAACGGAAATACGGCCCGGAAGGTGTCCCAGAAACCATTGTCTGTATACATTGCTCCAGGCAAAACCTGTCCGTTATATGGACTGTAATGCACCATCTTTCCGTCCTTATCGAACTCGAAGAACTTCCTTGGGAAAAGCATGGCTCTGTACATGCATGAATAAAACGTACGGGTCTGCTCGGTAGTAGCACCTTCTACTGCAATGCGCGAAAGTTCCTTGTTCCAGATGTCGCGGCCTTTTTGGCAAGTTGTGTCAAAACTTATTGGATTAATTTCGTTTAGGTTCAGTAATGCCTGATCAAAACTGATGAAAGATGAAGCAACCTGCGCATGAATTTTCTCTCCTTTTTTGGTCGTGAATCTGATTGCTGCTCCAACATGATCGGCGATTAATTCTGTTTTTCCTGAAACGATTTTTCCTCCGCTCCAAACATTGCTTTCCGCGAAAGCATGGTCGAATTTAACCACAAAATAGTTTTTAAAATTATCAGGAACACCACCGCTATTGCGGGTGGTATATCCCATAACAATATGCTGTTGAGGAATAATTTTAACGTATGAGCCTTTGTCAAAAGCATCAATCAGAACCCAGGATTTGTTGTTCTCCGGAAAAGTAAAGCGGAACATGGCAGCCCGTTCGGTTGGGGTAATTTCGGTGGTAACATCGTAATCAGCCAGATACACACTGTAATAATATGGTTTAACTGTTTCTGCCTTGTGCGAAAACCAACTGGCACGGTCCTCACCATCAATCTTCAGCTCACCGGTCATAGGGAAAAGCGAAAACTGTCCGTAATCGTTAATCCATGGACTAGGCTGATGGGTCTGTTTAAAACCCTGAATGTGGGTTGCGTCATAGGAATAAATCCAACCGTCTCCCATTTTGGCCGTTTGTGGGGTCCAGAAGTTCATTCCCCAGGGCAACGCAATGGCCGGATAAGTATTTCCGTTCGACAAGGAATAATTGGAATCAGATCCCATCAGCGGATTCACGTAATCGACCGGTGACAGATTCTGTGAAAAGGCGTTTGATGAGATACAAACTATAAGAAACACTGAGAGTATAAAGACACTGGTTTTCATCAGCACGGATTTAAATGGTTTTGATCGGTCCTTTAGATTCAGAATTCCTGAATAGGAATCCAAAAATAGTATTTTAATTTTCAGGATAGAATTAGGTGAAAAGAAAAGCAGTCTTATGCAGGTGTTTTATAAAACAAAAAAAAACCTCCGACTCAATAAAGAATCGGAGGAATTAAAGAATGGCGACGACCTACTCTCCCACAACAATGTGCAGTACCATCGGCGCTGGCGGTCTTAACTTCTCTGTTCGGAATGGGAAGAGGTGGAACCCCGCC
>CAIPKZ010000322.1 GCA_903865775.1 uncultured Prolixibacteraceae bacterium | reverse complement strand
ATTTAAATATCAAATAAATTTACAAAATATCAAGACAATAACCTAAAGTTCAGATATTTATTCATTCCAGAATATACAGCGGAGTTTTATCTGACCGACATGGCCAACTCCTGTTTGCGTAAAACATCAAAGCCGATTGACCAATTAATTATCCTTACGTCAAGAAACAATATCTAATCTACATTTATAGAACTTCTGAACTCTTTTACTGTTTCTTTGTAGTTAGTATTTCAATGAATAATGAAAGAATGAGTCGTTCGAAAAATAAGAAACCAGAGAATAAAGTATCCAAACCAAACATTTTCAGTATTCTGAAACCTTATTCAGGAATGGTTACCTTCCTGGTGGTATTTGCCTTGCTGAGCAACGCGGTAAATTTGCTTTTGCCAAAGATCATTGCAAGAGGTATCGATGATTTTACTGCAGGTCATTTCGAATTCAGAGCCGTTGTGGTTGAGTTTCTGATCGCAGCCCTGATCATTTTCATCTTCACATACTTACAGAGCATTGTCCAGACTTTTGCTTCCGAAAAAGTTGCCCGGGATCTGCGCACCCGCCTGTCCGACAAGATTTCTAGGCAAAGTTATGCTTACATCCTGAAGACCAATCCTTCGAAGCTTTTAACCAACCTCACCTCGGATATCGATTCTATTAAGATGTTTGTTTCCATGGCGGTGGTAACCATCTTTTCATCACTTTTCATGATTATCGGAACCTGCGTACTGCTGATCATGATCAACTATAAACTGGCGGTGCCCATCATTGCAATCATTCCGGTTATTGGCGGCACCTTTTATTTTGTACTCCGGAAAGTGCGTGGCTTGTTTAAGCGAAGCCGTGAAATAATCGACTGGCTCAACAAAGTAATCAATGAAAGTATCATGGGTTCTGCTATTATCAGGGTGCTGAATTCGCAGCAATCCGAATACCATAAATTTCTGGCTGCCAATACCGATGCCCGTGATGTGGGGCTTGGTATTCTTCGGTTGTTTGCAGCGCTCATTCCCATCGTAACCTTTGTTGCAAACATGGGAATGTTAACCATCCTGATGCTTGGAGGTCATTTTGTTATTACGGGAAACATGTCGCTGGGCGATTTTGCAGCTTTCAACAGTTACCTCGCCCTGCTTATTTTCCCAATTCTCATGCTGGGATTTATGAGCAACATCATGGCTCAGGCTACGGCTTCATTTAACCGGATTAATGATGTTTTGGAAGCTCCGGAACCTCTGGAAACCGGGACTGAAATAGAAACCTTAAAGGGAAATATTGAACTGAAGAATGTTTCCCTGTCATACGACAGCAAACCCATATTAAAAGACATTTCCTTTTCGGTGAAAGGCGGTACCCAGGTAGCCATTATCGGCCCGACAGCTGCCGGAAAAAGTCAGTTGCTCAATCTTTTGACCAATCTGGTTAAACCCGATTCAGGAACTATTCTGCTGGATGACCGGAATATTGATTCCTACGAAAAAGAATCGTTTCACAGCCAGATTGGATTTGTACTTCAGGACAGTGTTATCTTCAATATGAGCCTTCGCGAAAACATTGCTTTCAGCGATACCGTAACCGATGAATCACTTGAAAAGGCGATTGACACGGCAGAGTTGCGTGAAATGGTCGATTCTCTTCCT
>CAIPKZ010000321.1 GCA_903865775.1 uncultured Prolixibacteraceae bacterium | reverse complement strand
ATTCAATCGCAGTTCCATCTTCCTCCACAATTACGATTCCATTTTTCAGGAAAACACCGGTATCAGAAAGCAGATAATTGGCCGTAAATTTCCTCATTCTGTTCCTGTCTTCAATTTATCTTTAGGCTTGAATTGCTCTTCAGACTCGTTCAGAATATTCATGATTTCTACGTGCATTTTTTCGTAGTCTTTCGGCAGGCTCGAATAATACATCAGTGAGCGTATAAAAACCGTGTCGGCAACCGAATATTTCTTCAGAACTGAATAATAGAGGTCGGTCTGGGTTATTTTCTTCAAAGCTCCTGTTGGGTCAGCTCCTGTATTCATTCCCTGAATCAGGTAAATATCGACCATCATTTTAATAAACTTGTCTTTCTTAATCAGCTGATCGGGCTTTTCAATCGTAGTATTATGACAGGAAGTAATTCCTGAAATCATGACCGCAAACAGCAGAATTCCGATGAATTGTTTCATTTTACTTTTCATTGATTTCGGGTAAAGTTAATATTACCTCAACTCTTTTTGCTGAAAACATGCCTGAAAAACTCATCGACACGGCTGAACTGCAAAATTTCTATTTTAAATTTCTGAAGGTTGATTCCTTTTCCAGCCTTGGGGATGAAAATGGTGTCGAAACCCAGCTTTTCAGCCTCGGCAATACGTTGTTCCAGACGGTTTACCGAACGTATTTCTCCTGAAAGTCCGATTTCACCTGCAAAACAGACATTCTTCCGGATCGGCAGATCGAAGTTCGATGAAAGGATGGCGGTAATAACCGTTAAATCGATGGCCGGATCGTCGACCTTGATGCCACCGGCAATATTCAGGAACACATCTTTGGTCGCCAGTTTGAAACCTGCACGTTTTTCCAAAACCGCCAGCAACATATTGAGCCGGCGCAAATCAAATCCGGTGGACGATCGCTGCGGAGTTCCGTACGCTGCCGTACTGACCAGCGCCTGAATTTCAATCAGCAACGGACGGATGCCTTCGATGGAAGCAGAAATTGCAGTACCGCTCAATCCTTCATGAGCACGGTTGATCAGCAATTCCGAAGGATTCGAAACTTCGCGCAAGCCTGAATTCCCCATCTCGAAAATCCCCAGTTCGGAAGTTGATCCGAAACGATTTTTGATAGCCCTAAGAATACGGTACATATACTGGTTTTCGCCTTCGAACTGCAAAACCGTGTCAACAATATGTTCCAGCACTTTCGGACCTGCCAGGCTGCCTTCTTTGGTAATGTGCCCGATGAGAATGACCGGGACATTGCTTTCCTTGGCATATTTCAGGATGCCGTTGGTGCATTCCCTGATTTGGCCAACCGATCCCGGTGAGGATTCAATCATTTCAGTCGAAACCGTTTGAATGGAATCCACGATGAGCAAATCGGGCACAATCAGTTTGCTTTGAGCAAGGATGTGTTCGAGTGAGGTTTCGCTTAAAAAGTAGCAGTTTTGATTTTCCTTCTGAAGCCGTTGCGCACGGATTTTTATTTGCTGAATGCTTTCTTCTCCGGAAACATAAAGGATTTTTTTTTCTTTCAGATCCAGGGCCAGCTGCAAAACCAGGGTTGATTTGCCGATACCGGGTTCACCACCAATCAGAACCATCGATCCCGGTACCAGTCCGCCGCCTAAAACGCGGTTGAGTTCCTGGTTGCAGGTGTCAATTCGCTCGGTATGTTCCGAGGAGACTTCGTGTAAAAGTTTGGGTTGATTACCTGATCCGGTTAAAAAAGAAGTTTTTTTCTTTTCTTCGCGCTCTACAATTTCTTCAACAAACGAATTCCATTCGCCGCACGAATTGCACTTTCCGACCCATTTGGGCGACTGTGCCCCGCAATTCTGACAGAAAAAACTGGTTCTTACTTTGGCCATCTGAATGATGTTAGGTATGATTACCGAATAATTGATGCCGTTTCAGGAATTAACTAAATGAACTCAGGCTTTATTCAGTTGCTAAAAACTTGTTCTTGACTTTCTGTATAATCTCGGAAGTTGAAAATCCTTCGGTCAGTTCAATTCGTTCAACCCGCCCTCCGGATGCCAAAACTAAATCGTATCCGGCAATTTCTTCTATCTCGTATTCGCTGCCTTTTACCAATACATCGGGCGAAATGCTCCGGATTAGTTCGTACGGCGTTTCTTCGTCAAACATGATTACCGCGTCGACCATCAGCATCGAAGCCAATAAAACTGCACGCGACTGCTGGTCAACAAGCGGACGGTTTTCGCCTTTGAGAATTTTCACCGAAATATCCGAATTTAGTCCTACAATCAGCCGTTTACCAAATTCGGCAGCTTTTGCCAGAGAGTCGATGTGTCCACGATGAACCAAATCGAAACATCCATTGGTGAAGACAATGGTTTCTTTAGCTTGCTTCCATCGGTTCAGAAGCGAACTAAATGCCTGTTCATTCTCAAATATCTTGGATTGAATGATTTCTATTGGTTTCATGTCCTTATTCGTTGTTTTTTATTTGCCACATTTCCATCGGTGTGAATTTTTCTCACATGGCTATTTTCATCTCAAAAAAATAATTTTGGCAAAAATAGTAAAACCTCAATGCTAATGGAAGCAATGAGGTTAAAATTGACTTATTTCCGGATAAAATTATATTAGTTTGTTGGTTTCGGTGTCTGGAAAGACTAACCATGGTTTAAATGTTTTGGCTTCTTCAAAATCAAGCTGAGCATACGACATGATGATAACTACATCACCTACAGCCACTTTCCTCGCTGCAGGACCATTTAAACAGATCACACCCGATCCGCGTTCGCCTTTAATTACATAGGTTTCGAGGCGTTCGCCATTATTAATATTTACTACCTGAACTTTTTCGTTTTCAATCAAATTGGCAGCATCCATCAAATCCTGATCGATGGTGATACTTCCGACATACTGCAAATTGGCTTCGGTTACAGTAACTTTATGTATTTTCGACTTACAAACTTCGATGATCATATTCGATTTTTAATAAAATTCTATTTTTATTCGTTCGGAGCGCCTAAATTACTTTAAAAACCAAACCTTTCGGCACTTATTCGTTTACTTTTTATACTTCGAACACAATATTGTCAATTAATCTTATTTTTCCGCAGTGAACAGCAATGCATCCAATTTTTTTGCCCGGATCGCTCCAGTTATTCACCTGCAAAAGGGTTTTCTCATTAACTATGCTAAAATACTCTGTATTCAGGTATTCGTTTTGGTTGATGCGGTGAATCACCCATCGACAAAGTTCGTCTACGGATAAATCATTTGTTTTGTTTGCTGCTTCGAACAAAGTAGCCGATATATGCGCGGCATTCTTGCGCTGCTCCTGACTTAACAGCATATTTCTCGAACTCATCGCCAATCCATCGGCCTCACGAATAATGGGGCAGGAAACAATCTCGACCGGAAGGTCCAGCTTTCGGACCAGTTCCATGATAATGGCGAGTTGCTGAAAATCCTTTTGGCCGAAAAATGCCTTGTCGGGCTGAACAATGTCGAATAATTTGCTCACCACCTGCGCCACACCGTTAAAATGTCCGGGTCTGAATTCCCCTTCCATTACCTGCTCGAGCATCCCGAAGTTGAACTGCCTCGTATCGGATTCAGGATAAATTTCTTCAGGTTCAGGAGCAAAAACCAGCTGGCATGGGCTTTCTGAAAGCAAATCAACGTCTTTCTGCAGATCGCGCGGGTATCTGGAAAGATCTCCTTTGTCGTTAAATTGAGTTGGATTCACAAAAATACTGACCACAACGAAATCCGTTTGTTCCCCGGCTATTTCGACCAATGAAAGGTGTCCGTTGTGCAAAGCACCCATGGTTGGAACAAAACCGATGCTCAATCCCTTTTTACGCTGGTCATTAAGTATGGGCTGTAAATCGTTTATGTGCTTTACTATCTGCATCTTGGATTAAAAATGAGGCTGTAAAGTAAATAAATATTTCAACACGATGACAAGTAAATTAACGGATGGAATTTAAAGTTTAGGTTCTGAGTTACAACGAAGACAATGAAAATGATGGTTGTCAGTACATTAATACAGAACCTTACCGGTAGTAAAGTGTTTAATATCTTTAACACATCTACTTTCTTCTTAAGCTTTTTTAAGACCTCTGTAAACGACTGGAATTGAATATCGCTGATATTTTACTACTTTTGCACAATTAAACTAGGTGATATAAATGGAAAAGAAAAAAGTCTTATTTATTTCTTCGGAAATTACACCTTATCTGCCAGAGACAGAAATGTCGAAAAAAGCCCGATATCTCCCACAGGGAATTCAGGAAAGAGGTAAGGAAATCCGGACTTTTATGCCAAGGTATGGTTGTGTAAATGAACGTCGGAATCAATTGCATGAAGTGATACGCTTGTCGGGAATGAACCTGATTATTGATGATACCGACCACCCGTTGATTATTAAAGTTGCGTCGATTCAATCGGCACGGATGCAGGTATATTTTATAGATAATGAAGATTATTTTCAGCGAAAGCATGTATTGAGAGATCCAAAGGGAAATGAATTTGCCGATAATGATGAACGGGCCATTTTTTATGCACGCGGAGTTCTTGAAACTGTAATCAAATTGCGGTGGGCTCCCGATCTCATTCATTGCAGCGGCTGGCTGACTTCGCTTGTTCCTTTGTACATCAAGAAAGCCTACAACGATGATCCGCTGTTTGTAAACTCAAAAGTGGTTTACTCGATTTATAACGACGATTTTAAAAAGTCGCTTGATCCAACTTTCAGGAACAAGTTGAAATTGAATAACATTACCGATGAAGATACCGAGCTTGTTGATGATCCAAGTTATGTGAATTTAAGTAAACTGGCAGTCTTGAATTCGGATGCAGTCATTCAGGGAAGTCCTAAAATTAACCCTGAGATAACAGAGTACATACAATCAACCGAAAAATTATTTTTAAACTACCAACCTGAACATACCTATATTGATGCTTATAATGACTTCTATGACAAAGTATTGTAAGAATATAGGAATAACAATTAAAATATTTTATTGGTGAAAAAAGAACTCGCGGCAAAGTGCAAATTCGGATTCGCATTTGCATTGATGGTAATTACTTTTTTGAGCTGTACCAACGATTCGAGTCAAACCGGACTTGGCTTGTTACCCACCGGTGATTTGGTTGTGGTAGGAAAAGTTACAGACTCAAACATTCAGGCATTTGTTGTAAATGACGAAAAACAGCGGACTGATGAGCCTCGGTATAATTTACTGGGAACATTCAACGATCCGGTTTTTGGAAAAACAACTGCCGATTTTGCGAACCAGTACCGGTTGACCGGATATCCGGGTTTTACTAAAAGTGATCAGATCGACTCATTGGTTCTATATACTGCATACAAGCAAATATATGGAGATACCATTACCCCTCAAATTTTTAAAGTCTACGAACTTGCTACAGATTTGCCATATGATGGTAAATTTTATCAGGATGCTGACCTGAAAGGAATGTCATATAGTGAAGTACTGGCAGAGAAACATTATATTCCAAAATTCAGGAAAGATTCATTGACAAAATTATATGGCTCAACAAAATTACTCCCGAAAGATACTGTTTCTCAGGAAATTTCATTTAAACTTAGCTCTACCCTCATTAATAAACTGTTGGCCGCCGATTCGGTAACGAACTCTACGAATGACCTTTTTCTCCAGTATTTTAAAGGTTTGTATATCGAGGCAAGTAATCTCCATAATGTGGGAACTTTAATAAAAACAGTAGGTTCAGGTCTGATGATGTATTACCATAAAGCGAATGATACCATCCCTCATAGTTATGTATATACCAACAATAGTACATCATCAAGTATTAGCCGGTTTACACACGATTATTCTACTACTGCATTTTTTCCTCATCTCAACAAAGAGACCGTACAGGATAGTTTGATCTATTTACAGACTTCCGGCGGGTTGCGTGCTAAAATATTAATTCCAAACCTTGGAATCTGGTCCAGATTAATTCCAGCAATGGCGAACAATCCCGATACTACCCGTTTAGCTATAAATAAGGCAGAACTGATATTTACATTGGATACCATTCAAAGTGAACCATTAAAATACATTCCTTCAGAACAATTGGTTTTTTCAGCTATTGACTCCGAAGGAAAAACGTATCTGCCTTCTGATTACTATTTTTCACCAGCATATTATGGTGGGGCATACAATATTCTTGACCATACTTACCGGTTTAATATCACTCAACACATTCAGGATGTGATTACAAAGAAAAAGGTAAATTACGGATTCTACCTTGAAACTTCTTTTAAAAATTCAATCGCCCGACGTGTGGTGTTAAAAGGAGCAACCAGCAAAACCGGTATTAAGCTGGAAATTACTTATTCAAAAATTCAATAGTTCCCCCTTTTCGATCACTTAAACTAAAATCGCATGTGTGGAATTGTAGGTTACATTGGGAATAAAAATGCTTATCCCATTTTGATTCAAGGTCTTCAGAGACTCGAATACCGGGGATATGACTCAGCCGGTCTGGCTCTTTATAATAACTCGCTCGAGGTTTTTAAATGTAAAGGCCGGGTTTCGGATCTTGAAAAATATGTTTCAGGAAAAGATATCAGCGGAAATATCGGAATCGGGCATACCCGCTGGGCAACTCACGGTGAACCAAACGACCGGAATGCCCACCCGCACACCTCCATGAACGGTGACTTTGTGCTGGTTCACAATGGGATTATCGAAAACTACGCGGAACTTAAATCAGACCTCCTGAAAAAGGGATATACCTTTCAATCGGATACTGATACTGAAGTTCTGGTCAACCTCATCGAATATTTTTACCTGAATGCTGATGAGGCAAACGCCGAAATAGCAGTTCGTCTGGCTCTTTCGAAAGTAGTTGGAGCATACGGAATTGCAGTAATCTGTAAAAACGAAAAAAATCAGCTGATCGCAGCCCGCAAGGGAAGTCCTTTGGTCATCGGAATTGGAAACGGCGAATATTTCATCGCTTCTGATGCTACGCCGATTGTTAATTATACCGACAGTGTCATTTACCTGAACGACCACGATGTGGCGATTATAAACAGCGACAGTCTGACCCTGAAAACTGTTCAAAATAATCCGGTTGCTTTTAAAATCACCAAAGTTGACATGAGTATCGGTGATCTGGAAAAAGGCGATTTTGAGCATTTTATGCTTAAAGAAATCTTCGAACAGCCCAAAACCATTGAAGATACTTTCCGTGGACGCATCAATCCAGAACATACTGACATTGTATTGGGCGGATTGCTGGATGTTTTCCCTAAATTATTAAATGCCCGGAGAATCATCATTATCGGTTGTGGAACTTCATGGCATGCAGCATTGGTTGGTGAATACCTGATTGAAGAATATGCACGGATTCCGGTCGAAGTGGAATATGCTTCGGAATTCCGTTACCGAAATCCTATCCTGAACAGTGATGATGTGGTGATCGCCATCAGTCAGAGCGGCGAAACAGCTGATACGCTGGCTGCCTTGCGCATGGCTAAAGACAAAGGCGCTACTATTTTGGGTATTTGCAACGTGGTTGGTTCGAGCATTGCACGCGAAACAGATGGCGGAGTTTATACGCATGCCGGAGTCGAAATTGGCGTGGCATCAACCAAAGCTTTCTCAGCACAGGTGACTGTCATCACGCTTCTTGCCCTCAAACTGGCCAAAGAAAAGGGAACTATTTCTTCCGAATTGTACATCGAACTGATCCGGGAATTAGCCGAGATTCCTGAAAAAGTGAAATCCATACTCGTAAAACATCCACACATCAAGGACGTTGCAGCCAAATACAAAGATGCCATCAATGCACTTTATCTGGGGCGTGGTTACCTTTTCCCTGTAGCGCTGGAAGGTGCGCTGAAGCTGAAAGAAATATCATACATCCATGCAGAAGGATATGCTGCAGGTGAAATGAAACACGGCCCTATCGCTCTGGTTGACGATAATCTTCCGGTGATTGTGGTCGCTGCCAAAGATCATTACTACGAAAAGATCGTCAGCAACATTCAGGAAGTAAAAGCCCGGAAAGGCAACATCATTGCCGTAGTTACCGAAGGTGATGGGGAATTGAAAAACATGGTGAACGATATCTTCGAGATACCAAAATCCCATCCGGCAGTTTCGCCCTTACTGGCAATCATTCCGTTGCAATTGTTCTCCTACTACATTGCAGTGATGCGCGGATGCGACGTGGACCAGCCAAGAAATCTGGCTAAAAGTGTAACTGTCGAATAATTTGGAACGGGATTGAGTGGATAAAATTCAGTGATTGAGCTGATTCGTGCACAGAACTCCGTTCCACTCTGAACTATCCTGATTCATTTCAGAGCATTATTCCTGTCAGTTTTAATAAAAGCCAGTCGGCTGATAACTTCACAAAATGATTCTGAACGAGCAATAAAATAAAAAGCAAGCTTTCTATTTCGTTGAACTAACTTTATTTCTTAATTTGGCTAATTCGAACCTGAACCATTAAATTAGATATCATGTTTATTGCTGACGAAAACCGCTACAGTAAAATGCCATATAAAAAATGTGGCAAATGGGGATTAAAACTTCCAGCCATTTCGCTCGGATTATGGCACAATTTCGGGGGAGTCGATGTGTTTGAAAACGGACGTGAGATGTGCCGTCATGCATTTGATCTTGGAATTACCCATTTTGACCTCGCCAACAATTATGGTCCTCCACCCGGATCGGCTGAAGAAAATTTCGGCAAAATTATGGAACTTGATTTGGCCCCTTATCGCGACGAACTCATCATTTCGACCAAAGCTGGTTACCTGATGTGGCCCGGTCCTTATGGAGAGTGGGGAAGCCGAAAGTATTTGCTTTCGAGCCTGGAACAAAGCCTGAAACGGATGAAACTCGACTATGTTGACATTTTTTATTCGCATCGCCCGGATCCCGAGACACCTTTGGAGGAAACCATGATGGCCCTCGATCAGGCTGTCAGACAGGGCAAGGCATTGTATGCCGGAATCTCGAATTACCCTGCAGAAATGGCTGACAAAGCTTCCAGAATATTGAAAGAACTGGGTACACCATGCTTGATTCACCAGCCCAAATATTCGATGTTCGAACGCTGGGTCGAAGGTGGTTTACTGGATATCCTGGAACGGGATGGAATTGGATGCATCCCATTTTCTCCATTGGCGCAGGGCTTGTTAACCGACAAATATCTGAATGGGATTCCTGAAGGCTCAAGAGCTTCAAAATCCTGGGGATTTTTGAAACCCGAACAGATTGCACCTGCCATCGAAAAGGTTAAAAAACTGAACGAAATAGCCATCCGGCGCGGACAAACCCTTGCACAGATGGCCTTGGTTTGGTTGCTGAAAGATGCCCGTGTGAGTTCGGTTCTGATCGGAGCCAGCTCGGTTGCCCAACTCGACGATAATGTGGCTGCCCTAAAAAACATGGAGTTTTCAAAAGCTGAACTGGAACAAATCGAACAGATTCTTTCGGATGATAATCCCGGTCAGCCAGAAAATAAAATCACATTCAATTCAGCCCAGGGAACAAAAACTCCTTCAAGAGGCGAATTTTTGCAAAATCTTGCTAAAAAACTGGATAGAAGATAATTTTATCAACAAGAAACAAGGAAAAAGATGCCATTCCCGTTATCTTTTTCCTTATTTCTTTGTTGATACATTAAAAAACAATGGAAAAAACAGCCCTAATAACCGGTGCAGCCAAACGTGTAGGGAAGGAAATGGCCAATCATTTGGCCAGTCAGGGATGGAACATTGCCATTCATTACCATACTTCCGAAGATGACGCCATTCAGTTTCGGGACGAATTGGCCAAGTTTTATCCCGATCAGCAGTTTGCGCTTTTTCGTGCGGATTTAAATCAACCGGAACAGGTTGAATGTTTGATTTCCCAAGTTCTAAAGGAAATGAAACGATTGGATTTACTGATCAACAATGCATCAGTTTTCGAATCCTCGTTACTGGGCCGAACCACCACTGAGTTTTTCAACCGGCAAATGAATGTAAATTTCAGGGCACCGTTTATACTTCTACGCGACTTTGCCTCGTTAATAAAACATGGAGTAATTGTCAACTTTGTGGACACCCGGATTGTTACTAACCAATCCAGTTTTGCAGCTTATTCATTGTCAAAAAAAAGTTTGTGGGAAATGACCAAAATGGCTGCTCTCGAATTCGGACCAAACATCAGGGTAAATGCGATAGCGCCGGGGTTGACCCTTCCTCCTGAAGAAAAAGGTGAGGATTACCTTTGGAAACTGGCCGGAAACATTGCTATGAAAAGGCCTGGTGGATTGGATCCTATTCTGAAAAGTCTGGATTATATTCTGAAAAACGACTATTTAACCGGACAGATCCTGTTTTGCGACGGAGGTGAAAACCTGGGTATAACGAATTAAATTTGATTTCAAAATGGCTTTAATCCGTGTTAAAAATTTACTGCTGCGTACTTTCATCGGGTTTAATCCTGAAGAAGAAGCCAACAAGCAGGATGTGATCATCAACGTCGAAATTGAGGCAGACATTCCGGCGGAAGCTCTGCTGGCAGATGAACCCGTTGGTATTTATAATTATAAGACCATCACCAAACAAATTATTGAGCTGGTACAGGATAACCGATTCAAGCTTCTGGAAGTGCTCACTAAAAATATTCTTGACCTGATTATGCTTGACGAACGGGTTTCACATGCACGGGTAGAGGTAGATAAACCTCATGCTCTGAGGTTTGCCGAATCGGTATCATTCGAAATGGAGGCTAAACGATGAACGATTGCATCATTGGCATCGGATCAAATATTAATGCTGAGTACAATATTCCTGAAATGCTGAGACTTTTAGCTGCTGAGGTCGAGATCATTCAGATATCAAAAATGATTCAGACCAAACCAATCGGAATAATCGAACAAGCTGACTATACGAACGGAGCTGTAAAAATCCGGACTGAAATGCAATTGGATTCCTTAACTTTGTATCTCAAGAATCTCGAAGAACGAATGGGCCGCGACCGGAGTCAACCAAAATTCGGACCCCGGAATATTGATCTGGACATTCTGATCTGGAACGATAAAGTGGTTGATGAGGATTATTTTAGCCGTGATTTTCTTCGGAACTCGGCAGCCGAATTAGGTTTCGAAAACAAAGAATAAACAAAAACAGAAAGTCAACATGAAGAATTTTAATACATTCCGCTATTTTATCCTGATACTTATTTTATCAGGATTAATCCTGAATTCGTGCAATAAGAATAATGATCCTGTCAAACCTGAAAATCAATATTTTCTATCCAGCGAATTAAAATCGACCATCACCAAACAGGAAGCAATCGCTAACTTTACCTCGCTTTCACCTGCAGCAGCAGCCATCGGAGCTTATATGATAACTGACGTTAAAGTCAAGACTTTAGTTTACAGGACTACTTATCAGAATCAAAATATTCAGGCATCGGGCTTGATTTGTTTGCCAAAAACTGCCGGTAATTATCCGGTTTTAAGTTTTCAAAACGGAACAAATACCTTATTTAGCGATGCACCAAGCGTGGCTTTCAATGACGATTTGTTTAAGATCATCGAAAGTATTGCCACCATGGGGTTTATTGTTGTAATTCCCGATTACATTGGATTCGGAGTTTCATCGAAGTTTGCACATCCTTATCTGGATGCAAAATTATCAACCCAAAGTATTCTGGATATGCTGAGGGCAACCAAAGAGTATGGAGCCCAGGATTCTATTCTTGCCAAACCAACCAAAGACCTTTTTCTCTTTGGCTACTCTCTGGGAGCTTGGGCAACAATGGAACTTCAAAAAGATATTGAAAAGAATTATTCCACAGAGTTTAATCTTGTTGCCAGTTCGTGCGGTGCCGGGCCCTATTCAATCGAGTTTCTGAATAATCTGATCATCAGCCAGCCTGAGTATCCTTCTCCAAATTTTCTGGCTTATGTGCTGAATTCCTACAAGGCCGTTGGTAACATTAATAATCCGCTTTCTGATTTTTTTAACGAGCCATATGCCTCATTAATTCCCGGCTTATTTGACGGACTTCACAGCGGCGGATCGATTAATTCGCAACTTACAACCAATCTGACCAAACTTTTAACTCCGGAATACCGAACTGGATTTGCCACCAACAGTAAATTTTCACTGGTTAAATCTGCTTTTATCGCCAACAGTATTACGGCCTGGAATACAACCACACCAACACATCTTTTCCACGGTACAAACGACGAAGTCGTGCCATTCAGTATGAGCCAGAAGATGCTTGCAGATTTTCAAACGGCAGGAGCAACCGCGAAGGTTCAATTGATACCTATTCCGGAAGCAGACCATACTTCAGGGGTTTATTCTACCGGATTGCAAACCATTCTCTGGTTTTGGGGGATGAAAAAATAGTTACTCCGAGTACACATGCACGCTGTTCTCTGCGCTTGGAAGGTAGTTTACACCAAACCAGCAAATCAGCAAAACTGCAAATGAAACTGCCAGCACTGCCATTGCTTTTTTGTGCTCATTGGCATGTCTGAAACGGTAATGAATATACACGAGGTAAAACATCCAGGTAATGAATGCCCAGGTTTCCTTCGGATCCCAGGTCCAGTAATGACCCCAGGCATCCTTGGCCCATAGAGCGCCGAATAATAATCCCAAAGTCAGAAACGAAAATCCAAGATAAACCAGGTTATCAGCCATCTGGATCGGACCTTTGATGGTTTTTTCGGTGGGTGCGAAAAAGAGGTTTCGCAAAGCCACCAATGAGGATGCACCCAGCATCGCATAGGCAAATATATACACAATCACATGGGGAATAAACCATGGACTCTGCAATGCTGGCATCAGGGTTTTATCGTAGGTTTCGGGGTGCTGCAGATTGATAATCAAAAATACCATGGCTAGTCCAAGGCTGTAACTCACCAGCCATTTGTATTTCCAGCGCAGGTAGGAAACCAGTCCGATTCCGGAGAGAAATATCGCGTACCAGAGCCGTGTTTCACCCAAAGTTCGCATCGGTGGCCTCTGAATGTGAATCCAGAGAACAGTTATAAAAACAAGCAAAAACGCTGTGCCGGCAAATGATAGTCCTGCAGCGAGTTGATTAAGCATTTTTTTGCCTGAAGATAAAAAAAGTCCGGAAGCTGCCAGCCAGCAAACGAATGCTGCTGAAGCATACATTGGAAAATCAAGCCACATGTTCTGTTCCTCCATTTTTGGGTTTACCGGTAATAAATAGGAAAGCCGCTCCGAACATCATCAGGAATATGCCCAGATAAACAAACGGCAACCAGGGGTCGCGCACCAGCTCCAGAACACTCAGGTTCGACCAGCGGCCCATTTGCGTATTGTAATTAGTCTGATAAATCGTCCATCCTTCGATACTGTATGGTCGGTTTACTTCGATAGTCGTCGATCTGTTTTTTCCGGTTTTTGTTTGAATATTCAATTCGGAGCTGAATTTTCGTGGTTCAGGAGGCAACATCGCCAACGAAAAACTTTCGTTGAGTTGCAGTATTTCCGGTGGGTGGGAGTAACTTCCACTGAAAATCCACCCTGAAATTTCACTTTTATCAGTCGGGTTGTTTACCGTCACTTTTGCAGAAGGTGCTGAACCTGATTCGTTAATGGCTGTATATAAATCTCCAGCTTTTCCCGAAGATTCAAGAAATTGCTCCACTTTGATGTGATAAGAAGAGATCGAAAACGAATCCCGGTCTATCATTTCAAGTTGTGCTTTTCCCTTACTCAAAACGATTTGTCCACTTTTATTATCAACAATCGTCACTTTGGGCCGAAATTCATCAATGCTAAAATTCACCAATTTGATGGAAAACGGCATTTCAATCATTTTACCTGAAGGATCCACCGCATGGCTTTCTGGCTGATTTTCGTAACAATTCATGGTAAGGCGCTGCATATCGATGCTTCCCAATGTGGTGGAGAACAGCACCAAAAACAAGCCAAAATGATTCAGAAAAAAACCGGCATTTTTAAAATTAAAGGGCGTCAGCCGTTTAAGCGTGATGATTCCCAGCAAAATCATCAGGTACAGGTTGATGAGCATAAACGGCCAGGTTTTCACCAGGTGAGTCAATCCTAAAAGCTCAACCACCGCGTTTTTGGGCTCCACATCCTGTTTCACAAAACCCATGAGCAATACCAGAAATGTAAACCCCAAAATGGCTGGCAGAGCAGCTTTTACACTTCCCAAACCTTTGACAATTGAATGTTTGGGCCAGAGAACAAATACCAGAATAAGCAAACCCACAAATACCAGCCCGGCCAACAGATTCCATGGAAAACCGGCAATCCGGAGCACGGTTCCGCCGCTGGCAGCCTGAAGGGCAAAGCCCAGCAAAAGGATCGCTGCGGTAACAATCGTTCCTTCGCGATACGACCACCGGTTTGCTCCAGTTTTTCTGCTCTCTTCGTTGCTCATTGCGGAATTTGGATTTGTGGGTGAAGATACAAAATTGGAGATAGAAATTTTGGATTGGAACTATGCGGAGTAAATACAGCCCGACATTCAAACGTTTGAGATCAATCTTCCTTTATTATGCAACCCATTGCGCATCAAAAACTGCATTCAGGAAAGAAGTCAATCGGTTATTTTCAATAAAAACATTCCGGCCTGTAAAATATTCTTTCAGCTCAAACGCTGGTTTCCGGGAGATTTGATTCACTTTATATCCTGAATCATTATCTTTGCCGCTCAATTCAAGAACACGAATATCATGTTAGACAAAATCAAGGCGTTAAAGGCTGAAATTGAACAGGTTTCCGTTTCGGCAATGGAAGAGGTTGAAGAATTACGCATCAAATACATCAGCAAAAAAGGATTGCTTGGGCAGCTTTTTAATGAATTCAAAGACGTTCCGGCCGAGCTGAAGAAAGAAGTTGGGCAAGCCATTAACGAATTGAAGGAGCTGGCTGTCAATAAAATCAACGAACTGAAAGATAATTTTGAGGCTGCAGATCAGGGCGCCTCCGATCTCGACCTGACCAAACCCGGAGAACCGATTCGCTTGGGAAGCCGTCATCCGTTGTCGATCGTCAAAAACGAAATGATCGATATTTTTACCCGGCTGGGATTCACTATTTCTGAAGGACCTGAAATTGAAGACGACTGGCATGTTTTTTCAGCACTGAATTTTCCTCCTGAACATCCGGCCCGCGACATGCAGGATACTTTTTTCATTGAAAAAAATCCGGATGTGCTGCTGCGCACGCATACTTCCAGCGTACAAATTCGTGTGATGGAAAAAACCCAACCGCCAATCCGTGCCATTTTCCCCGGTCGTGTATTCCGGAATGAAGCCATCTCAGCACGTTCGCATTGCATTTTTCACCAGATTGAAGGATTGTATGTCGACGAAAACGTATCGTTTGCCGACCTGAAACAAACCTTGCTTTATTTTGCCCGTGAGCTTTTTGGAGAAAAATCACAAATCCGTCTGCGACCTTCCTATTTCCCTTTTACCGAACCTTCGGCCGAAATGGATGTGAGTTGCTCCATTTGTGGAGGCGAAGGCTGTAATGTCTGTAAATACACCGGTTGGCTTGAGATCCTGGGATGCGGAATGGTCGATCCCAATGTTTTGGAAGCATGCAACATCGACAGTAAAAAATATACCGGATTTGCTTTCGGAATGGGAATTGAACGAATTACCATGCTGAAATACGGCATCAAGGATATCCGCCATTTCTTCGAAAACGATGTCAGGTTCTTAAAGCAATTTGAGTCGGCGAATTAAGAAGCGCATTTCCAATTACCCCTGACAGGGTTCGAAACCCTGTCAGGGGTGTAATTCATGTTCTAGGTATGAAAAACAAAAATGGGTGTTTGGGAATGTAAAACCATTTTGCGGGAGATGCCTGGATTAAAAAAGCGGGTAAATATATTTCGCCGGTGTGTGGTTAAGGCCAATACATCGATTTGGTTTTCCTGAATAAACTGGTCAATTGCTTCCGTCAGGTTTTTGCTGTGAACCAATCGACAATCAAAAGCTGCATAAGGATATTTTTCACTCAAAGCTTCACGCATTCCTTCAAGCATCGCTTCATCCAGTTCGCCGTTTTCCCCCTGATTGACATGCAGACAAATAAGCTTACACTCAAACGGACTCACCAGTTTAAGCAGTTTATCCAAGGCTATAAAATCCTGAGCTTCAAAATTAGTTGCATAAACAACTGTTTTGAAATTCTTAAGCCAATTCTCCGAAGTATTTTCAGGAATGGCCAAAACCGGAACTTTGGAATTGAAAATAACTCCCGCCGTTGTGGTGCCCATCAGATCGTCAGATTTGGCATCTTCGCCCCGGATTCCCATCACCACCATTTTAGGCGGATGTACCTGGATATAGGAAAGTATGTCGTCGTCGGCCTCTCCAATTTTAACGATATACTCCGGATGGGCTTTTCTCCATCGCTCCGGATCAATTAAAGCAGTCAGCTGATTTAAAAAAGCTTCAAACTTTTGGTTGGTAAGCTTTTCGGTCAATTCATAATTAACGAAAAGAGCCGAATCGTAAACGATAACGTCAGAGTAAGGAATAGTAAGGAATTCAGGTCGCGGACTGGAATGGTAAAGCACCATTTTAGATCCGATTTTTTCAGCAATATCGAACCCAATCAAAGCAGCCTTTAGCGAATAGTGCGAAAAATCGATGGGAATCAATACATAGTTCTCTGCCTTCGATTGATCTGTGGTTACCTTTCCAAGCATCTTTTCCAGAATTGGGAAAGCTTGCCGGGCATCCTTTTCAAAAATACGTATTTTCACTCCGGTGTCCATGGCATCCTGAAGGAAATTATCACCTTCAAGAACACAGTCAATACCTTCCGATTCGAGCAATGATCTCAGGATTTCAGCCTTGGAATAAGGTAATGATGCAAGGGTCGTTAGTTTTTCGTCCATGGGGATTTATTTTTTGTTACCGTTTGGTCTCTATTTCGAGAAAAAGCCCTTCAGGGTTACCAAAATAAGCTATTTTTTTATGTTGCATTTTTATGTTGTTTAACTATTGAACCTCTTACAAACAGAAGAGTTTAATCCTTTTCGCCACTTATTCTCCGGAAAGTATTCCGGTTCAAAAAAAAGCCTGCCCAATGCGGACAAGCTTTTTCAAATTCACCTAAACACCCAACTATTTTTATTTCCTGACAAAGATTTTATATCCCCATTTGTCAAGTTTTAAAGAAGTACCCTTATCTAATTTATTCAGATCTCCTGAGAAATATTCCTGGTAATCGCCAGCCTGAGAAAGTGCAATCGTTGCTTCAACAGGTTCGGCCGACATGTTGAAAACCGCTACCACCTGATTGTTGTCTTTCTCGCGGGTAAAAGCCATAACCTTAGCCGGAACTGATGTTTGCAGTATGGACAGCTTACCTCCGGCGGTGCCATTCCACAGGGCAACTTCATCCTTTTTCAGTTTGATCAGTTTTTGGTAAAACTGCTGCATTTCCTGGTTACTCCAGTCTATCTGATCCTTTTCAAAAAACAGCAGTCGTTTTTTCATTCCGATTTCCTGTCCCGTATAAATAAGCGGCATTCCAGGAACGGTAAAGCTTAAAACAGCCATTGTTTTTACTGCATCGCCCATACGTTCGAATTCGGTTCCGGCGTTACTGTTTTCATCATGGTTGGTAAGAAATTGCAAAGAATAGGTTCCAACCTGATAGGTCCTTTCGTTTTGTACTAACGATGAATCAATGTCCAAAGCTGTCTTTTTGCCTTGTGCAACTTCGTTCATCAGGTGGTGAAATGACCATCCGTAATTCACGTTAAACGCCTTATTCAGCAAATTCATCTGATCCTGATTTTCGGCCAGCATATATACCGGTTTGATTGAATCAAGCGAAGCGCGGGCCGATTCCCAAAAGTCGGTAGGAACTCCACCGGCGTAGTCGCAGCGATAACCATCCACCTGAATATCTTTCACCCAGAATTTCAAGGCATCGAGCATGCCCTTTCTCAATTCTTTATTGTCATAATTCAGATCAGCAACATCACTCCAGTCCGGATTCGGCGGAATCACATTTCCTTTTGCATCCTGAGTGTACCAATCTTTGTGATCCACAATCCACTGATTGTCCCAGCCGGAGTGGTTTCCAACCCAATCGAGCATTACTTTGAAACCCATTTCATGAGCCTTATTCACCAAAGCTTTAAAATCGTCCATTGTTCCAAACTCCGGATTCACAGCTTTGTAGTCGCGAATCGAATAATAGGAGCCAAGTGTTCCCTTCCGGTTCTTTTCTGAAATCGGAAACATTGGCATAAACCAAAGGATATCCACACCCAATTCTTTCAGGCGCGGAAGGTGGGTTTCAAACGCTTTGAACGTTCCTTCCGGTGTGTACTGACGAACATTGACTTCGTACATCACGGCATTTTTGCTCCATTCCGGAACATTGGCTGTTACTGAAATTGCGGTTGATTCTGTGGCGACCTTTTTAACTGGTGCCTCGCACGAATACAAAGCCAAAATCAGAAAAGGAAGAATCATTAAATGGGTTATTTTTTTCATGCTTGTAATTTATTTAAGTTTTAAATTTTTCGTTCTTCAATCTTCATAGGATTCCGTTCCACTTCATCCTATGCTTTTACATTTCGGGGCGTTGCCCCTTGGAGACCTGAAGGGACGACCTGTGACAGCAAAGGGTGGAACCCATTGAAAATCAAATTTAATCGTTTTCCTATTTCAATTCGATGGAGAAAGGATTCCATCTCTTTTAAGAAAGATGGAATCCCTACTCGCTATTTCAATTCAATTATCATAGCCGAACTGGCAGGTATTTTCAAGTTTTTCAGATCCGAAATATTTGCTCCTGAAATCACTTCCTTTCCTGAAGTACAATTCGCCATGATTTCCTTAAACCGACTGGTATCAATTGTTTTTTCCTGCGCATTTTTATTCAGGACCACCATTACTTTACTGTCCTGATTGTATCGGAAATATACATAGATGTTATCTTCAGGAAAAAAGTGGAGTAATTTTCCAGAGTGAACCACTTCGCTTGTTTTCCGCCAGTTCAGCACTTTACGGACAAATTCCTGGGCCTGCTTTTGTTTTTCTGAAAGACTAGCACCGGTAAATGCATTCACCTGATCTCCATTCCAACCGCCGGGAAAATCGGAGCGGATGATACCGTGTTCACCGGTACCCGGATTTGCCATCAGGATTTCAGTTCCGTAAAACAACTGGGGAATTCCGCGGGTTGTGGCATAATATACAATCCCCATTTTCATCCAGTCGAGATTCTCGTCCAACTGGGTGTAAAACCTTGACATATCATGATTATCGGGGAAAACCACGAGTTTTTCAGGAGTCGGAAATTGAAAATCGTTAGCCAGCGCTTCATAGATTTGTACTAAACCGCCACTATTCGGATTTTTCAAACTCTGAATAACCGCATTATTTAACGGAAAGTCCATCAGGCCGGGAAGATCAGAAACATAGCCATCCTGATTTTTTTTACCTTTTTGCCAGTACGAAATCAAAGCCGCATTCATCGACCACTCCTCTCCCACCATGTAAAAACCGGGATATTCTTCCAGTATCCGTTTGGTCCATTCGGCCATCGCGAATTTATCGGGATAAGGATAGGTGTCCATACGGATTCCATCCAGACCAACGTATTCAGTCCACCAAATACTGTTTTGAATCAGGTAATTGGCCATAAAATGATTCCTTTGATTCAAATCGGGCATCGAAGGAACAAACCAACCGTCTGACATCATTTTCTGATCCGCTTTGGAAGCATAAGGATCCTCAACAGAAATGTGCTGATGATTGGTAATTTTATATTCAGGATAAAAATTTAACCAGTCAGACGATGGCATATCGTTCATCCACCAATGCTCCGAACCGATGTGATTGAATATCATGTCCATCATTAGTTTCATGCCTTTTTGATGGATGGTCTGTCCCAGTTCGCGGTATTCTTCATTGGTTCCGTATCGTGGATCGACTTTGTAGAAATCGGTAGTCGAATATCCGTGGTACGAAACATGTGTCATGTTGTTTTCAAGTACCGGATTGAGCCAAACGGAAGTAAAACCCATCTTCGAAATGTAATCGAGACTGTTTTTTATTCCCTGAATATCGCCGCCATGCCGCCCGTTTTTATCGGTCCGGTTGGGCAATTCCTTCATCCCGGCAACCGCGTCGTTGGAGGGATTACCGTTAACAAAACGATCGGGAGTAACCAGGTAAATCACATCGGAGGCATCAAAACCTTTCCGACCGGAAGAATTGAGTTCGCGGTTTTTCAATTCATAGGTATAGATGACCTCTTCTTTCTTATTTTTCCTGAACAGAATCGGGAAACTTCCGGCCTGTGCTTCCGGAGAAATGCTCAAATCGATAAAAACATAATTCGGATTTTCCTGACGGGAAACCGAACTTATCCTCACCCCGGGATAACTCAGGCTTATTTCGCTTGAAGCAATTTCCTGCCCGTGAACCATCAGCTGAACGCTTGGATTTTTCATACCTACCCACCAAAATGTGGGTTCAACGCGGTCAACATTCAGTGCAAAAATTGAAAGACTGAACGCGATCAATAAAGATAATAAACTTAACTTTTTCATGTTAAATCAATATGTAAATTAAATATTCAACTATTTTCCTGAATCTTATTGCAATGCCATTCTGTAAGCAAAATTGTTTGACCCCGATGGGGTCACAGGTATATAGAGAATTCCATTTTTCTATATATATCCGACCACAATGGGGTCGAAGAGTTTCTGAATAACCGGAAATGAATCTCATATATTGTGTTCTGATTCGATTTTACAAGGTGAATTCTTTTTTCGCATCCAAGGTGTATTGATTTCCTTTAACAACGAGTTCCAAACTCACTTTGGAATGATTAATAACTCGGATATTTGATTTGTCCATTTTAAATTCAAGATGTGCACCCCGGAAATTGATCCGGAATGAATACGAATTCCAGCCTTCAGGAATAAACGGATTAAAATGAAGCAGACCGTTTCGCACACGCATTCCGCCAAAACCCTGAACAAAAGCCATCCATGTTCCCCCCATGCTGGTAATATGCAGTCCGTCGTTGGTGTCGTTGTTATAATCGTCCAGATCCAAACGGGCCGTGCGCAAATACATTTCATATGCTTTTTCCCGGCGACCTAATGTGGCAGCCAGAATGGAATGAACACAGCTTGAAAGAGATGATTCGTGCACAGTGAGTGGTTCATAAAAATCAAAATGACGCTCAATACTTTTCTTGTCAAATTCATCTTCGAACCAGTAAATACTTTGCAGCGTATCAGCCTGTTTGATGTATGGCGAACGCAAAATACGGTCCCACGACCATTTCTGATTAATTGGCCTGTCTTTCGGATTTAACAGGTTTGCCGGAATCAATTCCTTATCGAGAAATCCATCCTGCTGCAGAAAAATCTTGCGCGAAAAGTCATAAGGGAAATACATTTCCTTAATGATCTTCATCCAACGCGAAGTTTCCTTCAGTTCCTGCAATTTTAGTTTTTTTACCAGATCACCATACAAAAACGGATGTTCCTTTTTCAGGTATTCTATGGCTTCCAGCGTATATTTTAAGGTCCACACGGCCATGAAGCTCGTATGGAAATTGTTGTTCACATTATTCTCATATTCGTTCGGCCCGGTAACTCCGAGCATCACAAATTTCTTTTTTTCTTCCGACCAGTTGATCCGCTGGCTCCAGAAACGCGACAAGGCCAGAAGTACTTCAAATCCGTACGGAGCAAGGTATTCCCTGTCACCGGTATAACTGATGTAATTGAATATGGCAAAAGCAATGGCACCGTTCCGGTGAATTTCCTCGAAAGTGATTTCCCATTCGTTATGGCATTCTTCCCCGTTGATTGTCACCATCGGATACAGTGCCGCACCGTCAGTAAATCCCAACTTTTCAGCATTTTCTATGGCTTTCTGCAAATGCTTGTAGCGGTAAAGCAACAGGTTTTTCGATACCATATGCGGTGCGGTTCCCAGAGTGAATGGCAGGCAATAGGCTTCGGTATCCCAATAGGTTACACCGCCATATTTCTCGCCCGTAAAACCTTTGGGTCCGATGTTGAGTCGCTCATCGTCACCCAGATAGGTTTGGTTTAGCTGGAAAATATTGAAGCGGATTCCCTGCTGAGCAGCCACATCGCCTTCAATACGGATATCACTGGTTTCCCACCGTTTGTTCCATGCCTTTTCCTGCTCGGAAAAAAGCCTGGCGAATCCTTTATCAGAAGCTCTTTTCAAAGTTTTTTCGGTAACTTCCTGAAGTTTGTTTTTCGGATGATACAGGGTAGAAATCAAAGCAGCGAATTTCTCAATGCAAACTTCATCGCCCGGTTTTACCTGAATTTTCACCTCAGCACCTACATATTTTTCTTTTTCCACCGGCAGCGGTACCGTAGTCATCAACTCGCCATTAATCGTTGCCTTGAAATCCATTCCGGTACAAACCTGAAAGGCAGTTTTTTTTGTCTCCAGACAAACATGGCCTGTGGAGCCTTTTATTTTCTGTGATATTCCAATCCAGAAATTTTCATCGTAGTTGGAATCTTCGTTTACAACAAGACCATCGATATGCGGTAAAAATGAGAGTTCTCCGGAAAAATTAAGTGCTTTTACTGAATAACTGATGGCTCCGATTTCCTGATCGGCAATACTCAGAAACCTTCTGGCATGCACTTCAAGCTGCTTTCCGGAAGCCATTTGAGCGACGAAACGACGGGTCAGCAATCCAGATTTCATATCCAGATCACGGTAAAACGAACGAATTTCTGCTTTGTTCAGATCCAATTCCTCACCATCGGCCGAAACATCAATTCCGATCCAATTGGTGGCATTCAGGATTTTTGCGAAATATTCGGGGTAGCCGTTTTTCCACCAACCCACACGGGTTTTGTCAGGATAATAAATCCCGGCAAGGTAGCTTCCGCGAAGACTATCACCGCTGTATTTTTCTTCGAAGTTAGCCCGCTGACCGCACCGTCCATTCCCAATACTGAGCAGGCTCTCGCTTATCCGGTTTTCCTCCTTGTGAAATCCTTTTTCAATAATCTTCCACTCATCGTGTATGATGTAGTTTTTCATACGGTATTTTTTAATCCTGAAATGAATCAGGTAAAAATTTCAAATTGTTCCTAATTTCTAATTGTATTTTAAATCGTAATCTCCATTCCGTCCGAAACAATCAAATGGATTTTTTCAATATTTTACCGCGGACGGTTAAACTTCGCTTTTCCTTCCCCCGAGGCGTTGCCTCGGGCTATTGTTAAATTGCCCTTTCAGGGCGAAAACTATGACGAACCAATGTCCTAAACTTTCCCCTTGGGGAACAGGAAGGAGGCTGTCAGTTCTTTTTTCAGCTTTTCCAGTGTGAATCCATCGAAACCGGGAATAACAAAATCTGCCAGACCAAGATTCTCCGGTTGACCAATTCCAACACAATACATTTTTGCATTTCGTGCGGCCTCCACTCCGGCGATGGCATCTTCAAATACCACGCAATGCTCCGGCTGAACACCAATTTTCTCGGCACCTTTCAGAAAGACTTCCGGATTGGGTTTGGCTTCCGAAATGGAATTGCCATCGACAATAACATCAAAGAATCCTGTCAATCCGATGCGTTCCAGAATCATGGGCGCATTTTTGCTGGCCGATCCGAGAGCAGTTTTTATTCCATTGCTTTTCAGTTCCTGAAGAAATTTTTCCACTCCCGGTAAAATTTCTTCAGGAGTCATTTTTTCAATATAGGTTACATAGAGCGTATTCTTCTTTTCTGCCATGGCCAGTTTTTCTGTCTCCGAAAATTGCTTTTTACCAATTTCAAGCAGAATTTCAAGCGATTGTTTGCGGCTCACACCTTTCAACCGCTCATTATCTTCCAATGTAAATACAAAACCAAGCTCTTCTGCCAGGGCTCTCCAGGCAATAAAATGGTATTTGGCCGTATCAACCACTACCCCATCGAGATCAAAAATACAGGCTTCAATCATGTTCTAATTTTTATTTCATCATTTTAGGCCGATTCATCAGCTTCGAAACAAACCGTACCAAACGGTTATGCACCAAACCTTGCCTAATTTGCCAAGCTGCAATTAAAAAAACCAGTCCAATTGCTGCCAGAACAAATGCAAAACCGGCAAACTTCAATGACCAATCTAATAATAGAACTGGTAATCCAACAAAAACGCCTGCCAGCAAAAAGACAAAACCAATCAGAATTGCTGCGGGCAAAATGCTTTGTGTTGAATTGTCTGACATTCGTTGATTATATTTTTTTTGTTTTTATCAGCAATACTGATAATGAACCCAGCAACATCGAGATACCACAAACCATCATGATGTAAATAGCATGGTTGTCGAATAAGCTACGCAGAATGGAGCCGCCTACCAAGCCTGAAATAATTTGTGGGCCGGCAATGGTAAAGTTGAAAATCCCCATGTAAACACCCATCTTGTCCGCAGGCACTGATTCAGATAAAAGTGAATAGGGCATGGCAAGGATTGCCGCCCAGGCTATTCCGATACCGATCATCGATATAATGAGCATGTATGGAGTATTGAATGCGTACATCGAAAGAAATCCAATGCCGCCCATGGCCAGCGAAAGCGAGTAGGTTGTTTTGCGTCCGATTTTTTTTGCAATACGGGCCATAAATATCGAAAATATAGCGGCGAACAGGCTATATGCTCCAAACAGAATACCCACCCAGTTACCGGCTTCGTTGAATTTATCAGACGAAGAATCGTTGATTGCCGTACCATAAACATGCTGCGCCACTGCTGAGGTCGTGTAAACCCACATCAGATATAGCGCGAACCAGGAGAAAAACTGCACAAGAGCTAATTTCGCCATCATCGGCGGCATTTTTGAAAACAGGCCAGCAAAATTCCTGAGTTTCTGACCAAGCGAAGTCTTTTCAGTCTGGCTTTTGCCCCAGGCTTTGAAGTCAAGATCGTTCTGGGCACAATACTCTTCCGGTGTATACTCTTTGGTACGAAATACGGTCCAAATAACCGATAAAAGAAGTATCGATCCGCCAATGTAGAACGACCAGATGACCGATGGTGGAACATGTCCTTCAGCGGCAATGTTTTGAACGCCCAAAATATTGGTAAGTACATACGGCAGAACCGACCCGACGACAGCACCAGCATTAATCAACAAGCTTTGCACCGAATAGCCGTAGGTGCGCTGGTCTTCGGGGGTCATGTCGGCTACAAGCGCACGAAAAGGCTGCATGGTGATGTTGAACGACCCGTCCATCAGGGCAAACATCATGGCTCCAAAAACCAGTGCGGGGATAATGGATACAACCGCAGCCGAGTTTGGCATCAGCCACATGGCAAAACTTGCTACCAGAGCTCCTCCAAGTAAGAAAGGTCCCCTTCGGCCAAAGCGGTTCCATGTACGGTCGCTGGCTGCGCCAACAATAGGCTGTACGATGAGCCCCATCATCGGTGCCGCCAACCAGAAAAACGAAAGTGAATGAAGGTCGGCTCCCAGACTCGACAGGATACGGCTAACATTGGCACTTTGAAGCGCAAATCCAATCTGGATTCCAAGAAATCCAAAGCTTACGTTCCAGATTTGCCAAAAACTTAATGCAGGTTTCTTCTTCATTGGTTTAAATTTAGATTCAGTTCACAAGGTAATCTGATTTATGAGAAAAGATGTAAGACAACAGAAAAGAAGCATCTGCAATCACTGCACACAAAGTGCGGAATTGATCTCTAATCAAAAGCCAAATGACACCATAAAGTGTGTGGAATTAATTTCGCGAGCCTGAAACAATTTTCAGGAAACGATAAGAAGTAATACGGAAGTACTAAAAAATGGAATTAACTGCACAAATATAAAGAAGCTTTTCGATAATATCCAAATCGGGAAATCGTTCAAACTCTTGTTTTACAGGCAAAAAAATAGATTTTAAGATCAAAAGCCGCATTGCAAACGTTTGCAGAGAATGAGAAAAATAAATTCAAAAGCTTGGTTTTTTTTGAAAATACCCAAAGGATAGCTGATTAATTGAAGATTAAACAGCGCATTCAAATCAGACATTTTATTCCTTCACCGAGCTTCCTCTGACAATCAGATCGGCATTCAGGACTTTAACTTCCGGAATGTAATCTTCTTCATCTGACAAAATCCGGTGGAAAAGCATTTCTGCAGCAGTGGTGCCCATTTCATAACCGTGCTGGTCGACCGATGATAGATGCGGATCGGTAATTCCGGACAAATACCCATCACTAAAACCGACAATGGCGATTTCATCGGGAATTTTATAGCCTCTTTTCTGAATGGTTTGCATGGCACCAATGGCAGTCAGGTCGTTTACAGCGAAAATACCATCCGGGATATTTTTTTCGTCCAGCATTTTCACAACAGCATTCCGGGCTTTTTCAAAGGTATCGGCTTCCACAATCAGGCGGTTATCTACCGGAATTCCGGCTTCTGTAAGTGCATTCACATAACCTTGAAGCCGGTCTTTTCCGATAATCAGGTTTTGAGGGGCTGCAAAATGTGCGATTCGTTTTCGTCCGGTTTCGATCAGGTGACGGGTAGCCTTGTACGAAGCTTCCATGTCATCAATAATTACCTGATCTGCGCTAACTTCAGGAGCAATACGGTCAAAAAAGACGAGCGGGATTCCGCTTTCCTGCAAATCCAGCAAATGTTCGAATGTTTGGGTTTGCTTCGAGACTGAAATCAGAATGCCATCGACACGGTGTGAAAGCAGGGTGTGAGCATTCGCGACTTCACGTTCAAAACTTTCGTTCGACTGACAAATGATCACCGTAAAACCTTTTTGAGAAGCGATGTCTTCAATACCACTGATAACAGACGAGAAAAAATAGTGCACAATTTCAGGGATCATTACAGCAATCGTATTGCTTCGACTGTTCTTCAGGCTAATTGCTACTGCGTTTGGCTGATATTTAAGCTTCTGGGCAAGCTCGTTTACTGCTTTTTTGGTATCAACATTGATATCCGGGTGATCTTTCAACGCCCGTGAAACAGTTGAAGCTGAGATACCTAATATTCGGGCAATATCTTTAATAGTGATCTGACTACTGCGCATAGGATAGTGGGTAATTGGTCTTTATTCGATAATAAACCACTAAAGATACATATTTATTTCTTAGCAAAAACAAGCGAAAAAATATGCGTTAAACTGTCAAAACTATACCCACCAGCACCCACCTGTTGCATAACATGGCTGATGCAAACGTCACCGCAAACGATTGCAGTAAATACATTGTAACATATTTTAACTAAATATTAACAGATTCAATACTTTGGTACCGGAATTAAATTTAAGAAGTATTAACGGAACATTAAATTACTGGATTAACTAAAATTTTGGATGAATGAATCTAAAAAGAGTATTTGAACCAAAAATTATTAAAACATGAGGATTATTCGCAAAAACCTAAATGTATTAATACTGCTTTTGTCGCTTTTGCTTGGAAATTTCGCAATGGCACAACAGACAGTATTGACGGGTAAGGTCACCGATAGCTCATCGGGAGAATCTTTACCAGGTGTTTCTATTGTAGTTAAAGGAACTACCAATGGAACCATCACGAATCTTGATGGTAATTTTACCCTCAGCGCAAAGCGGGGTGACGTCATTCAGTTTTCATTCGTTGGGTATGTAAAACAAGAAATTGCAGTTCAGGGTCAGAAAGACATAGAGATTGCACTTGTTATTGACCGGGAAGAATTGAGTGAAGTAGTTGTTATCGGTTACGGAACTGTTAAAAAATCAGACGCTACAGGTTCGGTGAGTACCGTGAGTGTGAAGGATTTTAACAAAGGAGGGATCACTTCTCCCCAGGATCTGATTGTTGGTAAAAGTGCCGGAACAGTAATCACATCAAGTGGTGGTGCTCCAGGTAGTGGCTCAACCATCCGCATCAGGGGAGGTTCTTCCATGTCAGCCAGTAATGATCCGTTAATCGTTATTGATGGTGTTCCTGTGAGTAATTCGGGAATTTCCGGATTAGCCAATCCACTTTCAACAATCAACCCGAATGATATCGAAACAATGACCGTTTTAAAGGATGCTTCGGCAACTGCTATTTATGGTTCCAGAGCTTCGAACGGGGTTATTTTGATCACCACGAAGAAAGGTGTAGTTGGAAAACCAATGGAAATCTCCTACAACGGTACAATGTCAGTGAATACTATCCCGAAATATATGGATGTTCTTTCAGGAGATGAGTACCGTTCAATGGCTTATAATTTGGCATCACAAAGTGCAGTTGGACTTAACATGGGTAGCCTTGGCCGTTTGGGAAATGAAAATACCAACTGGCAAAAAGAGATCTACCAAACAGCTCTTGCACACGATCATAGCGTCAGTATCAGCGGAGGATTGAAAGATATGCCATACCGTGCTTCTATCGGTTACACCAGTCAGGATGGTATTCTGAAAACGACCAACATGGAACGTTCAACTCTGGCCATCGGCCTCGATCCAGTTTTCTTCGAAAAACACCTGAAAGTTAGTCTGAATCTGAAAGGAAGTTATACCAAACAAAATTTTGGTGACCAGGGAGCTGTTGGTTCAGCTGTAGCCTACGACCCAACCCAGCCAGTAATGAATGGAAACACCAAATTCGGAGGATATAATACCTGGATCAATTTATCGGATGTTTTGCCTGATGGATCAATGGATCCAAACGGAAGTCCAAATCCAATTGGTGTAGCCAACCCGGTTGCTTTGCTGAATCAGACAGACAACCGGTCTACAGTTCAACGCAGTCTTGGAAACTTGCAATTCGATTATAAATTTCATTTCCTTCCTGAACTGCGTGCCAACTTAAACCTTGGTTATGACTATTTCTCGACAAAAGGACACAACTATGCTACAAGCGAAGCCGCATTTACCTATAGAAATGGAATAGGACGCATAAATGACTATGATCAGGCCGGAAAAACCCAGCTTCTGGATTTCTACCTGAATTACGTGAAAGAAATTCCTTCTGCCAGCAGTAAAATTGATGTAACCGGTGGTTACAGCTGGCAACATTTCTATAAAGATGGATCATCGTTTACCAGCAATGGTGATGGAACCCAGATTTCTGTAGATCGGATAACTTCCAAATTTATTAACGAAAACTACTTGGTATCCTTCTTCGGACGTTTAAATTACACGCTCAAGGACCGTTATTTATTAACTGTAACTCTTCGCGACGATGGTTCTTCCCGTTTTTCAAAAGCAACTCGTTGGGGACTTTTCCCTGCAGCAGCTTTGGCATGGAAAATCAAAGAAGAAGCATTTATGAAAAGTATCACAGCCGTTTCAGATCTTAAATTAAGATTGGGCTGGGGGATCACCGGTCAGCAGGATATTGGTAATGATTATCCATATCTTCCTGTTTACCGAGGAAGTACTGCAACCGCTCAGTACCAGTTTGGAAATGAGTTCTACAATACTTTGCGTCCAAATCCTTATGATGCAAACATCAAATGGGAGCAAACAACTACATACAATGTCGGTTTAGACTTTGGATTCCTGAATAACAGGATTACCGGAACAATCGATGTATACCAGCGGGATACAAAAGACCTTTTGAATTTTATCCCGATTGCTGCCGGAAGTAACTTCTCAAACTTCCTGACCACCAACGTAGGTAATCTTGAAAACAGAGGAGCAGAACTTTCATTAAACGCAACAATTATTGCTAAAAAAGATTTGACCTGGAGTGTTGGTTATAATGTAGCCTACAACGAAAACAAAATCACCAAACTGACCAAAACTGACGATCCCAATTATCCCGGAGTTGATGCTGGCCTCATCGGTGGTGGTGTTGGAAATATGATTCAAAACCAACGCGTTGGATTTCCGGTTAATTCCTTCTTCGTATTCCAGCAGGTCTATGGTTCGAACGGCATGCCAATCGAAGGACTTTATGTTGACCGTACAGGAAAAGGCGGAACAGTTACAAGCAATAACCTGAACAAATACCATTATAAAAAACCGGCTCCGGATTTTACCATGGGAATAAACTCACGGATTGACTACAAACAAGTTGACTTCTCATTTTCCGGAAGGTTAAATCTTGGAAACTACGTTTACAATAACGTTGCTTCAGGTGCTTTATATTCAACCGTTTATAACCAGTCTGGATTTTTTAACAACATCCCTAAACAGTCTGAAAACGCTAAGTTTACGAACACCCAATACTTCTCTGATTTCTATGTCGAGAATGCCTCTTTCTTTAAGATGGATAATATGAGTGTCGGATACAACTTCGAAAAGACGATCAAAGCAAGGTTGAGCTTTACGGTACAAAATGCTTTCACTATAACCAATTACAAAGGACTTGATCCTGAAGTTGATGGTGGTATCGATAATAATTTTTATCCTCGTCCGAGAGTATTTGTACTTGGCGTAAATCTTACATTCTAACTTTATTAAGAATACGACATGAAAAATTATAAAATAAAATCATTGACTGTAGTCTTTGCCGCACTGATATTTAGTTCATGTGTCCAAGACCTGAATCTTACACCGAAAGATCCAAACATTGTAACTTCCCTGACTGTGTATAATACACCGGGAGCCTACAAAGAAGGATTGTCTAAACTATATGCAACTTTTTCAGTTAGCGGTCAGCAAGGTCCTGCCGGACAGCCTGATATCTCAGGAATTGATGAAGGATTCGGAAATTACCTGCGCCAGTATTGGAATGTTCAGGAATTATCAACCGACGAGGCTGTAATGGCCTGGAACGATGCTTCAATCAAGGATTTCCATTGGCAAACCTGGGCACCAAATGATGTATTCATTGCTGCCATCTATTCCCGAATCATGTACACCGTGGCGTTGTCCAACGAGTACATCCGGGCAACAGCCGGAAATACCGATGCCGATATCATCAAATATCAAGCTGAAGCCAGATTTGTTCGTGCACTGGCTTATTCACATGCCATCGATTTATTTGGAAATCCACCTTTCGTTACCGAGGCAGATTCACCAGGTGCATTTTTCCCAAAACAAACCACACGCGCTGAATTATTCACCTACATCGAAACTGAACTCAAGGCCATTGAAAATGATCTGGGTACTCCACGTTTTGAGTATGGAAGAGCAGATCAGGCTGCAGCCTGGACTCTTTTGGCGAAACTTTATCTGAATGCAAAGGTTTATATCGGTCAGGATAAGAATACCGAATGTGTTACTTATTGTAACAAGGTAATTGCTGCCGGTTATACCTTAAATTCCAAATACGCAAATAATTTCACTGCTGACAATAACCTCAGTTCTGAAATGATCTTCCCGATTACCTGCGATGGTCAGCATACCCAATCCTACGGTGGAATGACTTATCTGATCCATGCCGAAATTGGCGGAAGCATGTCACCGGCAGCGTTTGGTGTTGGTGGCGGATGGGGCGGACTTCGCACTACTTCTGCATTTGTAGGCAAATTTTCTGATAACACAGGAGCAACTGATCAACGCGCCATGTTCTGGTCAGCTGGTCAAAAACTCGAAATTAATGATATTGGCCAGTTTACCGATGGTTGGGCCATTACCAAATTCAGCAATCTGACTTCTACCGGGGCTGCTGCTCCACATGCACATCCTGACTTTGTTGACACTGACTATCCGGTTTTCCGTTTGGCCGATGTTTACCTGATGTATGCTGAAGCTGTTCTTAGAGGCGGTGGCGGAGGTAGTGCATCTTCTGCATTGGGATACGTAAATGCTTTACGCCAAAGAGCCTATGGAAATGTAAACGGAAATATCACTTCCGGACAAATGACATTGGACTTTATTTTGGATGAACGTGCCCGCGAACTCTATTGGGAAGGCTTTCGCAGATCCGACCTTATCAGGTACGGAAAGTTCACTGGCAGTAGCTATTTATGGCCTTGGAAAGGAAAAGTTGCCGGAGGAACAGCTACTGAGGTTTATCGTGACTTGTACCCGATCCCTTCCAATGATATGGGAGCCAATCCTACATTACAGCAAAATCCTGGTTATAATTAATCTTAAAATTTTGAGCAATGAACAAAAAATTATATAAATATTTAGCTTTCATTGGGTTGATCGGACTCTTATTTTCGTGTCAGAAGGACGAAACCAAAGCCGTGCTGCTTGACAACCCAACGGTACCGGTTATTCAATCGATGCCTGATTTGACCCTAAAAAGAGCCAATGGACTGAATGTACTGGAATTTGTTGGTACAGCTGTTGATCCTGGATTTCAGGCCTCTGTCACTTATTATCTCGAAGCTTGTGCCAAGGGCAATGATTTCAAGGATGCTTCATTGATCCTTAGCGATAATCAGGATCTTTCGATGAAAATAACCGTTGCAGATCTTGACGGGATTTTACTTAAAAAATTTCCTGCCGATCTGGTTTCTTCGATTGATTTTCGCATCAGATCTGTATTGTCATTAAGCAGTGGTAGCGGTTCTTATGAATATAGTTCCGAAACTAAAAATGCTGCTGTAACGACTTATGGTCCTCCAGCATTGTCGTTTACAGTTGCCGGAAAATTACAGACTGTTGTATCGCCTGGTGATAATAAAGTTTATTCAGGATGGATCTATACCGATGGAACCCCTATTCAACTCACCAATAATGATGATGGCAAGAAATACGGAGGTGTTTTGGCCTCAGGCGAAGTTTCCTGTCCTTTAGCATTGAATGGTGCTGCGATTGCTCTCGATGCCGGAGCATACAATATGACCGCTGATATCAATTCAGGAGAAATGAAACTGACTGTTGCAGATGTCACGATCGGAATTATCGGAGATGCAGTTGGTGGTTGGGATAATGATACCAAAATGGTTTATGATTTCACCGATCATACCTGGAATATTGCCAAAACTGTAACCGCCGGAGGTATTAAATTCAGGACTCACAACAGTTGGGCTGCAGTAAATGTTGCCTACAATCCAGCTAACAATGACCTGAACAATTTGTATCAGAATGATGGAAAAACTGACAGCCAGGATATAAAGAATATTGCTCCAGGTAATTATACTATCAAACTGTATTTGGAAACTACTCCAATGAAGGTTGTATTTACTCCAACGAATTAATTTTTTACTCATGAAAAGAAAATCAATCTATAGAATAATGGCCGTCCTGGTCGCTGCGACCATGCTATTTGCCGCATGTACACAGGATACTGCAAATGTTAAGTTAGCTCCGACGCTCGCTACCACGCAAGTATTGAATGTAACATCGAATGTAGCAACCGTTGTTGGTTATGTGGTTGCTGCAGGTGATGGTTTTACCGAAAAAGGTGTTTGCTATAATATAGCAACAGGTCCATCGGTTGCCAACAGCAAAGTTGCTTATACCGGTCAGGCTACAACGGCTACTTTTAACGTATCGTTGACCGGGCTTACTTATGCAACCAAATACTATGCCCGGGCTTATGCAACCGGCGCAGCAGGTACTATCTACGGTGAAGAATATAATTTCACTACCTTGCCTGTTGTTGCAACTGTTACAACAGCTGCTATCACAGCAATTACAGGTAATGCTGCCGCTGGTGGCGGTAATGTTACCGTGAATGGCGGAGCAGATGTAACTGCACGTGGTATTTGTTTTGGCATCGCTCACAATCCAACCATTGCTGATGGAAAAACTGCCGATGGAAAAGGTTCAGGTGCATTTGTAAGCGCTTTGGCCAGCCTTAAGGGTAACACGACTTATTATGTGCGCTCTTACGCAACAAACAGTGCAGGAACGGCATATGGTCCTGAAATTACTTTCAAAACCTTGGTTGACCTTCCGGTTGTTACAACTGCTGCGGTTACCGGAGCGACTAAAGTTGCCGCGGTATCGGGTGGTGAAGTTACAGCTGATGGCGGTGGAGATATTACTGCAAAAGGACTTGCCTGGGGTACTGGCGAAAATCCTACCATTGATGGAAGTAAAATTGATGGCGGAACCGGATTGGGTGCTTTTGTAAGTAATCTTGCAGGCCTGAGTAACAACACGGTTTACCATGTGCGTGCTTTTGCTACCAATAGCGCAGGAACAGCATACGGTGCCGATGTTAGGTTTACTACTTTGGCTGACATCCGTATCTGGAATATTCCGGGCGACTATGCCGCAGCCAGCTATCCTGCTGCAGGTTTTGCCAACTGGTCTCCATTTAAGTCTCCTCAGGTTCAAAGTCTGGCGACTTCTGCTGATAAACTTGAAGGATATGTATTCTTCTCAGCTCCTTCGAATCAATGGAAATTTGCTGATGCAGCCAACGATCCTGCCAATGCATGGTCTATGAACTGGGGAAGTACAACTGGTGCCCTGGTTAAAGATGGCGCCAATATTGTATCTCCCGGAGGTTATTACAAAATAAATGCTGATGCTACAGCAATGACTTATACTGCTGTTGCAACAATCTGGGGTGTAATCGGTGATGCTACTGCCGGTGGCTGGGGCGATCAGACCAATATGGTTTATGATCCTTCGACACAAAAATTCTCATTAGGTGCGAATTTAATTGGCGGAAAAGCATTTAAATTCAGAGGAACATCAGATTGGGCTGTAAATTACGGCAGCGACGCAGCTGATGGAACTTTAGGCGCCGGTGCCGGAAATATCCCGGTAACTGTAACTTCCGATTACTTCATTACTTTAGATCTTAGCCATCCGAATGTCTATACTTATAGCGCAAACCGGTGGGGTGTTATCGGTGATGCTACTCCTGACGGATGGAATTCTGACCAGAATATGAGTTGGGATGCTGCAAACAAAGTCCTTACGATTACCCTTGATCTGAAAGTCGGATCTTTCAAATTCAGGGCAAACGACGATTGGGCTCTAAACTATGGTGGTAGCCTTGGTGCACTTTCTGGTGGCGGCGATAATATTGCTGTTGCAGCAGCCGGAAATTATACGCTTACATTCGATCCGGTAGCTCTTACAGCAACCGTAACGAAAAACTAATTTTTTTGAATTGTAAAGGCTTATCTGCTCTATCCGGGCAGATAAGCCTTTTTTAACGGCTAAACATAAGCCCCCTAAATCCCCAAAAGTGGGGACTTTTTGCTGGTCAAAAACCAGAACATTCTATCTTTGAAATAAAATACTCAGATCCGCTCCCTTCCCCTTGGGGGAAGGGCCGGGGATGGGGCTCTAAATTCTCCACATGATCCGTCGAATCCATCTTCTTTTCTGGCTGGTTGCCATTTATCAGTTTAGCTTTGCACAGCTCAGCACAGTTCCTGCTCTCCCAATCGATAGCAAGGCTGTCACCATTACCTTCGATTCATCAAAAGATTCACGGCTCGGTTATTTTACTTCCGATTTATATGTACATACCGGCGTGTATGTGGCTGGCGACAGCAATTGGAAACATGTAATCGGATCATGGGGAAATAATACCAGTCAGCCCAAACTGACCAACAAGGGCAACGGAATTTATGAACTGGTGATCATTCCCGATATCAATACGTTTTATTCAGTGCTGCCATCCGAACTGGTAACTAAAATGAACTTTGTCTTTCGTTCGGCTGATGGGGCAAAACAATCCAACGATCTTTTTATTTCTGTTTATACAGAAGATTTGCATGTCAACATTTCTTCGCCTTCCAGAATAAATGTCTACGAGAAAAACCAAAACTTCCAGTTTACCGCTGCATCAACTGCATCGGCTAACCTAAAACTTTTCCTGAATAATCAGCAAATTGCTGCACAAACAGGCACCTCAGTTACACAAATTATGTCGATCCCCGATGCCGGAAATTACTGGCTGAAAGCTACTGCGACTCAAAACACAACGGTTAAACGCGACTCGGTGTATGTTTGCATCCGCGAAACCACCACCACCGAAAGCAAACCTTCCGGCTTAATTACCGGAATTAATTATACTGACGATCAATCAGCTACACTCATCCTCTATGCCCCATCAAAAAAATACGTTTTCGTTACCGGAGATTTCAATAATTGGGTACCTGATAACAATTACCAAATGAAAAAAGATGGTGATTATTACTGGGTGAATATCAAAAACCTCGTTCCGAAAAAAGAATACATCTTTCAGTACCTGATTGACGGTAACCTTCAGGTCGCCGATGCATACACCGATAAGGTTTCTGATCCGGATGATCAATACATTCCTTCATCGGTTTATCCAAATCTGATTCCATATCCTTCCGGAAAAGCGGTCGACCGAGCATCTATACTGCAAACAGCTCAAACACCTTATATCTGGAATACCACTTCGTACAATGTGCCCGATGTAAGCAAACTCAGCATTTACGAATTGCTGATTCGTGATTTTACCACTGAAAAAACCTTCAAAGCCGTTCAGGCCAAACTCGATTACCTGAAGCGATTGGGAATCAACACCATTGAGTTTATGCCTTTCAGCGAATTCGAAGGAAACAACAGCTGGGGCTACAATCCGAATTTCTGCTTCGCCCCGGATAAAGCATACGGAACGAAAAACGACCTGAAAGCTCTGATTGACGAATGCCACAAACAAGGCTTTATCGTTATTCAGGATATTGTTTTGAACCACTCATTCAATTCGAGTCCGTTGCTTAGGATGTACTGGAACAGTTCTTTAAACCGGCCGGCTGCCGACAATCCATGGTTTAACCAAACCTCGCCCAATACAGCTTACAGTTGGGGAAGTGATTTTAACCACCAAAGTCAGGCTACCAAAGATTTTGTAGACCGGGTTACCAGCTATTGGCTGACTGAATATAAAGTTGATGGTTTTCGCTTCGATTTTTCCAAAGGATTTACAAACACTCCGGGAGATGGAAGTGCATATGATGCTCAGCGGATTGCGATACTTGAACGAATGGCTGCAAAAATCTGGGCAGTCAATCCGAAGGCTGTAGTTATTCTGGAGCATTTTTCAGCCAATAACGAAGAACAGGAACTTGCAGCCTATAGCAATGGCATGCTGATTTGGGGCAATTCCTGCTACAATTTTGGTGAAGCTGCGATGGGATACAATGACAGCGGAAAATCAGATTTCAACTGGGCATCGTACCAGAGAAGAGGATATTCGAAACCTGGGCTGGTTGCCTACATGGAGAGCCACGACGAAGAAAGGCAAATGTTCAAAACCATTAGCTTTGGAAACTCATCCGGAAGCTACAACACAAAAGATCCTGTTACGGCTTTGCAGCGCAGCCAGCTGGCCACAGCATTTTTCCTGTCACTGGCCGGACCTAAAATGATCTGGCAGTTTGGCGAAGTAGGTTACGACATTTCAATTGATCAGGCTGGACGACTCGGTGAAAAACCCGTCCCGGTGAATTACCTCGATAATCCGAACCGCCAAAAATTGTTTGATGTCTATTCTGCCATGCTTCGTCTGCGCACACAGTTTGATGTCTTCACTTCAGGAAAGGAAAAAATATCGGTGAGCGGGGTTTCAAAAGTTATTCAGCTTACCTTAAATGATCACAACATCACACTGATCGGCAATTTCGATGTAATTAACCAAAACCTTACGGTCAATTTTCAACATACCGGGAACTGGAACGAATTTTTCAGCGGAGCCAGCCTGAATGTGATTAATACAAGTACAACTTTAAGCCTGAAACCAGGCGAATACCGTCTTTACAGCGATAAAGTGCTTCCGGCATTCAAGAATCTTGCAACAGAAACTTCAGTAAATCCGGAGAATAAATCTTCCATTCAGTTTTATCCGAATCCGGCTACAGACAGGCTACAAATTGAAGCATCAGATCAGATTCAAAGTGTTCAAATCTACACCATTGACGGTAAACTAATTTCTGCATTTACTCCCCTTTCAAATAACACGATTCTAAATTTAACTTCTGTCAAACCAGGAGTTTACATAATCAGAATTCTAACCAGAGCTCAACTTTTCACTGAAAAAATCATTAAAAACTAAAAGCTTTTAAATCCTAACGATTTTTAATTACCTTTAATCCGCATTGTGTTATGTTACTATAATGTATGGGACTATGAAAAGATTTTTCTTTATCCTGCTTATGGTGGTTATGCTGGTGGGTAATTTAATTGCTATTCAACCGGCCCGAAAACCATTTCTGCAAATAAAGATTGACGGGAAAGCTTACAAAAATGGAGACAATCTGACGGTGACTTCTGGTCAGAAATTAATGATTGGCGTTGAATTAGAAGGCGGTCGAAAAGATTTTTGTAAATTTCCGGATACTTATGCAGATATTGCAGGTACTGCACAAATATTATCGAGGGGCAGCAATGGACTGACCTACGAAGCGGATGGTGTAAAATCCGAATGGAAACTCCTGAATGAAACAGTTCTTTTTTCAACTGACGAATTTGTCAAAGTGAATTCGCAGCCCAACCAAATGACCGCCGAAATCAATATTTCGAATACAAAATTCTCACAATCCTTTGTTAAAATTTCTGTGAAGGCAAAATGGCAATTCACCCGTGCTGAAAAAATAACAACGGAAGATAATATTGCTGAAAGCACTATTTATTTTAAAGTGGCCGGAACATCTGATGTTTGGTTTTCAAGCAAAAATATTCAGGTCAATGGAATGAAGAACGATCAGATACTGGAAAAACTGACTGTTGTTCAATCGGAATTCGACAGCATTGAAAACTTTTTAATTAAAATGAAATTTTCTGCCGTTCAGCATTCGGTAAGAACCCTTCAAACTGCAGTGAATGAAGTAAAAACAACGATCGACAGTATTAAATTAACCGCTCCATCCTATCAGAGCCGCATTGTATTTATTGGCCTGCCTACTGATAATCCATATCAAGTTCTTGGTACTCTTTCTGAAATTAAAACAAACTGGACTACTGCTGAAACCTTATTGCCGGATTTAAAAACACAGCTTGGTCAGCTTTCTGCAGAGCCAAGCAAAGAAAGTAAAGATGCCCTGATCGGCATCATCGCAAAATATGCTGACTGGCAGTATAAATTACCTGAGAATACATTTACTATTCTTTCACGGTACATGCCCGATTTGAATGTTGAAGCGATAAAGATTCCAGGGAATATTCATTTCATCGCCGAAGAGAAAACCATTACCAATTATTCTCAGACCTTGAATGATTTAAAGCCATTCCTTGATCAGCGAATTGAACAAATTCCGCTTGAAATTCAAAAAATAGGTTCAACCCAGTCGCGTCTTCAGGCTGTTCGCCTGTTCGATGGAATGCTTCGAAGTTACTTTTCGTCGGTGAATTGGGCCGAATGGAAAAATACCCGCGAATAGAATTTGACTGATAAATTATTAGTGGGTACTCATTTCGTGCTTACTTTCTCACCTCCTGAAAATGTTTTCAAAACCTTTGCTTTCAGGATTTCACCTTCCTTACAATTCATCAAATCGGTATCGAGCAAAACAAAATCGGCTGATTTACCCACTTCAATACTTCCTTTTTCTTTTTCTTCAAATCCGGCTTTGGCGGCCCAGATGGTGATGGACCTCAATGTCTGCTCCCTTGTGAGCGCATTCTCCATTTGAAATCCTCCGGCCGGAATACCTTCCGTATTTTCCCTGAATACTGAAGCATAAAACGTCAGCATCGGATTGATTCCTTCAATCGGAAAATCGGTTCCATTGGGTAGCCAACCGTTTTGCTCAAGCAATTGCCGGTACGCATAGGCCGAACCGATCCGTTCAGAACCCAATCGCTCGTCGGCCCAAAGCATGTCGGAAGTGGCATGGGTGGCCTGAACCGAAGGAATCACGGAATACTTTCCATACAATTTCAAATCGTCAGGATTTACAACCTGTGCATGTTCAATCCGCCACCGACAGTCATTCGAACCTTTCAGGATTTTTCCATACATATTCAGGATATAACGGTTCGCCCCGTCGCCAATGCAATGGGTTGCAACCTGAAAATTGGCATCGAAAGCTTTTTTACAAATGGTTTCAAAGTAGTTTGAGTCGTTCATTAGTAATCCGCGATTGCCGGGATCATCTGAGTAATCGTTGAGCAAATAAGCTCCCCGTGAACCCAAAGCTCCATCCGCATACAACTTGATGGTGCTTACCTGTAAACGATCGGTTCGATAAGGTTGGGATTTCATGAAATAGTCGAAATTTTCCTGAGTTGGCTCTATCATGGCATTGATACGCATTTTAAGTATTCCCTTTTTCTGAAGCGAATCCATCAGTAAAATGGTTTCCTTCGGAAGTCCGCAGTCGGTCACCGAAGTGAGTCCGACTTCGAAGCAATTTTTCTGAGCTGCCAGCAATGCTTTTGTCTTTAATTCCTGACTTGGTTCCGGGATCAGTTTAGACACCAATTCCATCGCATTGTCGATCAGCACACCCGCTGGCTGGCTGTTCTTCAGGAGCACTTCTCCCCCACTGATTTTAGTTGTTGCTGAAATTCCGGCCAGTTCGAGTGCTTTCTTGTTACACCAGGCAGCATGTCCGTCAACACGAACCAGGTAAACCGGAATATCCGGGAACAATTCGTTCAGTCGCTGATTATCCGGAAATTCTTTTTCTGGCCATAAATTTTGGTCCCAACCGCGACCAAGCAGCCATTCAGTTTTGGAGACCGAATGATGTTCCTGAAGTTTTTTGTAAATCTCTTCCTGATTTTTAATTCCGGCCAGATCGGCATATTCCATCAGGGTCATTCCGTAACCATAAAAATGGCAGTGTGCATCGATAAATCCCGGATATACTGGTTTACCTCCACAGTCAATTGTCTGACCGGAACTGTATTTTGAGCTGATTTCCTGATTGGTTCCTATGGCCATGAACTTTCCATCATGAACTGCAAAACTTTCGGCAACGGAAAATGAATCGTTAACAGTGAAAACTTTGGCATTGGTAACAATCAGTTCGACTTTCATCTTTGGGGGATTACAGGATAAAACGAAAAACAAAAGAATTGGAAAAATCATGGAAAATCGGGTCATGGTATTTCAGATTTGTGTACAAACAAATGTATGTCATTGAACGGGTTATGCAAAACCGTAAAATGCGATTTTTTAATGATTTAAGTGAACAAAAATATTATCTTAGCAACTATGAAGAACTTCAATTTTGTTTTCATTCTGATACTTCTTTCCGGCTGTGCATCAAAGCCCAAAGGCACAATCAATAGTACTGAAAAGAACGCTGTCCTTGAACCCGACTATTCAGGAATTACTATCCCGCCAAATATTGCTCCCCTGAACTTTAATATCAAAGAATCCGGAACGTCTTACTTTGTGAAATTCATCGGTGCTTCAGGTCCTGGAATAGAGATTTCTTCCTCCAACGGAACGATAAGTATTCCTGCAAGTAAATGGCACGATATGCTTCAGAAAAATTCAGGAAAAGAAATAAAAGCTGACATTTTCATCCGAAACAACAATGATCGCTGGTCACAATTCAATTCGCTGAACTTTCATGTTGCTTCTGAACCAATTGACAATTACCTCTATTACCGGCTGGTTTATCCGGGCTACGAAAGCTATAAGGATTTAAGCGTGAATTGCCGGAACCTGGAAAATTTTAACACCAATTCGTTCATCGAAAACAGTGTTGTCGATGAAAATTGCGTGAACTGCCATGCTTTCAACAATGGAAAAACGGACAATTTTCTGTTTCACATGAGGGGTAGTATGGGAGGCACCTATTTTTATCATTCAGGCCAGTTTCAAAAAATTAACCTGAAAACCGAAGAGATGAAAAATGGAGCGATTTACCCACGTTGGCACCCTTCCGGAAAATTTGTTGCTTTTTCATCCAACAAGATCATTCAACGGTTTCATACTGCCGACAATAAGAAAGTTGAAGTGAGCGATCTCGAATCGTCGCTGGTTCTGTACGATGTAGAGAAAAATGAAATGAGGAATATCGAAGTGACGAACCGGGAAAATTCGATGGATACTTATCCGGAATGGTCGCCCGACGGCAAGTACCTTTATTTCTGCAGAGCGGTTCAAATTGAAAAAGATTTCGATTTCAGGCAAATAAAATACAATCTGTGCCGGGTTTCTTTCAATCCTGATAATCGAAAATTCAGCGAAGTGGAACTTATTTTTGATGCAGCTCAAATCGGAAAAAGTATCTCATTTCCAAGAGTTTCACCAAACGGAAGGTTTGTGGCAGTAACCATGGCCGACTATGGCTGTTTCCCGATCTGGCACAAAGAGGCCGATATCTATTCCATTGATCTGCAAACTTTCGCAGCAAGCAGACTCGATCTGAATAGTGACGATACCGACAGTTACCACTCCTGGTCGTCGAACGGGAAATGGCTGATATTTAGCAGCAGGCGCGGCGACGGATTAACTACGAGGCCATACATTTCATACATGGATGAAAGCGGGAAATCGTCTAAACCATTTATTCTCCCTCAGGAAGATCCGGCATTTTACCGGCATTTTCTGAAGAGCTTTAATATTCCTGAGTTTTCCACTTTTGAGATCGACCTGAATCCGGGTGAAATCCGTGATCTGGCCAAAACAGAATCCAAGCCGGCCAAATGGTATCGTCAGTAATTCCAAAACATTCCTTTTCATGCAAAACCAACTGAACCGAACAAAATCAAAAAAGGACATTTTCCTGAACGTTCTGCCTTATCTGATATACTTCCTTTGCCCGTTTATTTTTTTCGGATACTTCGCCGATTACGTTCAGTTCTTTCAGGAAAAGTCTGCTCTTTTCGTTTGTTCAACTGATTTCCTGAGTGAAAATCTCAATCAGCCCGGCGCCCTGCTGATCTACCTCGGCAAATTTCTGACCAGTTTGTATTTTTTTCCACTTGCCGGTGCCGCAATTATCTCAGCAGTCACGACTCTGCTCCTGCTTACCGTTGCCAAGATGATCGGTAATTACACCGGGAAGAGAGCCTTTTTTATTCCTCTCATCCTGGGCGGTGCACTTTTCTACCTGCAAACCGATTATCGGTATTTTCTATTCAATAGTTTGGGATTGCTGCTTCAGGTTGTTGCATTTTATCTGCATCTGTGCCTGTCAAAATATACCAAAGGCTGGATATCTGTCGCGCTGAGTCCAGTCTGGTATTTTGTCTCCGGAGGTTTTTCGCTGCTGTTTTTTCTGATGCTCAGCCTTGGATTTATTGCTGAAAAAAATCGCATCGGCCTGCTTAAAATCTTTGCGCTCTGGTGCATCATCCTCGTCACATTTTATCTATCTAAAGAATATCTCTTCTTTCAGACCGCACAAACCCTGCTGATCTTCCCGTATTCCGAACTAAACACCGGTTCGCAGACCAAACTTTTCCTTTCGGTTGCAGCACTTATTTCTATTCTGCCATTCATCGGATTAATAAAACTGAAAATACCGGAAAAGTTTTCCCTTTCAGCTCTATCCGGAAGTCTGATTTTCTCAGCTCTGTTTATCCTGTCAGCGACGGCAATCGGAATGAAGCAATCCGATCAAAAAAGCAAACAATACTTCCAGGTCGAAAAACTGTTTTACGAGAACAAATTTGAGGAAGTGATTACCTACAACACGAAAAATAAAACGACCAATTCGCTGACCTTATTCCTGAACAACATTGCACTTTGCGAAACCGGAAAGCTGAACGATCTGCTCTTTCATTTTCCTCAAAGTGCCGATGGCAAAACACTTTTTCTGAAATGGAAAATGGAGGAGGAAGTCCTTAAAAGAGGCGGTTATTTTTACTATACCATCGGTATGATCAACGAAGCATACCGCTGGGCTTTCGAGAATATGGTCATGAAAGGACACACACCCGAAGGACTTAAAATGCTGATCAAAACTGAACTGATTCTTGGAAATTACAGGGTCGCGGCAAAATATACCGACATTCTGAAGCAAACGTTTTTCTATCAGCGGGAAGCTGAAAAATTCGAAAAACTGTTGTTTAATGACAATGCAATAAATGCCGATTCAGGATTGGGCGAAAAAAGAAAAAATAAGATCAGTGCAGATTTTTTTGCATTTACCGACAATCCTATCCTAAATGTTGATCAAATTCTGGCAAAAGATTCGATGAACAGAAAGGCTTTCGAATATAAGCTGGCATTTATGCTTCTGAATAAAGATTACAAGGGAATTGCCCTGAAACTGCCCAGAATGGAGCAGCTGGGATATACCCGCCTGCCCGTGCATATCGAAGAAGTGGCCGCAGCACTGCCTTCTTTAAAAATGGGAGTACCAGAACCCGGAAGAATTCAGATGAATACAAATACCCTGCTTCGGTGGAAAGAGTACCTGACTGTTTTCAAGCAATACGGATCGAATGCTGCAGCAGCAGAGCCTGTTTTAAGAAAACAATTTGGAGATACTTTCTGGTACTATGTTTTCTATCGGTAGCATACCTGTATAAGCATCCACCTATTGACAAACTGACTTTACAAACTTCATATATAACCAGAATTCCAATATGCCGGTATCTTCCGGCATTTTTCGTCAATAGGATATGGATTGAATGTTTGCCCTGACACGATAAAAATAAGAATTCGATGGTGCAAATTAATCAGGAACCCTGTCTGGAATTAGATAGAATATCCACTAAATCTGATTGTTGCAGTTGATTCTGCTCATTCACTTTTCTACAAAATCAGGTAAGCTTGCTATCGGTATATTCAGGTGGCAACAAACGGCAACCGCTATTTCTGTTTCCATGTCAGATGTTAATTGGCCATGCAAATAACCTGAGTCCGATATAAAATATATAGCGAACAATTGAAATACAACAAGTTAATAAGGTAGTATGGACTTGTGCGTATAATTTCTACTAAGGTTTGATTCAAAAAAAAAGGTTTAAAATCGTATCATGCGCTTTATAACCTAAGTAGAGACCAATTCACCAAACAGAACAACCTTATTACCTTATTTACAAAGTATTATCATTTGATATATTTCGAACTCGGTTTACATCAGCCGAAACATCACTTGTAAATGAGTTTAACAGGGAAATACGAGCATTTCCTGATGTTTTATCAGATCGAGTCATGATAAGGTAAATAAAGTTGGGTTTATGGGATTCGTAGCCAATTACCAAGGTTTTAATAACTCATCTTGACGTGTTTCTCTTGTATTATCATGTAATCCACAAAATCGCGTCAAACAAACAATAAAAAAAGGCAGGCAAATGCTTTTACGCCTTGCCTGCCTTGTGATTATAAAAAAGGAATACTAATAACCTGGATTCTGAACAAGGTCGGTGTTCTTATTCATTTCACTGCGCATGATTGGGAAGAAATATATTTTCTTATCCCAAGCTCTGGCATCGCCACCGAGTTCTTCTTTGCTGAAAATCGGAGCTCCGTGTGTTGAACCATCGGGTTGTCTGTAGCTATCTACAGTAGCTGCAGAAGTTACATAACGAACATCTACCCGGTGGGTTTGATGGTAAGCTGCCTCACCAATCAACCAGCGACGGACATCCCAGAAGCGTTGATCTTCGTATGCAAATTCAATCCGTCGTTCGTGGCGGTATGCCTGCCTTAATGCATCACCCGACAATGAAGCTGCCAGATTTGGTTGTCCTGCACGGGTCCGTACCATGTTAATGTATGTGCGGGCTTCGGCATCCTGGCCCAGCTCAATACAAGCTTCGGCATAATTTAACAGAATTTCTCCGTAACGCAGATGTTTGAATGGAACATCCTGTTTTACATACTGTGGGTCAACAGTTGGATCTACCCATTTACGAACGTAGTATCCTGATTTTCCACCATTCCAGTCTTCAATCGGGCCTTCACGGGTATCCAGACCAGCTTTGATCATTTTCCCTGATTGATCGTAAACACGACCCACCTGAATTTTGCTGTACGGATCAATTTTTAATGCATCATCCGGACGTTTCCTCCATTGTACACCTTCGTATAAAATAGTAGAATACAAACGGGCATCACGTTTCAGGTATGGATTGGATTTGTGAACTGCATTGCTCCAGTCAAATGTGCTTCCATCCTTCATTTCATAATCATCAACCAAATCGCCCAGCGGACAATTATTTCCCCAGTTGTGATAACCGTTCGGTCCACAATATATACCAGGATTGTATCCTGACCAGCTTTCGTCAGTTTTTGGAGAGAAGAATTGTAAAAGGATGTCTTCGGTAGTTCCTTTTGAAGTAAACAACTCAATAAAGTTCTGGGCAACAGAATCGCCTGCAGTAGGAGTCGCTTTATACAAGTTGTATTTACCCAAGTCGATTACGGCCTTCGCGGCATTTTTGGCAGCGGTCCAACGGGCAGTTGCATCACCACCGGTATAACCTAATAAGTCAGGTTTTGAGAATCCACTGGCAACCACGCTGTTTTTTGCTGAGTTGTGTATATCGCTCGCAGCATAAAGTAAAACCCTGGATTTAAATGCCAGAGCAGCACCTTTTGTAATACGGCCATTGGTTGCATAAGTATCGGACAAATTCATAGCTGCCGAATCGATCTGACCAACAATGAACTTGATACAATCATCGTAGGTATTTCTTGGCAGATTATACGTGTCGTTTAACCCATATACTTTGGTGATAATCGGCACACCACCGTATAGGTTTGTCAGGTAGAAATAGGTCCATGCACGTAAGAAATAAGCCTGTCCTTTCAAATTAGCAATCGTTGCCTCGTCTCCGGGAACATCATTGATTCTTGAAAAGAAAATGTTGGCACGACGGGCATTGGCATACAAAGGATCCCAACGGTAATGCAATGTATGAGCAGTTGGATCGCCATTGCCCCAATCAACTGACCAACCCTGAAGTCCGTCAGAAGTCATCAAACTTTTATTAAAGTTGGTAACATCCCAGTCGGGAGTAAAGTGAGATTCGTCAGAATAATCAGAAAGACGTTCGATAGCGAATGGAAAGCCCAAAGCATTACGGTACATGGTGTTCACAAAAGTTTCAACCAGGGCCGGATCGCCCCATACCGCATCTTCGGAATATTCTCCCAAAGGTTGTTTATTTAGAAATTCATCCTTGCTTGTGCAGGAGGAGAACAGGTTCGCGATGACCAGTAAAGTCATCAATATATTAAGAATTTTTTTCATTGTTATTTCAGTTTAGAATGTTAATGTTATACCACCGTTAACAACTCTTTGAAGTGGATAATTTGTTCCAGCCTGTTGTTCAGGATCAATAAGTTTCTCTTTGGTGAAAGTGAATACATTCTGACCGTTGATGTACACGCGAAGGCTGCCAAGTCCCAATTTCTTATTCAGAGCTGAAGGCAAATTATATCCAAGTTCAAAGTTTTTCAAACGGAGATAATTCATGTTCTGTAACCAGAAAGTATTAAGCTGGCTTCCCCAGTATTCCTCGTCACGGTTAAATGCCCGCGGATAGGTTGCAGTGGTATTTTCGGGAGTCCATCGGTTATCAGCAAAATCCTTATAATAGTTTCCAATCTCACCCGATTCTGCTCTTACATATTGTACAGAACCTGTAGCTCCCTGAAAAAGTAAGCTCAGATCAAAATCCTTATATTTTAATGAAGCAGTAATACCGCCAATGAACCGTGGCATGTCATTCTTTTCATTCATTACCTTGTCTAATCCGTTGATAACACCATCAGGCACACCATCAGGTCCACCAACATCTTCAAAAATAACATCACCGGGTTGAGCACCAGCCCAATGAGGTGTTGCATCAATTTGTGCCTGATCTTTAAAGATTCCGATGGCTTGGTAATATAAGGTTGACCCCATTGGTCGTCCTGTAGATTGCTGATAACTTGGTATACCAGGAGTTTCGTCCCAGAAAACAATCTCATTCTTTGAATAACTTGCATTCACGCCCAGATCATACTGAAATTCTCCGGCTTGTCCGTGGTAAGTAACAGCTCCTTCAAAACCACTGTTTTTCACCTTTCCGATGTTTTCAGGAGGCAAAGTTAAACCGGTAGAACCAGGTACCGATGCATTCCTCATAATCAAAATCTGAGACCGGACATTGTTAAAATAATCTGCAGTCACAGAGATTTTACTGTCAAGTAAAATAGCATCAAAACCAATGTTGGCCTGATTCGCAACTTCCCAGGTTACCTGTGTGTTTGGTGTTTTTGTTTCAATCAGCAGTTTGGCATCCGATGATCCATAAACATAGGTTTTGTTATCAAGAAAACCATAGGTAGCAAGATACTGATATTCATTAATACGGTCGTTACCGGTTTGACCCCAGGATCCGCGAAGTTTGAAATCATTGATAACACTGATGTTGTTTTTCCAGAAATTTTCGTCTGAAGCACGCCATCCAAGAGAAATTCCGGGGAAGAAACCAAATCGTTTGGCCTGCGGGAACTTATATGAACCATCATACCTCCAGACAAATTCAGCCATATATTTTTTACTCATGTCATAATTCACACGGCCAAAATAACTCATATATGCACTCTGAAGGGCTGAACCGCTGTTCGACATGTATTGGTCGGAAGCACCGGCAAATAACTGGTCGATAGCGCCCGAAATGTAATTTTTACGGAACGCATTGAACATATCCGAAAAACCACTTCTACGTTCGACACCAGCCATTACTTTAATGTTGTGAATTTCAGCAATAGATTTATCGTAGGTAGCATATGCATTACCTGACAGACGTTGTCCATCTGTCATATTTTCTGATAATTGCGGTGCATCCAGGCCTCTTTTGCCTTTTGTTGTGGTATGGTCAGCATTCCCATCCCAGGTGTACAGATACCATGGGGTTTCCCATTTTTTATGGAAAAGAATGTTTTTATCAAAAGAACCATTCATTGTTACTGTTAAGCCACTTACCCAAGGAACAGTAATATTGGCACGTAAGTTACTTTCGAGAACATAGGTTTTTCCCAAATCGTAACCGGTAGCTGAAGTAGAAGTTACTACCGGGTTAAAACCATATTCAATGTCCGGACCGGGGTCGCCATTCGGCCAGTAACCTGGCATGTTTGGCTTTCCGCGCATCAGCATACGAAAGGTATTTTCAACCGAAACTGTTGGGTAATTCCGTATTTCTTCCCTTCCTGCAACGTCAAAGGCAACATCGATGTATTTATTGACTTTCCCATCGATATTGGTACGGAAATCGTATTGCTTGTAATTGGTTGCACTGTTTTTGTAGATCCCGTCGACATACTGGGCACCCAATGATATGAAATATTTCATATTTTCATTTCCACCCGAAAGGGAAACGGTTTCCTGATTCTGGCCTGTCCAGGTTTTAAATACTTCACCGAACCAATCAGTGTTTGCGTGTCCCCAAGGATCAGATCCATCGCTGAATTGCTGAATATCCTGAGCAGAATACTTCGAATAACGACCGCCTGCAGGATTTTTATAATAATTAATTTCATTCAGCATCGAAGAATATTGAGCTGCATCAGCCATCTGAGGAATACGTGTAGGTTGAGATACTCCGGAATTCATGCTGATGGTAACTTTAGGTTTTCCAATGGTACCACGTTTGGTGGTAATCAGGATAACCCCGTTGGCTGCCTGAGAACCGTAAATAGCAGCAGAAGCATCTTTTAAAATAGTTATGGTTTCAATTTCGCTTGGATTGATACGTTCCATACCGCGGTTGGCAACTCCATCAACTACTACCAGCGGACTATTGTCGCCTAAAGTATTGGAACCGCGAATTCGCAGTGTAGCACCGTCATTTCCAGGTTCGCCACTTCGTGAAACAGCGGTCAGACCAGGCATACGGCCGATCAGATTGTTCGATAAATTGGTAGATGGTGATTTCAACAATTCTTCACCTTTTGCTGAAGTTACAGAGCCGGTTGAAGTTACCTTCCGCTGAACACCATAACCAACAACAACAACTTCGTCTACACCAACCACGTCTTCTGCCATGGTGATATCAATGGTACTTTGAGCTCCGATTGCAACTTCCTGAGACTTCATACCAATAAAAGAGAAAATAAGCACTTTGTCGCCATCGGCCACATCCAGCTTATATTCTCCGCTCATGCCCGTAAGCGCACCGCGTGTTGTTCCTTTTACCACCACAGTTACTCCGGGGAGAGGTTCGCCGGTGGCATCTTTAACAACACCGGTAACCACTTTGCCTGCAACCATAACAGATTGTTCCTGAACAGCGTTTGGCTGAATGATGATCTGACGATCCATCACGGTAAAACCCACGTTATAACCTGCAAACAAATTATTCAGGATTTTATCAATTTGCTGATTGGAAACATTGATATCTACCTTGCGTTCAACATCAACAAGTTTGCTGTTGAACAGGAAGTAGAATTCACTTTTCTCTTCGATCACGCTTAACACTTCCTTAACTTTAACATCATTTAACTTAACGCTAAGATTGGTGCTTTGTGAATAGGAATTTCCGGCAACTGCCTGAATAAAAGAGAGGAGGAGGAGGTACATGGTTAGTCTCATAACCATGAATACTTTGGAGCCGGAGGCCAGGTAGCCCCTTGCTCTGTTTAAGAATAGATTTTTTTTCATACTTTAGATTTGATTACGGTTAATAAATTGGCAATATTTATTAATTAACTGGAGAAGAGATGGTTGCAACATTTCTTCTCTTTTTTTTTATTTCATCTCAAAATATCTTGTTTTTTAACTGCATGCTTAAACTCACAGGAGAAATATCCATCCTCCTTTGGGTCTACGGAACATGCCCGCTTCAAAGTTTTACTTGTTTATTTGGGTTATTTTGTCCCTTTCGGAAAAGTTTTACAGTTTGTTTGGCAAAGGTTTCGTCACCTTGTTTACTTCGTTCCGAAACCGTATAATTAATTGGTGCTGATAATGATAGCATTTTCAGAACCTGGTCCAGACTTTCGTCGATGAATGTAGCAGTGTAAATATAATCAGAAATTTCCTTATCTTTTATTTCTATATCAACATTATACCAACGTTCCAACTTTTCGACCACCAAATCCATGCGGTCTTCACGAAACATCAGTTTGCCGCTCTTCCAGGCAATGTATTTTTGCAAATCTGTTTTTGTTTTGGTAATCAACTGGATATCTTTTTTAAACGAGGCTAACTCGCCTGGTTCGAGCTCTTCTACAACGGTACTGCTTGAATTTGCCAGGGTAATCTGCCCCTCAACCAGAACAACCTGTATTTCCTTGTCTTCAGGATAGGCATTGCAATTAAATGTGGTACCCGAAACAATCACATTCATATTTTCTGAACT
>CAIPKZ010000320.1 GCA_903865775.1 uncultured Prolixibacteraceae bacterium | reverse complement strand
GAAATGTGGCAGCTTTTGTACTCGAACCTGCTCAGGGTTGGGCTGGAAGCATTTTCCCTCCGGAAGATTTTTTCCCTAAGCTGAAACAACTTTGCGATAAATATAAAATTTTACTTTATGATGATGAAGTGCTTGCAGGCATGGGACGTACCGGCGAATGGCTAACTTTAAATCATTGGGGGGTTGTTCCTGACATTGTTACCTTCGGAAAATCATTCGGAAACGGATTCCCTGTTACGGCATTGGTGGTGAAAGAAGAGTATGGCGAAGCGCTCGAAAAAATTTCAGCATCGTCGAGCTATGGCGGAAACCCGATGGCATGTGCTGCCGCCTTGGCATCTATCGAGGTGATTGAAGAGGAAGACATCTTAGAAAATGTTCGGACAGTTGGCGATTTCTTTATGAAACGCCTGAATAAAATGAAAGAACAGCATCCGATTATCGGCGATGTGAAAGGAAAAGGATTCCTTCTTGGAATCGAACTGGTTAAAGACAAGGCCACAAAAGAACCTTTCGAGCAGGCCGGAACACTGGTTTATCAGAAAGCATTCCGTAAAGGACTGGCATGGATCCCTGCCGGGCATATTCTTCGGATGTCGCCTCCGCTCATTATGGATGAATATTACGCAAATAAAGGAATGGATATTATTGAAGATGCAATTACCGAAGTTGAAAAAGAGTTTGGATATTGATATAAAATAGATCCACATGAAAAAAATACATCTATCAGTTTTGTTGGTCTTTTGCTTAATTATTGCTCATGGACAGGTTGTAAAACGAACCAGCAAAGATTCAATTCTGACCCATAAAGTGAACCGTGACAAAAACGGGGCGCTGCTATCATGGTATAAACCCGAAGTGCCTGGTGCTGGGTATGGTCAGGTTATGAAACTAGCTTCCGAATTTATAGTCAATACATGTCCAAAAGATGAAATAACAGGTTTGCCATTTTATCTGATAACCTGTTGTTTCAACAAACCCAATTTAAACGGAAACAAATATATTGCAGAAGACTGGCCCCACAACCCGTCGTGCGTGTATGCGGGCAGCGTTCAATCATTGGCAATAAATTACTATCAATACACCGGTGATGCTCAATACATTGAGGTGGTAAGGGGTATGCTCGACCACCAGCTGCAATATGGTACAACGCCTGAAGGATGGATTTGGGAAAAAGTTCCGTACGCCAGTTCCGACGCTTTTGAAAAAGTTTACCAGGGTGGAACGCGATGGGAAAGCGATGGGTTCCGTGGTGATGGGCTACATGGCATTGAACCCGACAAAATTGGCGAACTTGGTTATGCTTATGTCCGATTTTATGAAATAACAGGTGATAAAAAGTATCTCGAAGCTGGAATAAATTGCGCCAATGCACTTGCAAAACATGTCCGCGATGTGCTTCCTTCTCAATCAAATTTTGCAATTACAACAACTAACAAATCACCTTGGCCATTTCGATTAAATGCACGAACCGGACAAATTCATTCGGAGTATTGCTCCAACGTACTCGAACCATGCAAGCTCTTTAACGAATTGCTTCGCATAAAAAATACTATTGGCCTCGACACTGCCGCCCAAAGAAAATATACATATGCAAAAAATCTGGCATGGGAATGGCTTTTTTCAAAAAGTGGTCCTGTAAAGACATACGTTTGGAATGGTTACTTTGAAGATGTTCCCAACGACAATCTCACCTTGAACCGTGTTCATATTACACCAGTTGAATTGGGAAAATATTTAATCGAAAACAAACCGCCTGATGTAAACCTTGCAATAGTTATACCTTCAATAACTTCTTGGATTGAATCAGTTTTTCGCGATAAAGATTTTGATGCAATCAAAGAGCAGACCTGGTGCTACGAACCAATGGGCAGCCATTCAGCGCGCTTTGGCTCGTTATGCGCCCTTTGGTATGAAAAAACAGGCGATATCGCATTTAAAGACAAAGCATTCAGGTACTTAAATTATGCAAGCTACATGTGCCTTCCCGATGGATTTGTTTCTGTAGGGCACACCTGGCCTAGCGCTTGGTTCTCCGACGGGTACAGCGATTACATCAGGCACTTTTCGGATGCGCTTGCCTGCGTTCCCGAATGGGCGCCCGCTGGCGAAAACCACTTATTAAAGTGTTCGTCAGCAGTAAAAAACATTTCCTATTCCGCAGCTAAAATTGAGTTTACAACATTCGATAACGCATCTCGGTCGGTGTTGCGTTTGGCTTTTAAACCAAAATCAATAATAGTGAACAACAAACAGCTTTCAGAATCAAAAATCACCGGTTCTGAAGGGTGGAACTGGCAAGCAATAGCCAATGGAGGTGTTTTGAAAATTTCAGTAAAAGATGGAAATTCTATTGTAATAAAATAATTTCGCAATGCAACGTAAAAAAATAAGGTTTGGAATTATCGGTTTGGGTTTGATGGGAAAAGAGTTTGCCAGTGCAGTGGCGCGTTGGTGTCACCTGATTGATGACAAGCTGCCCATCCCTATTATTACAGGCGTTTGCGATACAAGCAACGAAGCTTCACGCACATGGTTTATCAACAATTTCGACAGCATCAAAGTCTCCTGTTCCGACTACCTCGAGTTGCTCGCTTCTGACGAAATCGATGCCGTTTATTGTGCTGTACCGCATCACCTACACGAGCAAATCTACATCGACATTCTTCGTTCAGGCAAACATCTTCTTGGTGAAAAACCTTTTGGTATCGATCTGGCTGCCAATATTAAAATTCAGGAAGAAATAGAAAAGCATCCTGAACTGTTGGTGCGCTGTAGTTCCGAATTTCCATATTTCCCTGGAGCAAAACGTGTGACCGACTGGATTAAAAGCGGAAAATACGGACAATTGATTGAGGTTCGCAGCGGGTTTCACCATGCAAGCGATATGGATTTAAACAAGCCAATCAACTGGAAACGGATGATCGCAATTAACGGCGAATATGGCTGCATGGGCGATTTGGGACTTCACGCTCAGCATATTCCCTTCCGCATGGGCTGGAAACCCAAATGGGTATTCGCCGACCTCCAGAAAATTGCAGAAACACGTCCCGATGGGAAAGGCAATTCCGTTCCATGCCTGACCTGGGACAATGCCGTGCTGACGACCCGTTGCGACGACCCGAATACAGGGAAAGACTTTACCCTGGTATTCGAGACCAAACGAATGGCTCCCGGACAGACCAACACCTGGTTTATTGAAGTTTACGGAACAATGGGTTCAGTAAAATTTTCGACCCACGATCCAAAAGCATTCTATTTTCTTGAAACAACGGGGAAAGAGCAAGGATGGACACGCATCGACATCGGACCACAATCGTTTATACCAACTATCACCGGCGGTATATTTGAATTTGGCTTCTCCGATTCTTTTCAGCAAATGATTGGCGCTTTTGTTCAGGATTTAAGCAATAACATAATCAGCGATTCTTTCAGGAATGTTACTCCTGAAGAAACACTCCTGAGCCACAGGTTGATGACTGCTGCATTGGAATCACATAAGACCGGGCGAAGAATTTCGCTTTAATAATTCGTGCCAGAAAAGTAACAGAAATAAAAAAAATATAACTATTAAATCTGATAATCATGACCAAAATTAGAGCAGGATATGTATCGTTCGGAACCATGTTTTATGAACCCGGAAACTTAAAAATGATCAGTGCAAGAGCCGAAAAACAACTCGCTGATGCAGGTTTGGAACTGGTTATAACCAGTCCGGTATATGGCGAAGGCCCCGAACCGGAGCGTGCCATCAAAGAATTGAAGGTGCAGGAATGGGACATCCTGTTCATCAACATCATTAACTGGATCGACACACGAGGCGTTTTTAGAGTATTGCACGAATTCAAGAACGAACCGATGATCTTGTATAGTTTTGGGGGATTTACCGACCACGAAGGACAATTTGGTGAAAAAGGAACACTTATTTCTCCGGCTGCTGGTGCTGGCTCCACCTCCTTGCGTTTTCCGATGGAACAGTGGGACATCAAATTCAAATACCTCTACAATGCGCCGGATACCTTAATGGATATTGAAGGAATTTTGGCATTTGCCAAAGCTGCTTCAGTAATGAAAAAACTGAGACATGCACGCCTTGGAACCATCGGATATAACGACATGGGGCTTTATTCAACAGGAATCAACCCAACCAAACTGCGCAACCTCATTGGGCCTGAAATTGAAAGTATGGACATGCTTCAGCTTCAGCGCAGAATGGATGCGATACCGGATACTGAAGTGGCTGAAGAGATGAAACGGATTACGGCTGATTGGGAATATCCGCTTGGTAAACCAAACGATTCGGTGGTCGAAAAAGCAATACGGATGTATATGGGCACGGTAAAACTTTGTCAGGAAAAGAAATTTGATACATTCTCGTACAAATGTGTTGATGGTGTTGACCTTGAAATGGGACTGACCCATGCCATTCCTTCTTCATTGGTAGCAGATGCCGGGATTCCTTATGTGGACGAGAATGACCTCGGAAATTCAGTCGCTCAACTGATGCTGAAATGGATTTCGGACAAACAGGTTACCTTTATCGAACACTACGAGCATCATCCGGAGTGGATTTTACTGGGAGAGGATGGTTACTGCCCCTCTGATTTCATTGAAGGCAAACCACAAATCAAAAATATATCAACGGTGTTATTGGGTGGAATTGCACATTGCTCCAACATGAAAAAAGGGAGGATGACATTGGCTTGCCTTTCAGAAACCAAAGAAGGATATCGGATGCACATTGTGACCGGCGAAGGAAAAGAGCGGCCTAAATGGGTTGAAATGGGAGTTCCGCTGCCTTCGTGGCCAAGTGTTACTTTTTATACCGATGTGCCAGTCCGTCAGGTATTGGATCATGTTCAATCGCAGCACTTTGCGGCAGTTTACGGAACATACGTAAACGAACTCGTTGATCTTTGCAAGTTGCTGGACATTGAGGTTGTTTTAGATACAAATATCTAATTATCAATTTTACATATGAAACACCAATACAAACCACTTATCCTGCTTTGCCTGGTATTCTTAACAGTAGGATCGATGTTCTGCATGAACGACATCCTACTGCCATCGCTTATTCAGCATTTCAAGCTGAATTATACCCAGGCGACCATGATCCAGTTTTCGTTTTACATCCCATACATCATCTTTCCATTGCCTATTGCCTGGATGATACATCGGTTTGGATATCGTGTTGGTTTATTGGTTGCCCTGATCACCTGCTCATTGGGTTGTGCATTATTTTTTCCGGCTAAACTTTTCGAATCCTATTTGTTTGTTCTGCTGGCCATTTTCACACTTTCAATCGGCATTACTGTTATGAACGTGGCGGCCAACCCCTTCATAACACTCCTTGGCACTCCGGAAGGGGCGCATATCCGGATGAATTTTGTTCAGGTATTTTCGAGGATCGGTTATGCCGCCACACCCTTGATTGCCACAGCACTCATTTATGGACATTCAACCGAAATACAATTTCAGATTCCATATTTACTACTGGCAGGCATCATTTTAGTTCTTGCCTTTTTTATCTATTTCTCGAAAATGCCCACTTTTAAAGCTGAAAAAGAAGACAAGTTTTCGGTTCCAGAATTATTTAGGGAAAGTATCAGGTATAAACATTTATTTTACGGAGTAATCGCCATGTTTTTTTATGTGGGTGCAGAAGCTTGTACAGCAGGCTTCTTTATTCCATACATGAAAGAAGTTGTGGGGCTTTCAGACGCTGAAGCCGCAAAATATCTGACACTTTATTACATTTTTGCAGCAGTAATGGGTTTGGCCGCAGTTTTTATTCTTCAATTTGTGAAAGCATATAAACTGGTCGGGATATTCGGGATGTTTATGATCTTTTGCTATCTTGTTGTTATTTTTATGAAAACCGGATACAACGAATACATATTAGCCAGCCTTGGACTGTTTTTGTCGGTCATGTTTCCAACTATTTTCAGTCTGGCCATCGAAAACATCGGCGCTTTCGCTGGAAAAGGTTCAGCCTTGTTAAATATTGCCATTGTTGGGGGCGCAGTATTTCCTCCGATTCAGGGAATAGTTGCCGACAGTTTTAGTGTCAAAATATCGTACCTTGTTCCGATGTTGTGCTTCGTAGTTATTACTTTTTACGCATTCTTTTTTACCAGAATTCCAATGATGCAGAGAAATAAAACTTAAAAAAAAATACATCTATATGTTTAGTCCTGAAACCTTTAAAATACGCCGACAGAAAATTAGGCATAATATTACCAATGGTATTGTTTTGATTTTGGGGAATGGCGAATCTCCGATGAACTATGCTGACAACACCTTCCATTTCAGGCAGGACAGTTCATTTATTTATTTATTCGGACTCGACATTCCGAATCTAGCAGCAGTGATTGATATTGATTCAGGAGAAGATATCCTGTTTGGAAACGATGTCAGTATTGACGATATCATCTGGATGGGACCTCAAATTCCTTTGAAAGAAAATGCCCAAAAGGTTGG
>CAIPKZ010000319.1 GCA_903865775.1 uncultured Prolixibacteraceae bacterium | reverse complement strand
ATCTAGCCCTGTCGGAATTTCCGGCGGGGCTTTTTGCATTTGATTTGGCCAAAGAATGGATAAGATTAAGTCGGTTCTATCTATTCTATGAACAAAAAATATTTCAAAATATCACTACCCAGTTTTGGAAATTTATCCCGAAGGGATATCAGGTTTATTGAAAATGATGCACATTGGGACATCGATGCCGTAGGTATCGAACTATTCAATCCATTCAAATAAATACTTTTCATCAAATTCAATTTCAAATTTCTTCAATAATTCAAGGTATTCTTCTCTGAAATTTTTCATTTTATGGTGTTCCTTTTGATTCATAACATATTTAATCACCTGATCCAATTGGGAGTGACTATAAGAAAATGCTCCAAAACCTTCCTGCCAGTTGAATCTGTATTTGGTTAGTTTATTTTCTTTAATCCATTCATTCGATGATTTTTTTACTTCACGAACTATGTCTGAGATACAGCATGATGGCTTCATCCCAATCATAAAATGGATGTGGTTGTTTGTCCCATTGATAGCCAACATTTTCTGCCCCTTGTTTTGGACAATTGCAGTAATATATTGGTACAATCGCTCTTCCCAGTTTGATTGGATTAAACTTTCGCGGTTCTTAACCGCAAAAACAATATGAATGTAAATTTGGGAGAATGTGCCAGGCATAGTTGTTGTTTTAGTACGACACCTTCGGAGTCGTTTTTGGTCTGATTCATTTTCTATAAACCTTTGAAGCCTTCGGTATCAAGGTTCAGAAATGGATTTACACATAAAGTTATTGAATCTTAAAACGATAAACAAAAATTTTCTTATCCCTCATTTCAAATCTTTCCTATAACAAATACTGTCTTCCATGCCAACATATTGTCCATAGTTTTTGGTTAGTGAATATCCGGCGATGGTATATAACCGAATGGCTTCCACCTGACGAAGTCCGGTTTCCAGAACTGCTTTCGTATTTCCTTCTTCAACGGCCCATTTCTCCAGTTCCTGAAGCAGACTTGCTGCCAGTTGCTTTCCACGCATTTCAGGCATGACAAACATCCGCTTCATTTCAACGGTTTCCTGATCGAATTGCTTGAAACACCCACAGCCAACTGGTTTTCCATCCATATAAATTACGACGGCATGTTTGATCCGGTCAATTTGGTTATACTGCTCATATAGTTTTTGCGTATCGCCGTTGCGAAGGTATAGGTCTTCGTCCAGGGCAATCACCATTTTCTTGAAATCAGGATGAGCACTGGTCGTGCGTAGGAATTCAGGTAATTTATTTGGTCGCATAAATGTTTTTTTTTCGATTCTAAAAATAGGAATTATATTTCCTGAAGACTTAGTGGGTTCATTAAAAATGAGAATTTTTCAAATCTGTTTCCGCCAAATAAATCTTTACCTTAGTAGCTCGAAAAAATGAAATAATATGCGTGTATTGTTGATCGGTTTATTCCTGTTGATTTCAGGAAGTATTTATTCACAGAGTCCAGTAAATCAGGTGGATGTACAGGGAAGAAAACAAGGTTCCTGGACAAAAAAAGATGTTCAGGGAAGATTGCTTTATCAGGCAACATTTAAAGATGATAAACCAATTGGCGAAATGAAACGTTTTCATCCAAATGGAAAGATCAAAGCCGAGTTGAATTTTATTGAGTGCAGCGACATCTCTGAGGCTAAATTGTTTGATGAGCAGGGCAAATTGGTTGCTTCAGGAAAGTACGATGGCCAAAAGAAAACCGGTGAATGGAGCTATTTTATTGACACCAAAATAACATCGACTGAATCGTATCTTAACGGACAAAAAAATGGTAAAAGTAGGCGCTTTTACAAAACCGGTGAATTAATGGAGGAGTCGAACTGGCGGGATGATAATCTGGACGGACTATATCGCTCATTTTTTCAGGATGGAAAATCGTATCTTGAATGTGTATATTCGGAAGGAAGACGAAACGGACCTTTCAAAATTTCCTTTTCAAACGGGAACATTGAACTGGATGCATTTTACACCAATGATATCCAAAACAAGAATTGGAAATACTATGGCGAAACAGGCAAATTGCTTTTTACCTTGAAATATGATCAGGGAAAACTGTTGAATCCCGAAGTCCAGGACAGCATCAATCAGATAAAAACCGGAACTTATCAGTCCAAAGAGAATAACATTCCCGATCCTGCCCGATTCATGCAGAATCCGGAGGAATATATGAGACAGATGCAAAATCAAAAATGACGAATTATGGAACCCCGTTTGATTATAAAAAAAGTCATTAGGAATATGTCATTTGGAAAAAGCGCTGAACTGAGCTTGTCGAAGTGGAAACAGAAAAGAGGAAAGAATCTGCTTGTCATTTTCTGGTTGATTGTATTAATTGAGGGTGTAGCATTCGCCCAAAACGAACCGAAGAGTTCTTATTGGATACAACTCAAAGACAAAAATGGAACTCCGTTTCAAATCTCACATCCTGAAGCGTTTTTGTCGCAGCGTGCCATCGACCGCAGGAACAGGCAGCATATTGCCATTGACGAAACAGATTTGCCAGTCTCGCCGGTTTATCTCGATACGCTTAAAAACCGTGGACTCGACATTTTCCACACTTCAAAGTGGCTGAACGGAGTTACCGTGCGCACTGCCGATACCGCTTTGATCCGGAAAATTGCCGTCCTTCCATTCGTTGTTTCCGTTCAGTTTACCCGACCCGCAAGTAAACTGAAATCTGCTACATCGAAATTTCAGGAAGAAGAAAAGAATACCACTTATGAACCTTCAAATTACAGCGCAGCAATCTACCAACTGACTCAATTAAACGGGCAATACCTGCATCGTCAGGGGTTTCGCGGGAAAGGGATACAGATTGCAATATTCGATGCAGGCTTCCTGAATGCAGATAAAATTGCGGCCTTTGACAGTCTCCGCACTTCGGGCAGAATACTTGGAACCCGCAATTTTGTAGATCCCAAAGCAGATACCTACCAACAACATTGGCATGGAATGGGTGTGCTTTCGTGCATCGGTGGTAATTTGCCGGGCAGTTTGATCGGAACTGCCCCAGACGCTTCCTTTTATTTATTTCAGACTGAAGATAATTCAGGTGAAAACCTGTTCGAGGAAGATAACTGGGTTGCAGGTGCTGAACTGGCCGATAGTCTGGGTGTGGATGTAATTAATTCATCATTAGGTTATTATAAATTTGATGATCCTAAAATGGACCATACCTATGCCGATTTGAATGGGAACAAAACCCGCGTTACAAAAGGTGCCAATATGGCTTTTCAAAAAGGAATTCTTGTTTTTAACAGCGCCGGTAACGAAGGAAATAATTCCTGGAAATACATCATTGCCCCTTCAGATGGTGAAAATGTGATTGCTGTTGCGGCAGTAGATATCAATGGAATTCGGGCCTCATTCAGTTCTGTTGGCCCCGCTTTTGGTGGTGCAGTAAAGCCCAATGTCGCAGCCAGAGGTTCATCAACTTACCTGGTAACCAGCAATGGAATGTTAGGATATGCCAGCGGAACCTCTTTTTCGTCGCCGGTTTTGGCCGGAATGGGTGCCTGTTTGCTGCAGGCCAATCCGTATGCCAGCGTAAAACAGCTTAAACTGGCCATCGAACAAAGCGCCAGCCAGTATAATTCACCGGATTCTTTACTGGGCTTCGGAATCCCGGATTTTGGAAAGGCAGACCAATATCTAAAACTCAACAGCACTCAAAACTTAAAAACCGAATCGAAGTGGATGGTTTTACCCAATCCGTTCAGCGATCATATTGTGATTCAAAATATGGTACCGGGTTCCGAAGATAATTATACGATCAGTATTTGCAATCTTCAGGGAGTAAATCTTTATCAATCCGGTTTTAAAGCTTCTGGATATATTCTGCTGAAGAATCTTGGTCATTTGCCGGATGGAATTCTAATTCTGACCATTCGTTCAGGAGAGAAGGAAGAACGATTCAAGTTGATAAAAGCCAGACGATGAGCAATCAGCAACATACCCTTTCTGAATTACAAAGTCTGGTAAAAAGAAGCCTGGAAGAGACTTTCCCGATGCCTGTCTGGGTAAAGGCCGAGATCAGCGAAATGACCGTGAACCGCAGCGGACATTGTTACCTCGATCTGGTTGAGACCGAACAGGGAACCGATACCGTGATAGCACGCTGTCGCGCCACAATCTGGTCGTACACTTTCAGAATATTAAAACCTTATTTCGAAACAACTACCGGTCAGAGTTTTAACCAAGGACTCAAAGTGTTGCTGCAAGCCAAAGTGGAATACCACGAAGTATACGGTTTCAGCCTGAATATTCGGGATATTGATCCGGTTTATACACTGGGCGATCTGGCGCGTCAACGCCGCGAAATTATCCGAAGGCTTCAGGAAGACGGGGTACTCGAAATGAACAAGGAGCTCGAATTGCCATTGGTTCCACAGCGCATTGCTGTTATTTCGTCGCCCACAGCGGCAGGCTTGCAGGATTTTCTGGACCAGTTGCATACCAATCCACATCAGTTTGTTTTCTACACCAAATTATTTCCGGCCGTGATGCAGGGCAACGAAGCACCACGAAGCATCATGAACGCTCTGGAATTGATTTACGAATACGAAGATTTTTTTGATGCAGTAGTTATAATCCGTGGGGGAGGAGCGCAACTCGATCTGGCTTGTTTCGATCATTACGAACTGGCTTTCCATGTGGCTCAGTTTCCGTTACCAGTAATTACCGGCATTGGGCATGACAAGGACGATACGGTGATCGATCTGGTGGCGCATACCCGGATGAAAACTCCAACCGCAGTGGCCGAGTTTCTGATTGGCGGTGCGCTTCGTTTTTCAGAGGAACTGAAAGAACTCGAAAAGCATTTTACCGAATTGATTACCGATCAGCTCGAAGAAAATAAAAACCGGCTGAATGATGCGGCTGATCTGCTGAAACAATTGGTTAATCAACTGATTGTCGATCAGCAAAACCGCTTGAAAATTGCACGTATTCAACTGGCAAACCGATCGGGAGTTTTCCTGAAGGACCAGAAGTCGGAGCTTAAAAAGTATACCGCAGAGGTAAAAAGTATGACCAGCCGGTTTGTTTCACAGCAAAAGCATCTGCTCGACTTTTCAGGAAACAAACTGAATTTCATTTTCCGCGCACAGGTACTGAAGAACAAAAACCTTTTGAACCAGTTTCAGCATCTGATTAAAATTCAGGCGACCGATCAAATCCGGAATGAAAAGAAAACCCTGATTTCCTTTCAGGAAAAACTTCGCCTGATTGATCCGCAGAACATACTGAAACGAGGATATTCACTGACGATGATCAATGGGAAAATTGTGAAGTCGATCACAAAAATTAAAGCAGGTGATCTGTTGGAAACCAGACTAAGCGACGGAACGGTTGAAAGTCGGGTGGAGGGGAGCCTCCCCCCAACCCCCTCCAAAAGAGGGGGCTTAAAAACCAGTTATTAATAAATATCCAATAAAGTGTAATGACTAAAAAACAAGAATATTACAACTGGCGATTCTTTCTCCCCCTCTTTTGGAGGGGGTCGGGGGGAGGCTTCTAAAATAAAAATATGGCAACGAAAAAAGCAACTTACAAGGACGCAATTACAGAAATTGAAGAGATTCTGGAAAAAATTGAAAACGAAGAACTGGATGTGGACGAACTGTCGGAACAGGTGAACCGGGTTTCGGTACTGATCACCATCTGTAAAGATAAGCTGCACAAAACCGAAGCGGAAGTGGAGAAGATATTGAAGGATATGAACCAGTAAGGTATTGTTGTTTAGTCCGTCACGTGAATGTGACGGCAAAGGATATTGAGTTGATGATCAGCTCTGCTATATCCTTTGCCGTTCGGCTTTAGCGTTCGGCTGAGACTTCGGATTGTGCTCAGTCGAACGCTCACGCCGAAGTCCAACGGACAAGAAATTATTGTTTTTCAAGTATCCCAATTCCCTCCACCATGCGAAATCCTTCAGTTTGATCGACTGACAGCCGAATCATTTTTGAGGTTAAAATGGGTATAGGTGTTGGCCGGTATTTCTTCAGAATATATCGGGTTAAGAAACGGCTGATGATGAGTCCGATCTTTTCGCCGGTCCGTTTCTCACGACGGTTTCCATCCAGAATGGACGGCCTGAAAATAATCAGTTTGCTGAATTTCAGTTTGGACACGGCTTCTTCCAGTTCGCCTTTCATCCGGGAATAGAAAACTGAAGATTTTGGATTCGCTCCCATGGATGAAACTAAAACGTAGGCCGGAACGCCATTTTCGGCAGCTGCCCTGGCAAATTCATATTGATAGGTATAATCGACAAGGTATTGTTTTTCCTTGGTTTTGGCTGTTTTGATCGTCGTTCCCAGCGTTGAAAATATCACATCGCCCTGAACCAGATGTTTCCAGCTTTCCGGTTGATTGAAGTCAATAACCTTTTCTTCGAGATTCTCATGAATGACCCCGGTTTTGCGTCGCACAAAAATCCTGACCTTCTCAAACTCGCTATGAAAAAGTAATTTGTTGATCAGACTATGGCCAACAAGTCCATTTGCTCCTATCACATTTGCAACTCGTTTCATATTTAAAGTCTTTTAATTAT
>CAIPKZ010000318.1 GCA_903865775.1 uncultured Prolixibacteraceae bacterium | reverse complement strand
TGCCTTATTTCGCTCTTTCTCACGGACGATTATTCTGCTTATTCTTTGTTTTCTATAAATATTTCACTCCTCTGGAGTTGAAGGTAAAAGGATGCTCACTTTACTTATTCCTTTTCCCTAATGACCAATGACTCTTTCCTAAAGTTTATATACCAATGAAATGGCATAAGTCCGGTTTGGGCGATAGGCGTATGTGTCCATTTCTATCGAATCGCCAGGTCCGTAATACTGTACAAACCTTACCTTCTCATTCAGGATATCTTTTACACCAGCTTTCAGACTCCAGTTTTTCCCTAATCCCTTTTCAATGGTCAGATCAAGTGAATTGCGCGGCAGTTCCCAGGTGTGGGGATTGTTTGGTGTCCCTACATATGCGATGCGCTTGCCAACCCGGTTATAATTCAGACCCATTGAAAATTTTGATTCCTGATTAGAATAATTCATACCCAGATTTACAATGTATGGCGATTGTCCCTGCATGACGCGAACACTGTCACGTGCAAATCCTTGTTTAGAGGTATTGATTTCACTTTTAATGAGTGAAGTATTGAAAATCAAGGTTAAATCTTTTAAGGCATGAAGGAAACTTGTTGATTTCTCAAACTCAAGAAGTTGTTTCCTAACATCAAGTTCCAAACCCATACTTTTAGCATGTTCTGTGTTATATGGCTGGTAATCGTATCCTGAACCTGCAGGAATAAGGAAAACTTCAATCGGATTGGTAAAGTCTTTGTAAAATGCACCGGCAGAAACAATCTCGCCGTTGGAAGGATACCATTCGTAACGAATATCTAAGTTGTCGATGTAGGCACTTTGAAGTTTTTCATTTCCATGAATCAGGATAAACATTTCGAAATCCTGATACACAAAATTCGACATTTCCCTGAACTCGGGTCGGTTGACAGTTTTACCATACGATGCCCGGAACAGGTTTTTTTCGTTTACGTTATATGTAAGATTGGCCGAAGGAAAGTAATTCAGTGTATCGCGTTTAATATCCAGATTTTCAGTATTACCTGTCAGTTCATAGAAATCGCTGATCAGTCGGTTAAATTTCTCCACCCGAACGCCTCCATATAAGTTTAGTTTGCTGGTGAATGGAATTTTAAGACCAATATACGCGGCAGTCAATTCATCCTTCGCATTATAGCTGTCGTTGGCATGGGTATTATCGCGGTATGAAATACCATGCTGATTGTATGGGGGAGTCTGGTCGAAGTAGATGTTTTCTGCTGCAAATATTTCGTTTACCTGGTTGTATAAAATATCAGGAGGATTGTTAATTGCAACAGCTCCAATCATACGCGAATTAAACTCGCGGTTTTTCTTTTCATGAAAATAACCAGCCTTCAAAAGCCAATCGTTTGCACTGCCGAATAGCTTAAACTGATGTTCCAGATCGGCTTTCAAATCAACCACTTTTTCGCTCATGTCGAGCCACAAGCGCCCACCCATGAATGCATTCGGAACGTTCTGTATCCTGAAATAATACTTGTTGTATTGTTCGCTCTGTTCGTCGTTATTTAAAACATAGGTATATCTGCGATCGTCGGGCTGGTTGTTTTTGGTTGTTCCGTAACCGGCCATCCAGTTAATTCGGGTGCGCTCCTTGTTGAATTTTTGCTCTCCGGCCAATTGTCCTGAATAGACCAAACGTGTTTCGTATTTCAGGTTTATTGCATTGATGGTCTCTACATTGTAATAATTTATACCATTACGTTCGGTGGTTGTTTTATTCCCCATTTGATTCAGAAAATTCCTGAATTCCAATCGCTGGCTTTTTCCATATAAAATATTCCAGTTGTGGATAAATCCAAGTTTTGCTGACTCTTTATAGCGTTGATCATGAAAATCAAAATCTTTGATAACGATATCTTGTTCAGAAGAATAATCCTGATATTCCAGACGGTTAACATCAAGGAAATCGCTTGTATGACTGTAGTTCAAGGCAGTAATGTTTCCGATTGAAACTTTTCCCAGAACGAATCGGCGTTGAACTGTAATTCCAAGATTCTGATCGGGTAAAGGGCTTTTTAACTGTGTTGCCCAGTTATTGCTGAATGAATTGGAAATGTCGACTAATTGAGTTGTTTTTAACTTGTAATCTGCAGCGCTTTTCCATACATACAAATCGTTAAACGCATCGCTGCCTGGAGCTGCGGCAGGAATATCACGGGAATTATCCGAAAAACCGAATCGGTCAGTTTTACCTCCTTTATACGTTTGGAAATCACTTTTAAAACTGGTGTTCTCGACATATTTCGTACCATATGAAATAACCAGGCTGTTTTCGTCGGCAACACTTTTTGTTTCAATGTTTATCGCAGCTCCGGCAAAATCGGCAGGCAATTCAGGAGCCGGACTTTTATAAATAAGGATATTGTTGATCATTCCGCTGGGAATTGCATCAAACGAGAATGCCCGTTTATCGGCTTCGAAACTTGGTGCAGTTGCACCGTTGAGCATTACCGAGTTGTACCGCTCAATCAAACCACGAACGACGACAAAACGTCCGTCGGTAATTGTAATCCCAGGCACACGCCGGATAACCTCAGCAGCATCTTTATCCTGAGATTTACCGATTTGCTGCGCAGTAATTCCGCTTACTATCAAGTTGCCTGCTTTTAAGTTCGACATCATTGAAACTTCCGTATTGTCGCGGCGTTTACCCACAACTTCAACTTCATCAATGTTAACCGATGCAACCTTCAGTTCAGCATTTACAGTTGTTTCAATTCCATTCTTTACTTCAACACGAACTATTTCATTGTCGTATGATATATACGAAACGATCAGGTTATAACTTCCGGAAGCAACTTTTTCAATTCGGAAATTCCCATCAAAATCTGTGGCTGCACCAATTGTTGTTCCCTGAACTACCACTGTAGCTCCAATCAGGGTTTCTTTGGTATTTACATCTAATACTGAACCTTTAATCACACCGGTTTGTGCAATTCCAGGTATTGAAACAAACAGAATGGCAACAACCAGCAAACAATTTAGTATTTTCATTCAAAATATACTTAATAAATAAAATGACTCTTTTTTAATTTCAAGAGTTCCATATCGAATAAACAGGCAATAAATAAATTGCAAAGTAATCGTCTGGTCGTTACAGATCGAAGAACAATCCATTACACTTCAATTACATTTGGATAACAAGATTGTAATATAACCATCAATTTATCTGGATATTAGCACAATAGCAAGCTGATGCAATCTGAAGAAATCAGGTTAAGAAAAGATGATATTCTCAAAAGCCGTTTAACAAAAAATAAATGGGTTCTTAACAGAATTGTTTGTCTGGAAATTCATGATTTATTTGCTATACAGTCAGTTATCCAATATGTAATTATTAATTAACGGTATTGTAATCGTTTTTTAACATTAATACAGAAGCTTTGCATAGTTATTTAACCTGCATACATTGTTATTTAACCACATTAATAAAAACTAAAAAATATGAAAAGAATTAGCCTAATTGCTATTTTATTTGTTTCTGCTTTATTTTTTAAAGCCACCGCCCAGGAAACAACTGTTAATGAAAAATTGAGTGAAGTAAACGACAAAGTGACAGGTATAACCGAAAGACTTGCAACTGCCGAAAGCGATTTATCAAAATTGACCAAAATCAAAATTTCGGGGTACATTCAAGCTCAATACCAAATGTTTGAAAGTCCTGCTCTTGAGTCGACTTCGAACAACTACTTTTCAATCCGTCGCGCCAGAGTAAAGTTTACTTACGAAGCAACTGACGGAATTAAATTTGTATTACAACCTGACTTTGCCCCCGGTGCTCTTTCGTTAAAAGATGCTTACGTGGTTTTAAACGATCGTTGGACAAAATCATTTAGCCTGACTGCCGGTAAATTTAACCGCCCAAACTACGAAGTTGAATATTCATCAAGTCAACGCGAAATGCCAGAACGTTCGGCAGTAATCCGGGCTCTTTATCCGGGAGAACGTGCGATTGGAGCAAAGCTGGAATATAATCCGCTCAACCTGCCACTTCATGTACAATTAGCCCTTCTAAACGGAACTGACGGTCTGACCATTAATAACAGCGCAGGTGTGAACCTCAACCCTTCTGAAAACAAAGACTACGACAACTATAAAGATATCATGGTGCGTGCAACCTATAACTTAGGACTTGGAAGCTTTGGCGGACTTGATTTTGGTGCCCATGGTTATTTCGGATCACTCAAATCGAACGCAACAAGTACTTTAAGCAGCGACTATACTACTGTAACAGCTATTAAATTTGGCGATGCAGTAAAAAGAAACTGGATAGGTGGTGAATTCCAGTTGTTTGCCGACCTTTTAGGTGGAATGTCGTTGAAAGGCGAATACATTGCAGGTAATAATGCTTCTGTAGGGTATTCTGCAGTAGCTGCCGGTACTGATCCGGTTAAGAATCCTCCAGTTCCTGGTGTTGCCAATTTCCAGAATAATTTCGCCGGTTACTACCTCTATTTTATCAAAAACCTTGGAAAGAAAAATCAGTTTGCTTTCCGTTACGATTACTACGATCCAAATACCGATATCAGCGGAAAAGATGTTGCTGTCGCCAAATTTTCACCTACCGATGCTACCGTATTGAAATCTAAAACCAGCGGAAAAAGCGACCTCGCTACCACAACCTTTGGATTGGCTTTACACCATTATTTTGATGACAATTTAAGAATTTCCCTGGCCTATGATATCGTTCAGAATGAAAAGGTTGGTTCAGCAGGTTTAGTAACCGAAGACTATACCAAAGCCGACGGAACAAAGGTTGCAAAAGGTATGGATTACAGCAAAGTTGTAAACCAAAATGCATTGACCCTGAGAATACAGGCAAAATTTTAATTGAAGCATAATAACATTTAAAAAGAGAAAAAATGAAATCAATAAATAGCATAAAGTTGGCAGTTATCGTCGTTTTACTTGGTCTAATCGGGTTTGCTTTTGCACCTGCTGCTGACAAAATTGTCGTAAAAGGCTCGGATACATTAGTAATTCTTGCTCAGAAATGGGCAGAAGTCTATATGAAAAGCAATTCAAATGTTGCTATCCAGGTAACCGGAGGCGGATCAGGTGTTGGAATTTCAGCTTTAATCAATGGGGCAACCGACATTTGCAATTCAAGTCGTAAAATGAAAAACACCGAAAAGGAAAAACTGAAAGCCAGATACAATACTTTAGGTGTTGAAGTTGCCTGTGCGAAAGATGGTATTACTGTTTACCTGCACCCTACAAATAAAGTAAAAGAACTCAGTATTAAACAACTGAGTGGAATCTTCAAAGGTGAAATCAAAAACTGGAAAGAAGTTGGCGGAGCCGATGCTGAGATTAAACTTTACGGACGTGAAAACAGTTCCGGAACTTATGTTTTCTTTCAGGAAAACGTGGTGAAAGGCGATTATGCCCCAAGCTGTCAGACTTTGCCAGGAACTGCAGCAGTTGTAAATGCAGTAAAAAAAGACCCCAATGCCATTGGATATGGCGGCGCTGCTTATGCCGAAGGAATTGAAATCTGTAAAGTGAAAAAGGACGATAACAGCCCTGCATATTTAGCTACTGCCGAAACAATTAAAACCGGCGAATATCCTATTACACGCTATTTGTATATGTACCTTAGAAACAAACCAACCGGAGCATTGAAAAGCTACATCGACTGGATTTTGAGCCCTGAAGGCCAGAAACTGGTTGTTGAGATGGGCTATTTCCCCGTAAAATAATTTATCTTTTCTTTTTGAATTAGACACGTTATTAAAACAATGGCGGATTATTTTCATAAGAAAAGTAATCCGCCACTTTTGTTAATCGCAAACGGGTAACAATCAGAGCCGGCAACAAATCATAAATTGTAGAAACTGACTTTTTTAAAAGTTACTAATCTGTAATCAAAAAACTTCGAACTATACTCCAAATATTTAGTGATTTATAATCAGTTCCTATCGCTGTAATTCTTAATTAACGATAGTTTAATCGTATTGTAATATTAATGGAGGAACTTTGCGCTTACAATAACAGATAAATTGGAAACTACGATTAACAATTCTAAAACAGAAAAAAATGAATCCATTGAACATTAAAAAGCTTGCAGTTGTATTCGTTTTACTGGGTATAATTGGTTTCGCATTTACACCAGCTCCCGATCGCATTACAGTTAAAGGTTCGGACACCATGGTGATTTTAGCACAGCGATGGGCTGAGGTATATATGAAAAGTAATCCAAATACAGCCATTCAGGTAACCGGTGGCGGATCTGGAGTCGGAATTTCTGCCTTAATAAATGGTGCTACTGATGTTGCCATTTCGAGCCGAAAAATGAAAAGCACCGAAATGGATAATATGAAATCGCTTTATAGCACTACAGGTGTTGAAATTGCATGTGCTAAAGATGGTATTACCATTTATCTGCATCCTTCCAATAAAGTAAAAGAACTCTCAATTAATCAGTTAAGTGAAATATTTAAGGGAAACATCAAAAACTGGAAAGAAGTCGGTGGAGACAACGCAGAAATCAAACTGTATGGTCGCGAAAATAGTTCAGGAACTTATGTTTTCTTTCAGGAGCATGTTGTAAAAGGAGATTACGCCACGAGTTGTGCAACTCTTCCTGGAACGGCAGCTGTTGTAAATGCAGTAATGAATGATCGTAATGCTATTGGTTATGGAGGTGCAGCGTATGCACAGGGAGTGGAAATTTGTAAAGTAAAAAAAGACGAAAGCAGTCCCGGCGTTTTGGCCACAGCAGAAACCATTAAAAATGATACTTATCCAATTAGCCGATACTTATTTATGTATGTAAAGAATAAACCTGCCGGATATATGAAAAGCTATATTGACTGGATCTTAGGACCTGAAGGACAGAAGCTTGTTGTTGATATGGGTTACTTCCCGGTAAAATAATAATAATATCAATGCATTTGAATAAAACAGCCTATTAATGAACATGAGCGAATTGCTTTCTTTGTATAGCAATTCGCTTTATGTATTTTATATTCATCATTCTATAAAATGATATTCTTTTTATGACCAATAAAACCCAAAAGGGAAAACGATCCAAATCTTCGGACTCAGGCCTGATTGATATCACCCAGAAGAAATTCAGGTGGAGCGATTATCTGGCTGAGAAAATAATTAGAGGAACAGCATTTTTATCGATTGCAATCATAGTTCTGATTTTCTTTTTTGTATTCCGCGAATCATTGCCAATATTCTCCACTGCAAAATCCTCTGCAAAGACTGAAGCTTCCGCAGAGAATCAGGCAACACAGGAAACTTATGGCGAAGTCACTGACACGCCAAAAGCGCAAGATGTTCAGGAAACTTACGGGGAAGTAGTAGATATTTCTGCAACAGCAGATTCAACCAGTGAAGCCTATACGGTAAGTGCCGGAAGCGGGTTCGATGATAACCAGACCGCTTTGAAATCAATCCTCACAAAAGATTGGGTACCTGTTTCCCAAAAACCCCGATACGGTATTCTTTCTCTCATCATTGGAACCTTCAAGGTTACGATTATTTCCATGCTCTTTGCGGCGCCTCTGGCGATCATGGCTGCATTGTACACTGCTTCGTTCGCAGGCAAACGGTTAAAAGAAATTATCAAGCCAACCATCGAATTACTGGCAGGATTTCCTTCCGTAGTGATCGGGTTTTTCGCCCTGATGGTGCTGGCAAGCTTCCTTCAGGAAGTATTTCATTACGACACTCGTTTAAACTCATTTGTTGGAGGGATTGCAATGGGAATTGCTGCCATTCCAATCATTTTCACCATCACGGAAGACGCACTAACTGCGGTTCCAAAAACTTTTAGTGAAGCCAGTCTGGCACTCGGAGCTTCCAAATGGCAAACTGCCTTTTTTGTGATTCTTCCGGCAGCAACCCCGGGAATTTTTGCTGCAGTGCTGCTGGGTGTGGGCCGTGTTTTCGGAGAAACAATGATTGCCCTGATGGCCACAGGGAATGCTGCTCAAATGGGATTGAATCCTTTCGAATCGGTGCGTACACTGGCTGCTACAATTGGTGCAGAAATGGCGGAAGTAGTTTTTGGCGATACACATTACAATGTACTCTTTCTGATCGGCTCACTCCTGTTCATCTTTACGTTCATCCTGAATGCAATTGCTGAGTTCTATGTGAAAGGAAAATTAATGAAACGAATTCAGGGAAAATGATAAAGAGCTTCAAAAAAAATATAAAAGGCATTCTGATTGAGGGCATGACTCTTTCTGCAGCCTTGCTGATTATAGCCATCGTGGTGGTGATGATCACAGTCATAGTTATAGGTGGAAAAGAGCAAATCTCCTGGGAGTTCCTGACCAGTTTTCCGGAAGATGGAATGACCAAAGGCGGAATTTTTCCAGCCATTTACGGAACGGCCCTGCTTGTAATTATCATGTCGGTAGCTGCAGTTCCTTTTGGAACAATTACAGCAATCTATCTGACTGAATATGCCAAGGAAAACTCAATTATAGCTAAAACTATTCGTTTTGCTGTGCGCACTCTGGCAGTTATCCCTTCCATAATTTACGGGCTGTTCGGTCTGGGGTTTTTCATCAAATTTGTCGGAACCTCAGTGGACAATACCTTCCTAGGTGGACAACTCAAATGGGGTCAGCCCAATATACTTTGGGCCAGCCTGACGATGGCACTATTAACCCTACCGGTAGTCATCGTTTCGGTTGAAGAAGCATTAAAAACGGTACCAAGAGATCTTCGTGCTGCCAGCCTGGCGCTTGGAGCCACCAAATGGCAAACCATTTGGAAGGTCGTCATTCCCGGATCAATTTCAGGAATTATGACCGGGACAATCCTTGCAGTCAGCCGAGGAGCTGGCGAAGTTGCACCTATCCTGTTTACCGGCGTTGCCTATTACGTGGCAACATTACCAGCTTCACTAAGCGATCAGTTTATGGTACTTGGCTATCATATTTATGTAATGACAACTCAATCAGCCAACGTTGACAAAACCATGCCCATTCAGTTTGGTACTACGCTTGTACTTTTAGCCCTGACATTCATACTGAATATTTCAGCCATCATATTAAGATACCGTATCAGAAAAAAGAAAACAGACTAATTATGGCCCACGAAAAAATACAAACCGAAAACATGTTTCTGCATTACGGAAGCAAACTGGCGCTTAACGATATCTCCATTCAGATTCCGGAGAAAAAAGTAACTGCCTTTATCGGTCCATCCGGCTGCGGAAAATCCACTTTTTTGCGCAGTCTGAACCGAATGAACGATCTGATTGACGGAGTTAAAATCGAAGGAAAAATTCTGATCGATGGCATCAACATTTACGATAATAACATCGATGTGGTCACCCTTCGCAAGAAGGTGGGAATGGTATTCCAAAAGTCAAATCCTTTTGCCAAATCGATCTACGAAAATGTTGCCTACGGTCCCCGTATAAACGGTGTAAAAGATAAAAAACAATTGGACGAAATTATTGAAACGGCCCTTCAGAATGCAGCAATCTGGACTGAAGTGAAAGACCGTTTGGGCGATTCAGCCATGGGGCTTTCGGGTGGTCAGCAACAGCGGCTTTGTATTGCCCGTACTTTGGCCGTCAATCCTGAAATTGTTCTGATGGACGAACCGGCCAGTGCACTCGATCCGCTTTCGACTTCAAAAATTGAAGAATTGATCGTCCAGTTGAAAGAAAAATACACTATCGTCATCGTAACGCACAACATGCAGCAGGCGGCCCGAATCAGCGACCTTACGGCTTTCTTCTACTTGGGTGAACTCATCGAATTCGATAAAACAAAAAAGATATTTACCAATCCGGAAAAAAAACAAACTGAAGATTACATAACCGGAAGATTTGGGTAACAGAGAAATCCGCTCTAAATCTCCCCCAAGGGGAGACTTGTAGCCTCCCCCAGCCCCTCCGAAGGAGGGGAGATTGAACGGCGAATACCAAGATTTTATTGATTTTTTGAAATATTGATTAAAACAGAAAACCCGCGAAGCTTTTCCTGTCCCCCTCCTTCGGAGGGGTTAGGGGAGGCTTTAAGAGAGGCTTTATAACATGGAAACATACCGAATATTCGATTCAGAACTTGAAAAACTTTCGCAGAAGGTCATTCAAATGTGTTCTCAGGTCAATCAGCAGATCAATGATTCTCTCACAGCTCTGAAGGATAACGATCTTAAACTTGCAAAAAAGGTGGTTGAAAACGACAAGGAAATCAACACTCTCGATGTGAAAATTGACCGGCTGTGCCAAAAGATTTTTGCGCTGCAGCAGCCGGTTGCACGCGACTTGCGTTACATTCTTTCGGCCCTGAAAATCAACAATGATCTGGAACGTGTTGGCGACCATGCGGTGAATATTGCCAAACGAATTGCTCCACTCGAAGATTACCGTCAGCTGGTCACGGATCTAGGTGTTGATCAGGTCAGTGCTGAAATATCTTCATTGTTTTCGGATGTGCTTGATCTGGTAAAAACGCATGATCTGGAATATTGCCAGAAAATTTACCATCACTCAGCGACCGTCAAAGAAGGCTGTCGTGCCATTGCTGAGCGTATTTTGAATGAAATGATGGAGAAATCGGAAGTGGTGATCGTCGCGTCGAACATATTAATCATCGTGAATCTAATCGAACGCATTGCCAGTTATTCCAACAACATCGCAGAGTCTATCACATTTGTTGTTGATGGCGAAATTGTAAAACATCGGAAAAATATCCAATAGAGACAGATTAATCCGCAGTTTCCAGTACGAAACAACTTCCTTCAAACCTGACAGGTATAGAAAACTGTCTGGATTCTTATTTTGAGTTTTGAAAACAAATACTTTTTATTTTTTAAGAATTTGTCTTTCGCATAAAAGAGCAAACGCAGGTAAATCTGTTCTAATTTTCTTTGAACATTCAAGATATATTTCCATACTTATCTGGAAACAATTTTCAACCTCTTTGTAAAAAGGATGTTTAGGTGAAAATACCTTCAATATATCAGTATTCCTTATGTCTTCATTTAGAATTGAATAACTACTTTGAACACCATCTGCATTTGGATGAACAAATTCACATAATAAATCATAAGTTTTTCTTATTCCTTCATATTTTTTATCAAGTATATCAAGGTGATTTAAAACATTAATTGCTTTAATTTCATCATATCCTGCTCCAAAAGTTAGTCTGGTAATCAAAAGATCAAAGCCTTCGAACAATTGATTTGATTTTAGAGAGGTTTCAATAGCTACTTCTATTCTAAATGTAATTGCCGCGTTTTCGATAATAGACCTAATCAGGGATAGAGATGGAATTACATGATTATTCTTCATCAAAGAATCCGCAGCTTCGCTGAAATCGATCATCCGACAATTCATTATCTCAATGAAAGAATGAACTTTAAAAGGAATTTTTGCAATTTTAGAATACTGAAAGTGATATATTTGGTCAGTCTGCAAAAACCGAATTTCATCAATTCTTAGCTGAATACTTTTATCTTCTAACATGAATAGTGCAAATTTTAATTCACCCAAACTTTACTTTGGAAATTTCCTGTACTTAAAATATAGAATCCAGGTTTCATGGGAATGTATGATTCTCCGGGTTGCAGTTTCCCAGAGGCAACTTTGGTACCCATCAGGGTATAAATGTTAAAGTTTCCATATTTCACGGCATGAATTTTTATTTGGTGGTATAATCCACAAGCTTTTATGTCCTCTGACGTTGAAAATACATTTGCCGCATTTGCCAAATTTCCAGTATTGATCCAAATTGGTGAATCATACCAAGCAGTGCCATCTCCTAATTGTCCATACAGATTATTACCCCACGCCCATAAGTTCTCATTTATATCAATAGCCAGTGCGTGTCCACTTCCGGCTGCTATATTTTTAAACTTAGCTCCAGTCTCAATTTGTATTGGTAAAGAATTATATAAGAAAGTTCCGTAATAATAAGAACCCCAGCCCCAAAGGTTACCCGATTCGTCAATGGAAATGGAATGATAATACCCTGTTGAAACAGTTTGAAATTTAGTTCCAGACTTGATCTGTATAGGATAAGATTTATCTAAAGATGTTC
>CAIPKZ010000317.1 GCA_903865775.1 uncultured Prolixibacteraceae bacterium | reverse complement strand
TTATTCGGATTGGCAGCATTGAACGTAACTAATCCTTTATTGGAACTGATCCATTTAATTCCGGACCGATCAGGAAGAATCCCCAGAACATCATCCCCAAGTAAACCGTTTGATGCAGTAAGATGTGTAAATTTAACCGAATCAGGGTCCATAATATTTACACCTCCACCCTGAGTTGCCAACCATATTTTTCCGTCCGTATTTTCATAAATGCAGTTGATTTCATTTGCATTCAGAAAATGTTTTTCAGGTTTTGTGGCAATGAATTGGGTAAAGCGAACATCCGGATTAGTCTTGCCCGATAAATCAAGCTGACTATACTTTGTTTTCAGCAAATCCAATCCATTGATAGTACCTACCCAAAACCGGTCTTTGCTATCAATAATCATGGACAATACCGTTTTACCCGATACACCCTCCTTGTTTTCAAAATTATATGGAAAATTGAATGTCTTTTTATCCGGATTTTTTGAGAGCGCCGGTATAAATACCAGTCCATTACTAAAAGTACCGCACCAGATATTTTTTTTATTATCAATCATTATTTTTCGCACCACACCTCGGTATAGCGGCTGCTCCGATTTGGTTCCATAGATCCATCCCTGATTTGTTTTCCTCAGCCGGTCAATACCGCCATTGGAAGCAACCCAGAAAACTGAGTCCGATTCGCGGGCAATGTCCCAGATATTATCAAATTGCGAAAGTGGTTTGGCTTGCTGTTGATAACTTAAAACCCGAAATTCAGAATTCCCAAGCTTGTCTGGTTTCTTGGAAGTCACATTCAAACCTCCCTGGCGCATTCCGATGAAAATCTCCTTATCGGTCCCGTTAAAACACATCACAATATTTCCATTCAATGAATTGGGAATGGAAGGATCGTGCTTAAATGAGTAAAATGCTTTCCTGTTCAAATTGAGAATGCTTAATCCAAGTCCCTGATGTCCAACCCACAAGTTTCCCGAAAAATCTTCAAACAAACAGGTAATAATATTGTCCAGAAGGGAACCTAATTTCAAAGGGTCGGGCAGATATTGTCCGGTTTGTCCGGATTTGGTATCCGCATAGTACAAAACCGGTTCTCCTGAATAACAATAGATCTTGTGATTACTTGTATAAAGCAAATTTTGAATCACCATACCTTTAAAATAAATCGGATCTGAAATCAATTTCTGATCCGGACGAAGAACTGAAATTCCGTCATTTGTTCCCAGGTAGAGTTTATTTTCCTCCTTTAGATAGGTAATTGCATTGATATGCTTTGGATAACTAATCGGGTTTTGAATCCTGATCAGGGTATCCCGGGTATCAACTAACAGATCACCCAAAAGCAAACGGGTTGGCATATTCGAATAGGCATCAGAAATAAGCGCCAGATGGTCTTGAAACGTACTCATAGTATGAATAAAATCCACAAACTCTGTTTTACCATCAAATATCTTTAATTTTTTGGTACGGTAATTCTGACCGGAATCGGAAGAATTATAAACTAAAAATATTCCTGAAGTAGTATAAATCAACACATTGCCATTTGATTCAAAAAAACCGGAAACATAGAAATATGAAGGAGAAAGACCGCCAACATTGATCGAATGAAAGGTCTGATCTTCTTTACGAAAAAAAGACACTCCTCTATTGGATGAAATCCAGAGAACATCTTTAGAATCAATAAAAATCTTGTTGATTTTTTTATCTGCCAAACTCAGCGGATTTCCAAGTTCAGGTTTAAAGTACTGAAAGTTGTAGCCGTTGTAACAGGTCAGTCCGGTCCAGGTTGCAAACCACATTTTTCCGGCCTTGTCCTGGGCTATCGAATTGATTTCGCCATTGTAAAGACCTTCATTCGTCCTTAAATACCTGAAATCATCACCAAAACAAAACTGAAAAGACAATAAATATATGAATATGAGGACTATGCCTATTTTCTTCATGACAATTAAAAAATAAAGTGCCAATAATTTCCTTTAAAGTGGTTCAAGATACGAAAATAAACGTTTTACTAACTTTTTTTCTGGCAGTATCAAGGTTGTAAACAAAAAGTTTTTCCAATCAGATCATCATTCAACAGCGATTTTTTTATTTCATTCTTGCAAAAAAGTCAATTGGAAAACAAAAAAGAAAATTTCAATTTTTCATTTTTCAGGCAATATCAGTATTAAGGTAGACTCCACATCACTTACACTGCTATATTTCAACATGATAGATTAATCCAATCTTAAATTTTCATTACCAAAAGATCATTCTAATGCTAAAACAAGCTATCTGAATATAAATATCGATCCCAAAATGGTTGATTTTTTGCATCAATGAAAGAATCGTTACATTCTTCTCAATTCATGTCATAACTTTAAAATACATTTAATAAGTATTTTTGAGAAGAACCATTTATTATTTCTGAACATCCAATTAATCTAAAATTTAAAAATTATGAAATTAAAACTTTTACTTCTGTTTTTGATGGTAGTAGGTTTTGGTGCATTAGTGAATGCACAGTCAACAAAGGCCTACAACAATCTTATTATTACTGAGATTGAATACCACACCACGGACATGTTCTATCTTGAAATTACGAACATGGGAATTGAAACTATCAATCTCAAAGAATTTCAGTTTCAGAACAATCCGGCATGGGCACAACCTTATACAGGTTACGATGCAACTTATGCTTTTATGTTACCTGACAAGCTCATGCATCCCGGAGAATCATTTGTTGTCTCTTCGGCCTATGATTACAATCCGAAAATGTGGCCAAAAGATCCACAGCATTATCGTGAAATAATCACCAAACCTGAATTCTACAAATTAGCCGATCTTTTGATCGACCAACCTGAGTCCACACCGCTTGCAGCTGATGATAAAGCTTCTCCGGTTGCTAATAGTATGGCATGCTGGGACGGACGCGAATGTTTTGCTATCCGTCATTTCTTCACAAATCCTGATACAGGTTTAAGAGATTCTGCTGTAGTTGATCAGGTTGGTGGAGTTTTTGATAACACATCAGGAACAAATAACTACGGTTCATATGATGTTGCCGGTGTAGTAGGTGGAACATCAAGTCAAATCTTAATTCGTAAAAACTCGATCAAAACAGGAAATCTGAATTTTAAAGATGGAAGAGGTCTTGACGTAACGGATTCTGAATGGATTCCAATTCCAATTTTAAGTTTAAACAACTGGAATATGTATCCTTTAAGAGCAGTATTCTGGACCGTTGGTAATCAGGTAGATGCCAAGATTAATGACGCTACTTTGGTGCCTAAAAACCCAAAAGTGGTTGTTGATTTGACTGCAAATACAATCACTGTTCCATGGGGTGTTCGTAACATGGACTCCATCATGTATCAGTTTCAAAGGAAACCAGGTTTGGCTTGGGGATATGACCTTGCCGGAACTTCTGAAGACTCAGCATACATTTCTGCACGCACGGGCGATATACTTACTCTTTATGCATGCGGCGATCAGCTTATCACTCAAAAATTCACTATTAAGGTATTGCCTCCAACTGCCGACGATAATATTGTCATTCCGAAAAACGCCTTCGACTTCAACAATAAGAATGGTAAATTTTCGGTAAACGGAGCCGGACTCTGGAATTATTCAGATATTCGGGTAACTGACGGTGTTAAAGCAATGGATACAATCAGCCGTGTTGACTATTCTACACGGGTAGATACTTTGTTTAAATACCTTGAAAAAGCACCCAAAGCAAGCTGGCAAATTGTTTACAAAAGCGGCGTTGCAAAACCAGACTTACAAACCGGCGATTTGCTGAAAGTAACTTCTGAGAGCGGAAAAGTTAAAAATTATTTCCTGAAACTGGAAAAATATGTACCAAGCTTTAATGCTTTGCTATCCTCAATAACATGGCCTGATATCCCAGCAGACTTTAAAGGAGAAATTGCCGGTTCATATGGATGGAAAGGCGATACAATTCCAGGATTCGCATCCGCGAATTATTCCTATCTGGTAAAAATACCTGTAGCTGCCGGATACGATGGTATTCCAGCTTTAACCTATACCAAACAGGACCTTGACTCAAAAGTAGTGGTTAAGAGAGCGAAAACTCTTGATGGCACTGTCGAAGACCGTACGGTAACTTTTACTGTAACTGCTGAAAACGATACAATTGTTTCCGTTTATAAGGTACAGTTCGAAAAAGAAAAAGATCCTGCGAACCTACAGCCTTATATTGCTGAACCATTTATCTCTCAGATTGTATTTCGTTCAGAATGGACCAGCAGTTTTATGGAAATTTACAATCCTGGTACTGAACCAATCGACTTGAGTCATTATATGTTTGCAGCCGGATGGGGTCCTGAAATTGACATGTTTAATGGGAACAACGCGACAGCCAATTGGAATAATGCTTATATGAAGTATATTCCCGGCAAAAAATGGCAGGACGAAGCCAACTGGCAGGTTCAGCCTCGTATTGCCGAGCCCGATTTAAATACATCTTCTTTGGTTTATCCTGGAGAGACATTTGTTTTTGCTTATGTGCCAAACGGTTGGTTACAGGCAAAAAATCACCCATACATTAAATATGTCGACATTAACTTTGCTTTCAATCCTTACGGAAGAGCTATTTCTGAGGGTCAAAGTGTACCGGGTCCATGGTTCAACAACAACCGGTTTATGTACAAGATCCTGAACGATTCAGTAATTAATGGCCTCAAGCCAGCTACTGATCGGAATGATTTTGAATTGATGGAATCTATTGGCGGAGCCAACAATAACGGTTGGAAAGTTGGTGGAGTAAGCATGGATCAACGCAGGAGCTTAACCCGCAAACCAAATATTACAAAAGGTAATCCTGTTCCTGACGGATCTTTTGGAACTACTCTGGACAACAGCGAATGGATTATGAACAGGCCTGAGGATTATTCTAAATTGCCTTGGCCAGATTGGTATGGTGCTGATGTTGCTATTTGCACAGGAATTGGTTCTCATGCTCAGAACGAGGTAACATCATACAAATCAACAGTAACTTCACTTAAATACAGGGTTAGCCCAGGATACAGCGCGAAGGAAACCATTAAAGGTTTGACCACAGGTACTACAGTAACAGGCTTCTATCAGAACCTTCTGAAAGCTGATGCTCTGCAAGATCTGAAAGTTAAATCATCAACTACTGGTTTGGTACTTGCAGATGGTGCAGCCGTGCTTAATGGAGATGTTTTGGTTGTTTTGTCAGCCGACAGTACAAATACTTCAGAATACATTCTAAGTGTTACCGCGGAAGGTTTGAGTTCAAATGCAAAACTGACTTCATCTAAATACACCATTAATGTAACCGGCACGACAGGCACAGTTGGTGGATTCAGCGGTGTCAATCCTTCGACTCCTTTAAGAGATATCGTTGCTGGTATTGTTGTTCCAAACGGTGCTACCCTGACCTTGACAGATGAAAACGATGCGTATATGACATTGAATAAGTTGACCTATGATTCAACTTATACTGATGTGATTGCAACCGATAAAATTTATTTAGAAGTAATTGCTGAAAATGGCATCAATAAAATCACCTATCAGCTGATACCTACAGCAGACTTAAGTCAAGCTTATGTAACATCCGATGTTTACAGTGTTGATCAGGATGCAGCATTAATCCAGTTTATTCCGGAAGCAAGTTCAGTTTATACCTTGATGAGCAACCTAACTCCTGCTCCTGGAGCTACAATGAAGATCTATGATAAAGCCGGATTCTTACGCACTGCCGGTAACATTTACAAGGATGATAAGCTTTTAGTTACATCCAAGAATGGTACATCGTCAAAAGGTTACCTCTTCTCTATCCTGAACTTCAAGGAAAATACTTATCTGGCTTATGTAACTTCATCTACGTATAAAGTTGATCAGGTTGCCCTCACGATCAAACTACCTACAACTTCTGTGAGTATATCTGACTTCTATAAAAGAGAAAACCTGCTACCTTCATATGGTGCAAGCCTTATGGTAATTGATAAGGACGGAAATCCTTCAGGCAATTCTGTTGTCACCGTTGGTGACAGACTTCAGGTAGTAGCAGCTGACAATAGTACAACTGTGACCTATCTAATTGGAACTACTGTTGGTGTTAGTAATTTGGATACTAATGAAATGATCAAAATGTATCCAAACCCAACCACTGACAAAGTAGTTATCAATGGCCTTGTAAAAGGAAACAGAGTACGTGTATATAATGCTACTGGCATTACTCTTCGCGATGTAACGGTTAACAATTCAACCGAGTACGTTTCCCTTGCAGCTCAGCCTGCAGGTATCTATGTTTTTGTAATATCTTCCGGAGAAAAATTCATTAATATCCAGAAGATTATAAAAAAATAACCAACTAAATTGAAACGAGGGCCCTTCACGGGGCCCTTGTTTTTTTACTGAAATGCTTATTGCACGAATCTTTTATTCATTTCCCAAACAGTTTTCAAATCACAATCAGCCTACCAAACGCCAACTACCTATTCCAGCTTATTCAATATGAATAACAAGACAATCCATTCTTTCCAAATATGAAATCATCATATGAATATTTGAGGTGCCCAGCTGCAATAAGCCGATTCATAAAAGATAAATTTCATCTGTTACATCATCCCGAAACTCATCGAAAAACACAAGTTTCTGAATATCTTTGGCCCAGGTAAACCTAAAAAAAAATCAGCAAAAATTTGTAATCCAATAAGATATGAAACTTTCATCCATTTTAAAATATTTATTCATTTTGCTGATCTCAACAAACGTAGGTCTTGCCCAAACTGCTGTGCGCATCGACATTGACCTGACCAAAAGCAAAATTCCTGTTTCTCCATTTATCTACGGGAAAAACGGCGTGCTACCAAGTACCTTTTTAAGCTCTGGAACAACCGCCGACATTACCAAAGCCAGAGAAGCAGGTGTCCGGTTCGTCAGACAAAGCGGCGGAAATAACAGCACCAAATACAACTGGAGAAATCAACTTTCCAGTCATCCCGACTGGTATAACAATGTGTATGCAAACAATTGGGACAATGCCGCAAAAAACATGCTTGACAAAATGCCCGGAGTGGAAGGAATGTGGTCGTTTCAACTGATTGGAAAATCTGCCGCCAATACCAAAAACAACTTCAACGACTGGGGATTCAACCAATCGCAAGGATGGGCAGGAGTCGGACAAAACCTGGCCGGTGGCGGACAACCCAATAAATCCGGAACGAATAATGGGAAAGCTCTGGTAGAAGGAAATCCGGCTCTTTACACCATGAACTGGCCTGCAGATTCAACCGTAGGCATTCTCGATAAATGGTTCGGCCCCAAAGGGCTTGGCTACGATAAAACACGTATCCGCTACTGGGACATGGACAATGAACCAGAAATCTGGTCGGGAACGCATGACGACGTGATGCCGACACAATGTACAGCCGAAGAATTTATGCAACTCTATTTCAAGGTTGCCAAAGCTGCACGGGCCAAATATCCTGACATTAAACTGGTTGGACCGGTTACAGCCAACGAATGGCAATGGTACCGATACGGAAATGACGGAATTCCTTCCGGCGGAAAAAAATATTGCTGGCTCGAGTTTTTTATCAAACGAATTTCAGAAGAAGAAAAAGCTACAGGCATCCGATTACTGGATGTCATCGATATTCATTACTATCCCGGCTCAACCGACGCAGCAACCTGTTTGCAGTTTCATCGTGTATTTTTCGACCGGAACTACGTCTATCCTGAAGCCAACGGAGTTCACACGCTGAATGGTGGCTGGGATACCAGCATCAGTAAGGAATATGTTCTGGGTCGGTGTGCCGACTGGCTGACCAAATACATCGGTGCCAATCACGGTGTTGGGCTGGCAATCACAGAAACCGGAATGGCCTCAAAAGATGCCAATGTTCAGGCACTTTGGTACGCCTCAACCATGGGCGAATTCATGAAAAACGGTGTCACGATTTTTACTCCCTGGAGTTGGGACACCGGGATGTGGGAAGCACTTCATTTATTCAGCCGCTACAATCAGAAAAACTTTGTCAAGGCAACATCTCAGGATGAACTATTGGTATCGGCCTACCCTACCACCGATGTTAATAATGATTCATTATCGGTTGTTCTGATAAACCGGTCATTGACAGATAAGAAACTGGTGAATCTGAACTTTACCGGTTATGTGGTGGGTTTGGATGCATATCCAATGTACTCGCTTTCAAAACTCGGTACTACGGAGACTTTTATATCACACGCAAAAAATGCATTGGTGAAAAGCACAGTTCTTGCTTCACTAAATCAGATTTCGGTCGAACTTGCGCCAATGTCCGTCAATACAATTTTACTAAGAGCACTTCGGGTGGGGGTAAATCCTGATCTAAAAAAGAATAGTTTGAAAGCCAGCGTTTATCCGAATCCTGCAAATGATCTGGTTCAACTCGATTTTTCGCTTCCTGAAAAAAGTCGGTTAAAAATAGACCTCTTCGATGCAAAAGGACAACTGGTAAAAACCATGATCAATTCGATATTCGAAGCAGGAAATCAGCAGAAGGAGATTAGCTTAAATAGAATCTCAAATGGAGTTTACTGGCTTAGAATTACCTCAGAAAGCGCCACAAAAACCATAAAACTGATTAAGAATTGAAAACCTTCTAAACCAACATAATCATGAACCAAAAATCTTTCTTCGCAGTTTTTTTTATTGGTGTGTTTATTTCACTCAACCTTCAGGCACAGCCAGTAAAAAAACATGGAAATCTTTCGGTTAAAGGAATTCAACTAACCGATGAACACGGAAACGCTACAGTCTTGAACGGAGTTAGCTACGGATGGCACAACTGGTGGTCGCCATTCTACAACAAGGAATCGGTTAACTGGCTGGCTACCGATTGGAAATGTTCTGCAGTCAGGGCAGCCATGGGCGTTGAACCAAAAGAAGGTTATCTCGACAAACCCGACTGGTCGAAAGAGAAAGTTGAAGCGGTTGTTGATGGAGCCATCGAAAGCGGAATTTATGTACTGATTGATTTTCATAGCCACAACATTCGGCTACCTGAAGCCAAAGTATTTTTTACCGATATGGCCACCAAATATGGCAAATATCCGAATGTGATCTATGAACTGTATAATGAACCAGTGAAAGATTCTTGGGCACAGGTTAAAGAATATTCCGTCGAACTGATTAAAACGATCCGCGCCATCGATCCGGACAATGTAATTTTGGTTGGCAGTCCACATTGGGATCAGGACATTCATTTGGCAGCCGATGACCCGATTCCGGGATTCAATAACATCATGTACACCTGTCATTTTTATGCCGGAACTCACGGTCAATCTTTACGCGACCGTTGCGATTATGCCTTGAAAAAAGGAATTCCGGTATTCATTTCAGAATCTGCAGGGATGGAAGCTTCCGGAGATGGCCCCATAAACTATTCCGAATGGCAGAAATGGATCGATTGGTGTGCCACCAACAAAATTAGTCTGATCAGCTGGTCTGTTTCTGCAAAAAAAGAAACCTGTTCGATGATCAAACCAGGTGTTTCTGTACAAGGAAACTGGAAAGAAGCCGACCTGAATGAATCAGGCATCAAAACCCGGGAATTGCTGAGAAAACAGGCCGAAACTGAAAAATAATCAATATTGTTGTAGAGACGCATGGCCGTGCGTCTCTACGTCAAAATCCCACCAACATTTTTCAGCGATTTACATTTTGTGTTCGATATAAAAACAACAGTCAGTTACAATGAAATTTAATTCGTTCAACCGTTTCATCCTTGCGATAGTTTGTTTTTGCATTCCTGCAATACAGCAAGCTGTTTTTGCGCAGGTCACCGTTTCCGGCATGTTTACCAGCGGAATGGTTTTGCAGCAAAACAGCGAAGCAAGCATCTGGGGTTGGGCCAATCCCGGCGACACCATTGCAGTTACCGGAAGCTGGAACAATAAAACGGTAAAAACAGCCACTGATTCAAATAAAAAATGGACTCTGAAACTCATTACTCCGGCTGCAAAAACTGACGGAACTTCCTACACCGTAACAATTAAAGGGACAAATACCATCCTGTTGAACGGGGTCTTGATCGGCGAAGTCTGGTTACTTTCCGGACAATCGAACATGGAAATGCCACTTGAAGGCTGGGGAGGAGCACCCGTAGAAGGCAGTGCACAGGCCATCGCTTTAGCCAATTATCCAAAAATTCGCTTACTCAATATCGGAAAAAAATCAGCAGCAACTCCTCAGACCAACATTGTCAGAAATGGGACAAACGGAGTCTGGACTGGCTGTTCTCCAGGTACAGTAAGACAATTTAGTGCAATTGGGTATTTCTTCGGGAAAGAAATCTTTTCCAAACTAAATATCCCAATCGGTCTGGTGCAGAGTGCATGGGGAGGATCGAGCTGCGAAACCTGGGCGAATACCGCCTCACTCAAGTTGGTTGCAGATTACAAAAACAAGGGCTCATGGACACCAACGAAAACTGACGACAACCAAACTCCGACTGTTTTATACAATGGCATGATTGCACCTCTTTTGCCATTCACTTTTGCCGGAGTACTTTGGTATCAGGGCGAAACAAATGTCGGAAGACCAGCCCAGCTCAGTGAACTTTTTCCAGCCATGATTGAAGGCTGGCGCAACGATTTTCAGAATAATGAGCTGCCTTTCTATTTCGTACAACTCTGCCCTTATGTTTATGGTGGTGCTCTTCCTGAAACCTGGGAAGCTCAGGCCTATGCTCAGTTACTTAAAAATACGGGAATGGCCGGAACACTCGATGTGGGCGATGCAGCCAATATTCATCCGGCCCGGAAAGAACAGGTTGGACACCGCCTGGCTCTGTTGGCACTGGCAAAAAATTACGGGGATAACCAACTTGTTTATTCAGGTCCGCAATATCAGTCGATGCTGATCGAAGGAAATAAAATCAGGGTTTCTTTTAAATATATCGGCTCCGGATTAAAGGCAGAAAACGGTGCTCCCACCCAATTCGAAATTGCCGGCGATAATTTGGTTTTTTCTCCGGCTAAAACCCTGATAGACGGAGTGACTTTACTGGTTTGGAACGACAATATCGCTTTTCCAAAACATGTCAGGTATGCCTGGACCGATACGGCAACTGCCAGTTTATATAACAACGAAGGTTTGCCTGCAACTCCATTTCGAACCAATACTCCTGCATACATACAGCCTGTAAAAGCGAATCTTCAGATTGGTTCAAAAACAATTATTAAAGGCGAAATCTGCCGGATCGACTGGAACACATTTGGCGCCTCAGAAGTCAGCCTGAACGGGAATATCATTCCGGCCAACGGTTATCTGGAACTTAAACCTGACACAAGCACCACATATACTTTCATTGCAAAAGGCGAAAGTATGTCGGTAACAAAAAGTTTTACAGTGAATGTAAATTCCGGAATCCAAACAGCTTACCCCAACGGCATTCCTGCAACGATTCCCGGAATCATCAATGCAACATACTATGATCAGGGTGGTGAAGGCATCAGCTATCACGACCTGAACCCCACCAATGCAGGCACCGGAATCCGGAAAGAACAGGGTGTTGATACTGAATTCAGGCTTCCGGAAGGAACAATCGGTGGAATCCAGACCAACGAATGGCTTGAATACACCATTGACGTGCAGCAAGATGGAAAATATGATTTTGAAATTCTTTATGCAGCCACCGGCAGGTATGGCAAATTTCATATTGAAGTCAACGGTGTGAACAAAACCGGTACGGTTTCAGTACTTTCAACCGGAAGCTATTCGAAGTTTACTGCACAAAAAATTAAGGAATTAGCCCTGAATAAAGGAGTCCAGGTGATGCGGATCTGTTTTGACTTCGCTGATTACAACATGGGAAGCATTTCGGTTTCACAGGTAATGACTTCTGCACCCGCGCAGAAAGAAGCAGTCAATAAAGTCAGCATTTTCCCAATACCAACGAGCGATTTTTTAACTATTTCAGGAATTAAAGAGCAAACAAGCTACAGCATAATTAATCTTTTCGGTCAGGTATTAAAAAAGGGAATTTTGAACGAAAATCATAAACTGGATCTCGAGTTCATTAGAAGTGGAAATTATCTGATTCAACTTGAAGGTAAATCCTGGAGGAAAATCGTAAAAATTATCAAACTTTAGACCTGAAATTTAAACTACAAACCAAATGAAACAACTTTATTCAGTTAAACTCCTTTTAATATTATTTCTGCTGAAAGGTGGATTACTCTTCGCCCAAATTCCAACCGGAGCTATTTCGCTGATCAAAGAAACCCTTCCCAATTACACCAAAGGTGGAGCAGGAACACTCACCGCAATTACCGTTACCGGCCAGCCATTTACACAAGGCTTTAAATTGGTGACCGCCGCAAACATTGTCAATCCTTGGGATTCGCAGATTACCTACACTAAAACGGCTGGAATTGAGGCTAATGATATCGTTTTAGTTGCTTTTTATGCCCGGACAACAGCTTCTGTCCAGGATTTTGGTGTGGGTTATCTGAATGTTTGTATCGAAGACAATAAAAGCTACGACAAACAGGTCTATTTCAGAGTATCCATTGGTGCTGACTGGAAACAGTATTTTGTTCCCGTGAAATGCAAATCGGCTTTGGCTTTGACGGCTGTTACCTACTCTTTTCACACCGGATTTTCTTCTCAGACCATCGAAGTGGCCGATGCCAAATTCCTGAATTACAAGCAGACTCTGACTTTGGAATCGCTTCCGGTTACTCCACTTACCTACATCGGACGCGAAGCTGATGCACCCTGGCGGGCAGAAGCTGCCGCACGGATTGATCAAAACAGAAAAGGAATTGCAGATGTAGTGGTATACGATGAGCAAGGACAACTGGTGAAAGATGCCACGGTTTCGATCGAAATGATCAGGCACAAATTTGGATTTGGCTCTGCAGTTGATGGAACCCGATTTATCAGCGATGCAGTTTACCGGAAGAAAGTGTATGAACTATTTAACGAAGTGGTTCTTGAAAACGACCTGAAGTGGCCGGGTTTCAATCCCAATCCATCGTTCAACACCACCCGCACACTTGACTCCCTTGCAAGGCATGGCATTGTGGTTCGCGGTCACAATCTGGTTTGGCCAAACTTCGATTACAATTTGGCTTCGTTGAAGACATTGAGCACCAATCCGGTGGCTTTCCGGAATGAAATTGAGCGGCATATCGATCAGGCAACTTTGTATGCAAAAGGTAAAGTCATCGATTGGGACGTGATGAACGAAGGGGTCACCAATACGCAGTTTCAGGCGATACTTGGCAAAGAAGTGATGGCTGACTGGTACAAGCGGGTACGGAACAACGACCGCGATGTGAAATTGTACATGAACGACTATGATATCATTGCTGCCGGAGGAACGAACACGACCCACCAGAACGGCTACTTCGAACTGATCAAATACATCGACAGCCTGGGTGGAAAAATTGAAGGAATCGGTATGCAGGGCCATTTCGACAGTAACCTGACCCCAATTACCAAAGTATATTCCATTCTCGACCGTTTCGCTACCCTGGGAAAAGAAATCAAGATTACCGAGCACGACATCAATGTTACTCAAAGGGCAGTTCAGGCCGATTACACGCGCGATTTATTGACCATCGTTTTCAGTCATCCTGCGGTCAAATCGTTCCTGACCTGGGGATTTTGGGCTGGCCAGCACTGGCTTCCTGAAGGCGCTTTTTATGCACCCGACTGGAGTATTCGTCCTCATGGCCAGGCATGGCTCGATTTGGTTTTCAACCAATGGTGGACAAAAAAGACTGAACAAATAACTGATGCCACTGGAAAAGCTTCTTTTGACGGATTTCTCGGACCGTATAAGTACACCATCACTTCAGGAACAAAGGTGCGCACCGGAACATTCAAAATCAACAATTCAAAACAAAGTGGTATCGCCAATCCTGTAGTTTTGACTTTTGACAAGACAATTCCTGACAATGTTTCGATCTCAACAACAAAATCAGCTTGTCTGTGCGAAGGTGAGAATGTCACGCTTCAGGCCTCCACCGGAACCAATCTGACTTACCAATGGTACAAGGGAACAGAATTATTGCCTGATCAAACACCGGCAATCGTTGCTTCTCAATCAGGAATTTATTCGGTAAAAGTTAAAAAAGGGCCGGTTGAAATCACTTCAGCCCCAAAGGAGGTGAAAGTCAATCCAGTTCCACAGTCCGTGATAACAGCCAGTGGTGATTTGGCTTTTTGTCCGACTGAGAAGGTAACGTTCAGTGCCAACGTTTCAAATGATCTGAGCTATAACTGGTACAAAGGAACTGTAAAAGTTCTGGGTTCGGTGACTTCAATTGATGCGAACACTTCCGGAACTTATAGTCTGGTAACCAATGCCTACGGATGTTCTGTCCGATCGGAACCGGTTACCGTTCAGGTTTATTCTTCCACCGACACAAAATGCACTACCGGGTTGAATCAAAAACCGGTTTCGTATAAAGTTTATCCTAATCCGTTTAAAGGTTCGTTTACCCTGGAAACCACAATCCAGAATAGCATAGCAAGCACCATTGAACTATTTAATGTACTGGGAGAAAAGGTTTACAGCAAAGAAACCGATCAGTTATCAGGCATCAACATTGTTCCGGCGGCAAGTCCGGGATTTTACACGCTTCGGGTGAGCAATAAAAATGAAGTGCATACTTTTAAACTGATTGCAAACTAACTATGAAAAAATTGATCGGCATACTCCTTTTTTTCCTGACATGCACTGTTGCGTTCGGCCAAAACATGATTACCAATGGCGGTTTTGAATCCGGAACTACCGGCTGGTCGAGCTGGTGGTCGCGCGACAACAAAGGAAGTGCGACCGTTGTAAGTACATCGGCATATTCAGGAACAAAGACTTTGCAAGTCAGTTTTACTGGCAGCCAGGATTGGTCTTATCCGGTGAATAAGCAGTATTTAGTAAAAACCGGTGATTTGTATGAACTTTCGGCGTGGGTAAATGCCAGCACGGCCTTTTCAGATGCTCAGTTGTCGGTTGAACTGATTGACTCGACAGGAACGGTCATCAACTGGATGTACGGAACCTGTGCCTTTTCCAATACTGGCGGACAGTACAAACAATTCACCAGTACTTTTAGTATTCCGGCAAAAGTGAAAAAGATCGTTCCGCGACTCATGGGATATGGTGCAAGTAACTTCCTGGTTGATGAGGTTTCAATGACGTTGCTGGGTAATTTGGCTGGATCAAACAAAACCTACACGCTTGAAAACAGCCGGTTAAAATCGGTGATTTCGTATCCTTCCATGAAAATCACCACACTGGATAAAGTGAACAGCAAATCATTCACAACAGAGCCTCTGTACGAATATTCAGTCGCCTCTGTTGACAGTTCTGTTCCTGAAAAATTACTGATCAATGCTCATCATCTGACCTATAAAATCGACCTGAAATTAGAGTTTAGCCTGTCTGAAAACACCCTGAATATCCGTTTAAAAGGTGATTCATCGGCAGTTTTGAAAGATAACCTTCATTTCCCGGGAGCCATTGCCAGCAAAACGACCGATTTTCTGGTGATTCCAAGAGGAACCGGAGTAATCTGGCCGGTGAACAAGAATTACTTTTCAAGCTCCTTTGTTTTTTACGACTGGAAATCGACCATGTCGTTTATTGGAGTAACCGACCTGAAATCAGGCTACATGATTGTAAGTGACGATCCGTGGGATACAGAAGCCTTGCTTACCAAAGCAAATTCCACCGCGTTCATTAATCCGGCGATAGTTCACCAAACCGCCAAAGGAATTTGGGGATATGACCGAACGTTGCATTTTGTGTTCGTGAATGATGGTTATAACGAAATGTGCCAATGGTATAAGAAGTTTGTCGAAGCCAAAGGTTACCGCAAAACATTAACTCAAAAAGCATCCGAAAACCCGGCCATGAACCGGCTGAAAGGTGCGGTTGACTTCTGGGTCATCAACATGAGTTTCGTTCAAAAAGATGCTGATAATCTGATCAGATATGGTCTGGACCGGGCCTTATTTTCCTTTAACAGCTACGAATATGCATTGCCTAAACTGATCGATTCATTGAATACCAAAGGCTTTTTAACTTCCAAATACGACATTTTTACCGATGTCTGGCCCGGAAATATTCTTCCAACGGCAGGCGGATACCGGCGCGAAGGTTATCCGAATGATGTGATTGTAAAAAAAAACGGCAACTTGCAGGAAGGCTGGATGGCCTATGTCAATAGCACTCCGTTTCAGGGTTATGTGACCTGTTCTCAAACCCATTCGGGCTATGGATCAAAAGAGATTACAGCAGATTTGGCGATCAATCATTACAACACACGCTTCATCGATGTAGAGATGGCTTCAGGATTAAAAGAATGTTACTCAAGCGTTCATCCGGTTTCAAGAAAGACAGATGCTCAGGCCAGAGTCGATGCGTTGAATACGGTTAAAAACAAATTTTCACTGGTTACCGGTGTGGAAGAAGCACGCGATTTTTCTTTTCCTGTAGCCGATTTCGGCGAAGGAACTATGTCCATTTTGCCTCAGGTAAACTCAGGATACGACTGGTCGACACCGATTGATACCATCGGCGCCTATTACGCACAAAACAATCTGAATCCTGCTACGCGGATTCCGTTGCACGGATTGGTTTACCATGATGTTCACATACCCACATGGTACACTGGTGACGGGGTTTCCAAAGTTCCTTCGCTTTGGGACGACAAGGATCTGTTCAATATTCTGTATGCATCCATGCCGCTTTTTATGCCTCCAAACCGGACTTACTGGACCACTAATCAGGAAAAATTCATAACCAGTTATCACCTGATCGGCAGCATTACCCGAAACGTGGCTTTCGAAGAAATGACGAAACATTCATTTTTAAGCACCGATCGGATGATGCAGCAAACGGAGTTCTCCAACGGTTGGAAAGTCTCAGTAAACTTTGATAAAGTGACCCATTCTTTCGAAACCAGACTATTGGCGGCCAAAGGATTTTATGCTTCCGATGGCAACGGGCAGGAAGTTTTCCGGATTAGTGAAAACAATTCAAACCTTGCAGTGGCCAGCATTGAAAACCGCCTCTTTATAAATCCCTATGGTACTGAAAAAACCTACAAAGGAGTAAAAACATCCGGCACCGTATTTTTACGGAACGACGCCAAAGGGATCCATCTGGCATTTATCGGAACTCAGAAAACGATCCAGTTGAATCCTTCACTCATGCCATGGAAACTTGGACATGCATTCTCTGAAACTACCGGAAAGGCTATTCCAATGACCAAAACAACTGATGGTTGGTTGCTCCTGAACCGGCCAGCCAATGAATCATTTATCCGTTTCAATCTGGACACGCTCGCACTGGCATCAAAACAGGTTTTGAATCCGGAAGAATTACTGGAATGTTTTCCGAATCCTGCCAACAATAAAATTACAATTACTTTTTCACTGAAGGATTCGTCAACAATTCACCTGAGTCTGTGCAATATGATGGGTCAGTCGGTGAAGGAACTGATGAATGGAAAAGCCGGCAAAGGATCACATCGCCTTAATTTCGATGTATCCAAACTGGCAAAAGATAATTATCTGTTGATTCTTAATTCCGGAACGGATCGGTTAACCCGAAAAATTGTACTCAAATAAACCAACTCACAAATAAATACCATGCTAAAAAAGAACATTTTTTTTCTTATCGTCTTCCTCTGTGCTGCAGGCTTGTCTCTGTCTGCCAAAGAAAAAGCAATTTCAAGCAAAAAATTCAAGAGTTCCGATATCGGAAATCCTGCCCTTTCAGGATCAACTGAACTGATGAAGGACGGCATCCAAATCACTGCCGGAGGAGCCGATGTTTGGGGAGTCCGCGACGAATTCCGCTTTTCGTATATTGAGCAATCTGGTAATTTCGATCTGGTTGCCCGAATTGAAAGTCTGTCTGCTGCAAACCTTTACACCAAAGCCGGATTGATGGCCCGCGAAGAACTCACCGACAACAGCCGCCATATCTTCTTTCAGGTTTTCCCGAATAACAATCCCCGGAACAAAAATAACGGAGGATTCGAGTTTCAGTACCGGATGGAAAAAGCCGGTGAAATGAAAGCGATCTATCCAGCCAGATTTGATGGAACTCCTGCGTTTCCGGTCGACTATCCGAACACCTGGATCAGGCTGAAAAGGGTTGGAAATGAGTTTACCGGCTTAACCAGTCCTGATGGAAAAACATGGACAGAATACACCCGATTTACTATGCCATTAGCTACAAAAGTTTATCTTGGACTGGCAGTTACCTCGCACGACGCCAAAGAAACAGCCATCGCCGTATTCCGGAATATTTCTTCGATGAAATAATCAGCAAAATTTGAAAATGCTAAAATTTAAAAACCTGATACATCAATCATTCATTCTATCCCGATGAAGCATACGATTTTTCTCCTGACGACTTTTATTCTGGCCTCGTTGGGCAGTTTTGCCCAGAAATTTGAAGCGGAAACAGCAACCTTGTATAGCGGAGCTGTGAAAGTTGAGAGCATTACATCTTCAGGTGGTTATTATGTAGCGCAAAACAGCGGCCTCGTGTCATTCACCTTAACGCTTGCAACTGCTTCCACATATAACCTTTATATCCAGGTTTCATCAGCTTCGGTTAATGCGGCTGACAATTTGTCTCTTGATGGCACATCCTATGCATTTTCAATCAGTCAGGGGACTAATTTTTATCGTTTAAAAATAGCCGAGAACCTGAAACTCTCAGCCGGGCAACACAAGGTTTTAATCTCAAAACCTTTTGGTTCGATCAACATCGATTACCTTGAATTCGAAATAGTCGATACTTCGCCAAAAGCAAGTATCAATAAAACATTGGTCACGCCCAATCCAACCGATGAAGCGATCAGGCTATACAATTTTCTTTACGATAACTACGGGCAAAAAATCATTTCAGGAGTGATGACCCTCGGCAGTATGGATGAAGTGAACTGGTTGAAAACCAATACAGGCAAAGAACCGGCATTGGTTGGTGTCGATTTCATGCATTGCAACCGGGCCTATAGCTGGTATAACGATTTGGAACCCGGAAACGATGCACTAAAGTATTACAACAGAAACGGCATTCCGGCCATTTGCTGGCATTGGCGCGATCCATCCCGTAAAACGGAAGCATTCTATACCAAGGATACCAACTTCGATATTACAAAAATTTTAGATGAAACTTCGGATGAATACAAGGCGATGCTCAAAGACATCGACTATACAGCCGGATTGCTTAAGAAATTGCAGGATAATAAGGTTGCAGTAATCTGGCGGCCTTTGCACGAAGCGGCTGGTGGATGGTTCTGGTGGGGAGCCAAAGGTGCTGCCCCCTGTAAAAAATTATATCAGATCATGTTCGACCGCATGGTCAATTTCCACGGACTGCATAACCTGATTTGGGTTTGGACCCGAGAACCCAATGACGATGCCTGGTATCCCGGTGACGAATATGTCGATATTGTTGGCCGTGACATCTACAAAACCGGTGACCATAGTTCGCAACTGTCCGAATTTACCAGCATGACAGCACGTTACGGAGGAAAAAAAATGGTTACAATCAGCGAATGCGGTTCGTTTCCCGATGCCGATAATCTGGTGAAAGACGGAGCTTCCTGGTCGTATTTTATGCCATGGTACGGCGATTTTGTCCGGAACAGTACAAACAATTCGCTCGACCTTTGGAAAAAAATGTTTGCCAGCGATTATGTCATCACTTTGGATGAAATGCCAAATCTGAGAACTTATACAACACCGGATACCACGACATACAGCGCACCGGTTGAAACAAGCGATTTCAAGGTGTATCCAACTTTTTGCAGGGATTTTATCACGATACAGGCCGGCAAATTGCTGCAAACAATCTCGGTTTATAATCAATTGGGAATAAAAATCAAAGAGATATCACCTAAACTCAACAGCATCACGGTTCCGATGACGGACCTTCCTTCCGGAATGTACCTGATAAAGGTGGAAAACGAAAAAACCCTGAAGATTTTTAAACTGTAATCATTTCAATAATCTGAATCATCACAAATCCTGCTTTCAGGATATTCAATAGACATCACAATGAAAAAAACACTTTCAGTACTGCTTATACTTTTAACAGCAACTTTAACCGGCATTTGTCAGAAGTACGAGGCGGAAACGGCAACCCTTGCCGGAGGTGCAAGCAAACAGGCAAGCAGTGCTGCTTCCGGAGGATACTATGTAGCCCAGAATGCCGGAAACCTGACCTTTAACCTGACTTTTACGGAAGAGGCTACCTACAATATTTACATTCAGGTAGCATCACCCAACGGATTCAAAGCGAACAACCTGGTAGTTGACGGATCGGCCATCACGTTTACCACCGAGTTGAACAAAAACTACATCAAATTAAAAGCAGTGAGTTTTCTTAAACTTGCCGCCGGTGCCCACATCGTTCAAATCACGAATTCATGGGGATGGATCAGCATCGATTACATCGAGTTCGAAAAAGTTGATCCGGCAACCCGTTTCAATACCAACACCACACTGATTAGTCCAAATCCGACTGACGAAGCGGTCCGGCTATACCAGTTTTTGTATGACCATTACAATAAAAAAATCATTTCAGGAGTATCCAATGTGGAAGAAGCCGACTGGTTGAAAACCAATGCCGGTAAAAGTCCGGCTCTCGTGGGGCTCGATTACCTGTTCTGCAACCGCGGATATACAACTTGGTACGACGAAAATCAGCCATTTAACCAGGGAAAGGCCTGGTTCGATAAAAACGGAATTGTAAATTTCCACTGGCACTGGCGCGATCCTTCGCGTGTTACCGAGGCATTTTACACTGCAGATACAAAGTTCGATATTACGAAGATATTTGATGAAACATCGGCCGAATACAAAGCCATGATCAGCGATATCGATTACATTTCAGGCCAGCTCAAGCGGTTCCAGGATGCAAAAATCCCGGTGATCTGGCGGCCCTTGCACGAAGCTGCCGGTGGTTGGTTTTGGTGGGGAGCCAAAGGTGCTGCACCTTGCAAAAAGCTGTGGCAGATCATGTTCGACCGCATGGTGAATGTAAACGGACTGCACAACCTGATCTGGGTATGGACCCGCGAACACAACGACGATGCCTGGTATCCGGGCGACGAATACGTTGACATGGTAGGCCGCGATATCTACCGCGATGGAGATCACAGCTCCCAGATTCTTGAATTCAACGATATGGTCAACCGCTACAGTGGTAAAAAAATGGTAACTATCAGCGAATGTGGTTCGTTTCCTGATGTGGATAATCTGTTAAAGGATGCCGCCGGCTGGTCGTGGATGATGGTTTGGAACGGAGGATTTGTGCGCGATGCCAAATACAATTCGCCCGACTTATGGAAAAAATTTCTGGCCAGCGACTACGTGATTACCCTGGATGAAATGCCAAACATCAGCACCTATTCTACAACAGGCCTGATTAATGATCAAAAGGATGATCTGAAAATCTTTCCTACCTATTTTGATGAGCAGATAACCATCCATTCTAAAGAATCAAACCAAACGATTTCGATATTCAACCAGCTGGGAATCTGCATGTCAACATTTAAATCTGAAAACAGCACCTCGATAATCTCAACAAGTGGATATCCGGCTGGAATGTATCTGGTAAAAGCCGATGAAAATGCTGCCGTGAAAGTTTTCAAAAGATGAACGCAATTTGATCAGTTCATTAACCTGATTCGGTTAACCTATCAACCAAATAACAATTATCAACTTAATAACATACCATGAAAAATCTTTTATTTATTCTGCTCATCTGCTCCGGAATTGCAACATCAGCTGCCAAACCGGTTCCTTCCGATCCAAAAGCGACTAAGGAAACTGTAAAATTGTACCAAAAGATGATGAAACTTCAGCACAAAGGCCTGATGTTTGGCCATCAGGATGATATGGCTTACGGAACAAGCTGGTATTCCGAAGAAGGCCGCTCCGATGTGAAAGACGTTTGCGGCGACTTCCCGGCAATTATTGGCTGGGAACTGGGTCATCTCGAATTGAATGATGCCTACAGCCTCGACTCCGTTTATTTCGACCGTATTCGGGCCGGAATCATTCAGGCCGATCAGATGGGTGCAATCAATACCGTGAGCTGGCATCACCGGAATGCGCTCACCGGAGGTTCTGCCTGGGATGTAACTTCTAAAAAAACTGTTGCAGCAATCCTGGCTGGCGGTGAAAAACATGAACTGTACCTTCAATACCTCGATAAACTGGCCAACTTTATGCTTAGCCTGAAAAATCCTCAGGGAAAACTCGTTCCGGTTTTATTCCGTCCATACCACGAACATACCGGAAGCTGGTTCTGGTGGGGCAAAAATCTTTGTACAGTTGATGAATACAAGGCTTTGTGGCGGTTTACAGTAACTTATCTCCGCGAAACCAAAAACGTTCACAACTTACTGTATGGCTATTCCACTGATCGCTTTAACTCTTCGGAAGAATACCTTGAACGCTATCCGGGAGACGACCTGATCGACATGGTAGCTTTCGATTTGTATGACCGCGGACCTGAATATCCTGTCACACTTGGGAATTGCGCTAAAATGGTTTCGAAAATCGCTGCTGATAAAGGCAAGATTGGTGCGGTTAGTGAAGCTGGTGGTCCGATTGCCAAAAATCCGGAATGGTGGACCAAAACAGTGCTTGAAACCTTGCGTCCGTATGATTTATCGTATGTGTTGGTATGGCGAAATCCAACTACGAAGGCCAAAGCTAAAGATATGCCGTTTGGTCCATCGAAAGGCTCGCCCAGCGAACAGGATTTCGTAAAATTCTATAACGATCCGAAAACACTGTTTCTGAAGGATATTCAGTAAAATCAAAACTTGACCAGACTTGCATCACCGACAAAATTAAAATTTCAGCAAACCAATATTCAATGAATCGATATCTATTCGTCCTAATTCTCAGTCTGACAGCACATTTTGCAGAGGCACAAAATCCGCAGGGTTTCTTTTTGGATACCTGGCAGCCCAAAACCTGCATCAGTCCGTCGTATATTGATGCGCCACAGCCTTCAGGAACAGCAACTGTTGTTGTTGCAGTCGATTTCAGCGCCAAAATTGCAAAAGTGAGTAAGTATGTCTACGGGAACAACAGTGTTCCATGGTCCGGCAAAATGAACGCTGATGCAGCATTGATGAAAAACATCCTGAATCTGAGTCCTAACATTTTGCGCTGCCCCGGAGGAAGTCTTTCAGACACCTATTTTTGGGATGCCGTTGAAGGAAAAGGACCAACAGACATACCTTCGACAGTTAAGATTGAAGTCTTAAATGCCGGAAAGACTACTGCTAATTGGGCGATGACTTTGGACAACTATTACGACCTATTGAAAAAGACAAATTCCACAGGTTGTATCTGCGTAAATTACGCCTATGCCCGCTATGGAACGAGTACCGATCCGGTTGCAAATGCGGCTCATTATGCTGCCAACTGGGTTCGTTACGATAAAGGGCGGACTAAATACTGGGAAATTGGAAATGAAAACATGGGAAGCTGGGAGGCTGGTTACAAAATAGATCTGACTTTGAACAAGGATAATCAGCCGGAAACAATTTCAGGCGAATTGTATGGCAAACATTGCCGGATTTTTATCGATTCGATGAAATATGCCGCCAGCCAGATTGGTTCTGTGATTAAAATCGGGGTGGTAGCGACTGAATCATACGTTTCGTATGATGCGGTGATGAAAAACTGGAATGCTGGCATGATGCCACAAATTGCCGATAAAGCCGATTTCCTGATCGTGCATTCCTATTACACACCTTACAACGAAAATTCAAGCATTGCAACCATCCTTAATTCCGCAGCGAATACCAAAAACTACAAAGACTATGTTTTGAAGGACCTGAAAACGTATGCAAAAAAAGACACCATGCCGGTTGCTTTAACCGAATGGAACATTTTTGCAGTGGGGAGCAAACAAGCCGTTTCATACATTAACGGGATGCACACCGCACTGGTGCTCGGGGAACTGATCAAAAATCAATATGGTGAAGCTACCCGCTGGGATTTGATGAATGGCTGGGGCAATGGCGATGATCACGGGATGTTCTCGAGCAGCGATGAGCCCGGGGTGCCGCTTAGAACACCGCATGCGCCATTCTTTTACATGTACTATTTCCAGAAGTATTTTGGTGATCAGATGATCAGCTCGAAAGTCACCGGGACAACCAATATTGTTAGTTATGCATCATCATTTTCTTCAGGACAAAGCGGAATAGTGATAGTGAACAAAGGCACTACCCAGCAAATCGTTAATTTACAGATGACTAATTTTACGAATGCCAAAAGCTATTACCGGTACGTTTTAACCGGTGGTACCGATAATGGAAATTTCTCGCGTAAAGTCTATGTAAATGGCGCAGGGCCTTCAATCGATGGCGGTGGTCCGGCAAACTATGCGGATGTAAAAGCCGTGGCGACCCGAATAAATGGTGAAATGAAGTTTATTACACCACCATTGTCGGTGACCTATTTATTGCTCACCAGCGATTCACTTCCAACTCCAACCGGAACAGCCATCCTGAAAAATCCGTCATTCACTATTTTTCCAAATCCCACCAAAGGTCCTATTACAATAAACAGTCCTGAAATGGAGTATGATCAGCTTGATATTATCAGTCTGGTGGGGAATAAAGTATTCGAAAAAGTCTTTGACAAACCCGTTTCCGGAAATATAAATTTGAATGTCAATCTTGAAAAAGGAATCTATATTCTTAATTTGCACCTGAAAAACAAGCAGGAATCAATGAAATTATTGGTTGAATAGATTCTTGATTGCGAATAGATGTTCCTGAAAAAGGAGTTGAATCCAGTATCTGACGCTGCTTCAATCTGATTTAAGGAATGAAATAAAATTCAACTCTTAAAATATTTTACCAATAATGACTCTGCAAAAAGCCTTTCTCCTTAGCATACTGATAACTGTTTCAGGATACCTCTCCGGACAAAACACGACCATAACAACCTTTATGAATCCGGTAATTCCGGGTGATCATCCCGATCCCACATTGACCCGGATTGGTAAGAATTTTTATACCACCGGATCATCTTTCAGTCCGACTCCGGTCATATATCACTCGACTGATCTGGTTCACTGGAGAGCCATCGCTCAGCCGGTTAGCGCGGCATGGTCTTCCTATGGGAAAAACCCGGGTGATGGCTGCTGGGGAGGTCATCTGGTTTATTATGGCAACAAATACTGGGATTTTTTCGGTCATTGGGGAACCATGTTTTTTGTCACGGCCGACAAGCCTGAAGGTCCATGGAGCGCTCCGAAAGCCGTGGTTTGCCCGGCATCGGTTCCGGGTCTGGGAATGGACAATTCCATTTTCATTGACGATGACGGTTCATGGTATATGCTGGTTAAAAACGGTCAGGAAAACAACTGGATTTTACAGCTAGGAGCCGATGGTCAGCCGAAAGGCCAGATTCTGGATTTACGCTGGATTAACCCTGCCCCTGCCTATCCATTAGGTTGGGCCGAAGGTCCGGTCATGTGGAAACACAAAGGATATTACTACTATTCGTTTGCGATCAATGCCGGCGGCGGACAGAAAGTCTTCCGGAGCAAGCAATTAGTCGCAGATAAGACATCCTGGGAAAACCTGGGAGATTTTTTTAACGAGGCCGATCCGAAAAAATCACAGGCACTTTTTCAGGGTTCCAACCATTGCTCGCCGGTTATCATGCTCGACGACAGCACTTCATGGGTCATCTATCATTCGTACCTCACTGCCGGAAATGGTGAATGGCAAGGTATTGGCCGGCAAGGTTTGCTAAGTCGTGTTCGTTACAACGCAGCAGGAAAACCTGTGGCCGACTATCCAATCAACGAACCGCTGACTGCACCAAAACTTTCTTCAGGTGGAATTCCCTGGATGGTTCCGCATTCCGATTTTTTCGACTCCGGAAAGCTGAATCCTGAATGGTCGCTGTTGGGATATTCGCCGACAATTCCCTATTCGCTGACCGCACGACCGGGATGGCTCAGGTTATCGCCTAAAAACACACAAAATACGCTGATTAAAACCGATGCCGAACACAGTTATTCCTTGATTACCAAACTCGACTTTAATCCGAAAGCCACAAGCGATGAAGCCGGAATCCGCATCATCACCGGCATACAGACTTTATCGGCCAATTTATACAGTTCGGCAAACAGCTCCGGCGAAAAAGTGATCCGGTTTACCTTTGGAACAACGGCTTACGAAGTTCTGAATACATCGGGTACCGTCATTTGGCTGAAACTGGTTCGGATCAATCATGCTTTAGCAGCCTATTCCAGCGCCAACGGATTCGATTGGGTTAAAATTGGCCAGTCAATTGATGTGAAAAGCATGGATATCCAGCAGGCTAATTCCAATGCATGGACCGGCAACCGGCAGGGTTTGTATGTGAAAGGCAGCGCCGCTGATTTTGACCTGTATATTTACCGTGAAGCCTTCACATTTATTTGGGCTGAATGTCCGGCCAATCAATTTGGAACCGTTCGGAGTGCGCCGGTTTCCGGAGTGAGTTTTCTCGATCAGATTCATACCGGCGACTGGGCGATGTATGCCGGCGTCGAATTCGGAGACCTGAACTATCCGGTTCATCTTACTTCGTTCGAGGCAACGGCTTCATCTGTTTTTTCTTCCGGAGTGATTGAAATCTGGCTCGATTCACTTCAGACCGGGAAGAAAATAGCGGAATGTCCAATTACCTCATCAGGCAGCCTGAGTACCTGGAAGACATATCCGGTAGATGTCCCCGAAATTACCGGCAACCACGACCTTTACCTGAAATTCAGGGGCGATGGAACTGCGAAACTTTTTCAACTCAAATCGTTCCGGTTTATTGGCGGATTGAAGCAAACCACCTCAAACCCGAACATCGAAAATCCCTCCGAAAAACTGAACGTATTTCCAAACCCGGCGGTTGACCAAGTGACCATTTCGTGCAAGGAAGCTTTCACACAAATTCGGATTCGTAATATCAACGGGTCGATCGTTGAGGAAAATAAATTCGGAAATGCAGTAAAATCAGTTCGCTACCCTATTCAATTAGCTTCCGGAAATTACCTGCTCGAAGTCGTTACCAAATCAGGAATATTGCCGGCTAAATTGAATGTTCAGAAATCAAACTGACTCCAGTTTCTTTACAAACAGGGGCTGGTAAACCGGTCCTTCAGGTGTTGATTTGCTTTCGTATATAATCACCCGGTCAATAGAAACCGAACCGAAATCGGTATCCTGATGTAGCTCAATCAGTGAATTCAGCGAATGTTTAAATTTATATTTTGGGTTCCGTTAGGAACCTGATATGGGTAGAAAGACTGAAAATCCACCAATATTTTGTCCCGTACGGGACAATACAAATGCCGGTTGTATCTGTTTCTACCCACATATTTTCCCTATGGGAAAAATTCAAACTGTATCTCAACGAATTTCTGGATTTCATGTATTACTGATTCATCTGCGTTTCCATGAAAGATTAGTGTTATGTGCCTGTTTTGAGAATTGACCCATTTCAGTAGATTCTGGTTCAGATTCTGGTCTTTCTTCCAGATTTCTGTTTCCTGAACAACCCGGTCTGATCGAATCGGAATACCAATAAAAAGTCTTTTCATGTTATAAATTTAGACAGTTTTCATTGAGAAACTGGTTGAATTTATAAAATACAATGTTGAACCCGCTTCGGGGTTCCGGATTTAGTGCATTCTGACACCTCCGGTTTCACCGG
>CAIPKZ010000316.1 GCA_903865775.1 uncultured Prolixibacteraceae bacterium | reverse complement strand
TGTAGCAGGATACGATAAAGCAAAATAGAAAATTTTATATTATGTAACCTACACCCACTTGTCCAAACAATTGGGTGTAGGTTACCACTACCCGCCAACTCACCTTAGACTCATCGACGGTGGAGCATCTTCCGGCTTATTTCCCCACTTTTTATTCTGTTCCGGTTCCATTTCGAAGACCAATGTTCCGCCACCGGTAATTTTTCGAATGACTTTTCCAGAAAACCTACCTGACCATTATTTTCCAGGCCATTCCTTCGGAACGTAAAATGTAAATTCCCGGTGTAAGATTTCCGATACTTATTGATGTAGTTCTACTCTGGTCGGAATAATTCAGCTTTTTCATCTGTAACACTTTCCCCTGGATATCCATGAATTGAAATACCTGATTATTCCGGGTATTTGTTATTTTCAAATCGTCACCATTGGCGACAGGGTTGGGAAAAATCCCGATCTGAGCATGAAGTTCTTTCGATATTCCTGAAATACTATCATTGACAAAATACTTTTTAGCAAAATCAACCGCATTCATTCCAATTTTTTCGCCAATTACACGTCCGGGAATGTCATCACACGGTGGATGAATTCCACCCCATATTCGCGACAAACTGCATTGGTCGGATGCATCGCGGTAGGTTGCCCATCTCAGTTTAACATCCACACTTGGTCCTGCTTCAAAAACCAGAAATTTATTCTTTTGGGCAATAAATTCGCCATAACCACCGGGGAAATATTCACTGCCGGTAATCTTCGTCATGACTTCAGCTGCAGCTCTTGAATAGGTTGAATGACCTGAAATATAACCTGCAAAAGGTGGAGTAACAAAAGATGGTCTTTGATACGGCCACCAATTGTCGGCTAATATCCATCCCACTCCAGCCAGATCAACCAAAGGATCTTTGATATAACTATGCCCCTTCCAGGTGTACAATTTTATTTTACCGACATTTTCATGATTGGTTCCGGCCAGCGTATCACCTTCTTCAACCACTTCAACATACCCTTTTACCAGCGGAATGCCCTGTTTATTGTAGCTCTTCAGGCTACTGTCAGAACTCTGACCTACTCCGGCCATATACCGAATAGCTGAAATTGGCCGTATATAATCATAGTATCCTTTAATTCCCCAGGCTGCAATGGCCGCATCATGCATGGCTCCTCCCATGATAAAATACGATTTGACGTCCCATTCCAGATTATCCATTACCTGTCCTTTGCCTTCCAGTTTCTTTTCAAATAACTGATTGTCGCTAACGTAATTTAAAATGGTGAACCAATGCCCCGGTGGGGTTTCCGATTTCGGACCATCGGCCCAAAATTCAGCCAACACCCGGGTATAATCTCCCCGTGGAACCAACTCAACTTCATAAGGCTGGCCGGTAACCGGATTCAAATTTCGCCCTTTCCCGATATCTCCTCCATCCAAATACTTGTAGAATTTAGAATAGTCTGAAAATTTTACCGGAAACGATTGTCTGTCTGCATTTCCGATCGAGCCGGGTGAAATATCCCAAATTACTCCGTCGTATGGATTTAAATGACTTTGCCAGATTGAAACCATCGAGAAGGTCCATTTGTAATCAGCCCCATCATCAGCGCTGTTTAGATGCGGCGGTGCACCAGGATCTTCGTACACCGTATAGTTGCCGTGTTGTGAAGCATCCTGGCTCCCTAATGAAAACGGCACAACACTCCCCCATTCAGGACTAAGGAATTTGGGTGTTGATCCCACTATCAGATTTCCATTTTGATCAATAAATGTTTTTAATGAAAGCGGCTGCCACCGGTTTGGATCAATAAGTCCTGGATTTCCGGGTTTGACGGGTTCAAGAGGCGGATTAAACGGTTTATAGAATGCATTATCGTATCCTGTTGATTCGCGGGAGCCATCCTGAAGTCCAAAATCGATGACTGTTTGAGCAATGTAATTACCCATAGCTGCCGGATCACCATTCGAATAGTCTGTGCCGGTAATGGATGTGTCGTATCCCAATTGATTCATGATCTCATCGAATCTTCGGATTGATTCTTTCATATTCGGAGAGAAACCAAAACAATGCATTAAAAGCCGGTATGCAGCATAGCTAATGGTTTTATTCCTTGCTGAAACTTTTTCTTCACTGGTTTGAAATCCTTTATATGAACTTTCAAAATTGCCTATCTTATTCCCCAACAGATAGGTCTTTGAGTTTCGGTCGTAAATGGCCCAGGCATCATACATCGCTAGCGAAGTGTGAAATAAATTGCGGGCATTAATTGTCGGTCTGGCATAATCGCCCCGAATGCCTGCCAGTATTGCTTCATTCCATACTCTTGCAATGGAATGTTCGCCGAACAATTTATCCAGACTGATTTTAACGGGCATGGAAACGACCTCTCCATGACAGGTCCCTTTTTCGTAAACAGAAACTTTGCCCTGACCTGCAATTCCCCAACGTACTTTAATTGTCGGGGTGCCGTAACCCTCTACGATATCGCCATTTTCAACGGTCCAAACCAGTTCATTCCCATCGGTAACTTCATAGGAGTAGGTTTCTGTTCTGAACATGTCGGACTCAGCTGCTCCTGAAACCTGACCTCCTGCTAAATAGGTACATGAAACACCATCGTCAATCGTTGCTTTGGAATTAAAGGAACAACTGTTGTTGTCGGTGCATCCGTAGACTTTTTTATTTCCGGCAACAGCTACTATTTTATAACCACTTTTCTCTTTGACTTCAATTTGGGTATTTGTCGGTACAGAAGTTATGGTATCAGTTTCTCCGGAAGGCCAGTTAACAAGAACCGTATCGATTTGAGCAGTGGTACCAACTCCAAAATGAATTGGCTGGATACTCTGTGAATATAAGCCAACTCCATGGTATAAACGGAATTGTTTTTTTCCACCATACCTGATTTCAACCGTTGCTCCAAATCCATTCCGGTTCGATTTCTTCCCTTCAAGCGATACTTTAAACCATTTTTTTCCGGAAGGAAGATTTTGATCAATGGTCTTGTTGTTGTAAAAAACAGGACTGTTTCCATCCAGTTCACTGGAAGCCAAAAGATCCAGATCTCCGTCGTTATCGTAGTCGAACGATTCAAAACATTCACTTAAAAAGAATATTCCTGCTTTTGAACTTTCTGAAATATCACTGAATCCTCCCCCATTTTCGACCAATAAATTTTTATACAGAACATTTTGATAGGCCACGCCTTCATAGCCATTAACCACATAGAGATCCTCGTCTCCATCATTATCGAAATCAGCAAACCTCGTTCCCCAGGCCCAATCGGTTTTTTGAACCCCATTGGCGACAGCCTCATCAGAAAAAACAAAGTTCTTATTTCCTTTAAACAGGGAGTTTGCATTGATATCGGTACAGAAAATATCGAATATCCCGTCATTATTGTAATCACCGGTAGTCAATCCCATATTGCTACCCGGACTGTTCAAATGATATTCCGCTGCTTTTTCAGTAAATGAAGTTCCGGAGTTATTTACAAACAACTGATTTTCACCAAAATCTACAGCAGATAAGACATCGACAAACCCATCATGATTTACGTCAATTGGAATTGTCATATACGACAGGGTACCACTTATGTTATTCATTCCCAACTGAGTGGTAACATTTTCGAATGTTCCGTTTCCCTGATTTTTATATACACGGTTATCAGAACACGACAAATTTCCGCTGATAAAAATATCCAGCAACCCATCGTTGTTGTAATCGAACCACATACTGCTGCTAATTTGGCAATCCGTAAAATTGATATTGGCTGATTGACTTACATCCACAAATTTGCCATTTCCGAGATTTTGATAGAGCTGAACCCCATTTTGGTAAGTAAGCATAAGATCGGGCCAGCCATCGTTGTTATAATCAGCCCATGAAGCACCTTTCTTATTATAAAATGAAAAAATTCCTTTGTTAAGATTTGCTTCTTTCGTGACATCTGTAAAGGTAGCATCATTATTATTGCTGAATAGTTTGCTCCAGGTCTTTACATTTAAGCTATCGTAATTTTGTTGGACAACGATAAATACATCCAGATCACCATCACCATCGTAATCAGCAACAGTTATTCCCCTTGAACTTTCTTTTAAATTGAATCCTGCCGTCGATTCAATTCTTGAAAATTCCTGAGCTGAAGCAGATTTGCTCAGTATGCCTGTCAAGTATAGAATTGTCACAAACAGCAACAACTGAGAAGACTTGCTTTTCCTGATGTAATCTGATATCATAAAACCACGAAATTCAAAGTTCAGACCGGATAAACTATACGACAGGCTAATTTAGAAAAATAAACCTAACAGAAAAAAAAATGACTGACAAAAACAAATTGACGCTTATTACTTCTTACTCATCGATGGCGGAGCATCTTCCGTTTTGTTTCCCCATTTTTTGTTGGGTTCCGGTCCCATTTCGAAAATCAGTGTTCCGCCATCCGTAATTTCCTGCTGCGAAATCCATGTTTTAGTGATGGATTTACCGTTTAAAGTCGCCGATTGGATGTACTTATTGGCGTGTGAGTTGTTATTTGCCTGAATAACAAAAGTTTTTCCTTTACCCAGATCAAGGATTGCTTTTCCGAAAAGCGGACTGCCTATGGCATAGACAGGACTTCCGGGTGTAACCGCATAAATGCCCATGGCGCTCAAAACATACCACGATGAGAGTGATCCCATATCTTCGTTTCCGCACAAACCTCCCGGGCCACTTCGATACAACTCTTCAGTAACCTGACGTGCCCGTTGCTGTGTTTTCCAGGGTTCGCCGGCATAGTCGTATAAATAGGCCACGTGGTGAGATGGTTGATTTCCCTGCACATACTGACCAATAGTTCCAACTACACCCACATATTTCGGTGGAGTAATATTCGGGCTCATTTCGAAAAATGTATCCAGTTTGGCGGTGAATGCTTTGTTGCTTCCAAACAAATTAATCAAACCTTTTACATCGTGCTGAACCGACCAGATGTACTGCCAGGCATTCGATTCGGTATAATGACGATTCGGTCGCTTGCCAACCAAAAGCGGATCAAAATACTTGTAATACGAATGTTCACCCACTTTGACAATGTCCTGTTCGCGTCCGTTCAATGCTTCCAGCCACGAACCATCGGTCAATTTCGGACGCATAAACTGAGTCGGTGAATCCCATAAGTTTTTGTAGTTCCCGGCACGTTTCATAAACAGCTGGTAATCTTCTTTCCTACCCAGTTCGTTGGCCAATTGCGCAATACACCAATCGTCGTAGGCCAGTTCCAAGGTATTCGGAACTGATTCGGTGACCTGGTCAACCGGAGCATATCCTAATTCCATGTAATATTTCAAGCCCGACCTTCCGGCGGAATGAGGAACCGGTAGTTTTGGTTCTTCCAACGCTTTTTTGCGCATGGCTTCGTACAGGAATTTCACATCGAAGTCGCGGAATCCTTTCATATAAGCGTCAACAATTATTGGAATCAAATGATCCCCCACCATGGCTTCACCGTATACTCCCAGAAAATGTTGTGCAGGAAGCCAGCCATAATCCCTGGTTTTGGCTTCGATTGACCGGATAATATCATTGACATGCTCAGGTGCAGTCAGCGTCAAAAGTGGATGTTGCGAGCGATAGGTGTCCCAGCACGAGAACGATCCGTAGAAATCAAAACCTTTGGCTTCATGCACTTTCTTATCCGATCCCATGTACATTCCGTCCACATCCTGAGAAATATACTGTGCCAAAAATGAATGGTAAAGCGAGGTATAAAAAATCTCTTTCTGGTCATCGGTAGCTCCTTCGATTTTGATGCGTGACAATTCCTTTTCCCAGATTTTACGCGATTCGCTTTTGATCCGGTCAAAATCCCAATCGGTAATTTCAGCCTTCAGGTTCTTTCTGGCACCTTCAACACTGGTATACGAAATACCAACTCTCACCAGAATCTGTTCATTTTCGGAGGTCCGGAAGCTGACAAAAGCGCCTATATTTTTACCAATCTCCGCATTTTTATATGGCCAGATACTTCCTCCTGATTCCGGAGTTTTCAGGTCGTTATCAAATGTTCCGTAGTACCTGAATGGCTTGCTGAATTCGGCCACAAAATAGACTTTACCTAACCCGGCGCTCTTTACACCTTCAATCCGGTTGTTTTCCAGAATCTTCAATTCCGAAAGTTCCCCGGACGAATTGTTTCCGATCTGGTGTCCCAAATCCAGAATGATCCTTGAATTTTCGGCTTTCGGAAAAGTGTAGCAATGAAATCCTGCCCGCTGGGTGGAAGTCAGTTCAACTTTAATATTTTCATCTTTCAGCAGCACGGTATAATATCCAGGAGAAGCAATTTCGCTGGAATGGTCAAAACGTGAACGGTAACCTTCGTCCGGATTTTCAGGAGATCCGGGAACAGTCTGAAG
>CAIPKZ010000315.1 GCA_903865775.1 uncultured Prolixibacteraceae bacterium | reverse complement strand
GTTCGCAAGTTCCTTCTGGTAATCCTTCGGTTGGATAAATTCCTCCGCCACCCAGTATTTTCTCATTGGTTTCAGCAACGAAATAAGCTGCATTTGGAGTTTGAAATAGTTCAAACAGGGCATCAGTCGTTGGATCAAAAAAGACCGTTCCGGGATTGGCTGCACCAAACTCAGTCAAAGTATTCCTTATTATCACTGCCAAATCAGGATTGTCAGAAGGTTGAATTGGGCGAATATTGATTTTAGGTAGAGTCATCATGGAATTGGATCAAATACTGCGTTTGTTCCATTCGTTACGGCTTTCATTTACAAAGTTTTGAAGTTCATCAGCGACATCTGAAGGTAGCTTTCCTGCATACTTTTCAGAAAGCTTTTGTTGCGGTTGAACACTTTTCTTCAGTACCTTGATGATATGCAAATCTTCCAAATCCTCCAAAAGCTTGTATGCCTTATTACTATTAATTTGTATGAGTACGGTTTCCATGTCTGCGAATGTTGATTCATATAGTTGGATAAAACAAATGTACGAAAATAAAAGTACAGAAATATGGAGGGCCGAAACAGGGATTCCATCTCTTTTTTGAAAGATGGAATCCCTACTTTTCACAAATTGATCAGTTTATCCCTTTCCACCATTCAGGTGTTGGTGCGAATTGATCTAAATCGACCACTTCACCAATCATCGGATGAACGAGTGAAACCGCCAGCCGGCTTGCTTCTTTGGATACCCGTTCAATCGGTTCGTCCCAGGCATGAAGCGATAAGGCAAACTTGCCCCAGTGAACCGGCATCAGGTTTTTGGCCTTTAAATCGATGGCTGCCTGAACGGTTTGTTCGGGCATCATGTGGATGTATTTCCATGATTTATTGTATTGACCGCATTCGAGCAGAGCCAGATCAAAAGGACCATGTTCATCGCCTATTTTGGTAAAATGGGTATCGTAACCCGAGTCCCCACCGATGAAAATCTTCTTTGTCGGAGTTTGCAAAACGAACGAACACCAGATCGTCTGATTGCGTTTCGTATTTCTTCCGGTGAAATGTCTTCCGGGAGTTGCTGTTACAACAAATCCGGAGTCTGGAACCGACTGTTCGAACCAGTCCAGTTCGACGATTATTTTCGGGTCGAATCCCCAGTATTCGAGATTTGAACCATTACCCAAACCGGTTATTACCTTTCCTGTTTTCGATTTTAGTTTCAGAACCGTTTGATAATCCATATGATCCCAGTGATCGTGCGTAATAATCAGGTAATCAATATCCGGCATATCTTCCGGAGTATAAACATCACTGCCTTTAAAACTGCTGACCATGAACGAAACCGGTGAGGCATTTCCGCTAAAAACCGGATCGACCAGTATCTTTTTCCCATCGATCTGCATGAAATACGAGGAGTGTCCGAACCAAACCAATACATCTTTTTCCGGATCAAGCTGGTGCAGATTAGTTTTTACCGATGGCAAACTTATCGATGGCGCTTTTCGCTGGCTTATTTTGAAAATGCCATCCCGGATCATATCGAGTTTGCTGGCATCTTCAGCAAAAACCGGGGTGAAATTCAGGTTCTGGAAACTTCTGTCGCGGTAGTTGGGTGATTGCTGAATTCGTTTCAAACGCGCACCAGAAGGAGCTTTGCCAAAACTTGCCTGATTCATAAAAAGAAAGGTAGCTACCGCTACCAGAACCAAAATAGAAAGTATTATTATCATTCGTTTTTTCATTATTTTATTATGCCTTTGGCCAGCATTTTCATGTCTTTCATTTCCAGAATATTTTTGGAATAACCAATCAATGAGGCATTAATCATGGATGCAGACAGATCTTTCAAGGTGATAACCATGTTGGGGGTAATTACTTTCATCAGCGCTAATAACCAACTCAGGTACTTATAAGTTTTGTAATAGGTTTGTGATGGCAGCAAAGGCAGAAATGGCTCGATGCCACCCGGACGAAAATTATACACCTGTTTAAACGGTAATTTCATCAGGTCGTTTTCGGTTTTTCCTTTAACCCGCGCCCACATGGTTTTTCCCTTTTCGCTGCTATCGGTGCTGGCTCCCGAAATATAACAGAAAGTCATATCCGGATTGAACGAGGCAAGTATGGTAGCAAAATTTAAAGTCAACGTATAAGTTAACCGGGTATAATCTTCTTCATTTTTACCTAGGGAAGTCACTCCGAGGCAGAAATAGCAGGCATTGTAGCCTTTGACACTTTCACTAAGCGACGAAATATTGCTTAAATCTTTGTGAATGATTTCGTTAAGTTTAGGATGCGAGTACCCGCAGGGATTGCGCGAAATGACCAGCACCTTTTCAACTTCGGCGTGATTCAGGCATTCATAAAGGACGCCTTCGCCAATCATGCCGGTAGCACCTGTGATGATTACTTTTAGTTTATTCATTGTATCCACATTATTTTTACGGTGATTCTGTTTAACGAATTGGTGCAAACGAATTACCTTTAATCATCAAACATTTTAGTTGCCTTCATGGTTTAATAGCTAAACAAAATTTATCTTGACATTAAAACCTAAAATACCCGTTCTGATTGTCACAGGCTTTCTCGGATCGGGAAAGACAAGCTTTATCAATCATGTCCTGATGAAAAACCAGGGCTTAAAAATCGGCCTGATTGAGAATGAATTCGGTGACATTTCTATCGATTCCGCTTTGTTGGCCGACAATCGGCCTGAAAGCATCGTGGAACTCAATAATGGATGCATTTGTTGTTCCATCTTCAACGAATTTTCCCTGGCGCTTCTGGAATTGGTGAAAAAGCACGATCATTTGGAGCAGCTGATCATTGAAACGACCGGAGTTGCCGATCCCGGCCCGATTATTCAACCGTTTTTTGAGGATCCTGATTTAAT
>CAIPKZ010000314.1 GCA_903865775.1 uncultured Prolixibacteraceae bacterium | reverse complement strand
GTACGTTTTACCGATATTCCCGTTATAATCGAGCGCTGTATGGAAAAGTTTGAAGCCAAAGCAGCCAGTACGCTTGAGATTATACTGGCGGCAGATCAAAATGTTCCATAAGGGCATCATAAATCAACTTTCCCTCAAGCTTTTCGAATTCCATGTGGTGGTTATGAAATCCCGTCTGAATGCCAGCTTTTTTCGTTTTGGCACCAATCTCATTCAGTTCATCGACAGATTTCATCCAATCGCTCATTTTGGCCTCCTTTGGAAGCCAGAAACTGGAACAAATCATCTGTTTTTGACCTGATTCGAGAGCGAAATCCATCCGTTCACTCAGATTATCGCGTAATTCGCCAAAGCCGTAGTGGGTGCTTTGTAAAATAAGTCCGGAATCTACCACGATCTTTTTCATCTCTTTTGCTTTCATGCTCATCAGCGGACCAAATCCTGAACTTTCGTATCCCGGAGGCGAACACATTTCAACGCCCTGATAACCCAGTCCGGCCATCATTTTAAGCGTTCCAGAAAAATCCTTTATCAGTTGATCTTTTACTGTCCATACCTGAAATCCCAAAGGTTTCTTCAAAGCTTTCGAGCTTGTGGCTGCAAACAAGTTCATCGGAATCTGGGAGGCCAGAACTGCAGACCCAATTCCAAGTGCACTATTTCCTATAAATTGTCTTCTATTAATCATGATATCTGTTTTTTAAGTTTATTCAGGATTCCATCCTTTACGGTATTCGCGAGATAAATATTTATTGGCTGCATCCACATTGGTAATTTTTCGGTTAGCTGCATCGTATTTCAGGATTTTTCCTGACCGAAGTGCAACTCCATACAAATTAACCGCTTCAGTCAAATCCCAGGCTTCTGTGAAACTTCCCGGACACTGCTTGCCAGCTTTTATCGCATCAATAAATTGTTGAAATCCGGAGATCTTATCTTTCTTCAATTCATCAGTAGCGGGCATCATTTTCATTTTCCTTTCAGGAATGAGTTGGGGATTTTCGACATGGAATCCAGCCAGTATTTTTCCTTTGTCACCCGTAAACATCATGCCTTCAGCGGGAAGTTCCTTGTTATCTTCGTACAACTCTTCAGGAACTGGAGGTCTCATTCCCCCGTCGTACCAAATTAGATCAACGGCCGGGCGTTCTCCTTTAGCGGGGTATTTAAATCGGACTGAACTGGCAAAAGGATATGAAAAATCGTTGTTAACCTTAAATGCAGTTGAATCACGGATGCCGCAAACATGACTAAAATTGGGTTCAATGATGCTTGGATTTTCCAACTGTAGCGCCTTAAATACGGTCCATAAACTATAATGCCCCATATCAGCCATAGAACCTCCGCCGAAATCGTACCAGCCCCTAAAAACCATGTTGGTGTAATACGGATGATAAGGGCGATCGGCTTCTGGTCCCAGCCACAAATCCCAATCCATTCCCTTTGGCACTTCTGGTTTATCAGTTGGAAGTGTTGGATATTGTGGCCAAACCGGACGGTTCGACCAATTGTGAACTTCCTTAAGTGTTCCAATTTCACCTTCATTGATCCATTTCATCACCTGATCCATCGATCCATTGGAATCCCAGGCAATCAAATGGGTGGTTGATTTTGATTTACCAGCTTGTTCGATTACGCGAAAACCTTCTTCCAACCGGTTTGAAATTGGTTTATGAGTAGTTACAGAAATGCCACGTTTCATTGCGGCCATAGCAATAACTCCGTGAAGATGATCGGGTGTCATCACTTTAACCGCGTTGAGGTCTTTTTCTTTCTCAAACATTTCACGGAAGTCGGCATAGGCTTTACAGCTTCCATATTTATGATCGCTCCTGAATTTGGAATAATAGGTATCAACGATTTCCTTACCATTATCTCGTCCACCAGGGATAGTGTTGTCACCACCTGACTTCCAATTTTGATTTTGAAGGGTGGATCGAATTTCATCCCGAAGTCCGTTTTTGCCCCAATCCAGGTAAGCTGTAGCGAATTTCTGCGGATCGCAAACGGCAATAATCTGCAACTCAGGAATTGATAAAAGAGGCAACAACTCCCTGAGGCCCTGGGTTCCACATCCGATATAGGCCAACGAAATTTTGTCGCTGGGTGCAACAAAACCGTTTCCGCCGAGCACATATCGCGGAACAATAGTCATGGCCAAAGCAGCCGTTGAGATTCCACCGATAAATTTTCGCCGGTTAAGTTTATTTCCAATCGTGTTTTCATCCTGATTCGGATTGAGGGTGCCTGAAGAAATGGATTTTTTGTTCATCATGGTAGTTTGAATTAGGTTTGTAGATTTGGTTGGATATCTTCGCAAAAGATAATGAACTTTTCTTACATTTCGATCGTTCTCATGTACAATAAATCAAGATGAGAAGGACACAATCAATACACATAACATAAATCTCCCAATTCAATATGCCAGTTAATATTCCGGAAACCGCTAAAAAAAGAATTGTAATTATTGGTGCAGGTTTTGCCGGGCTTAAATTATCCCAAAAGCTTATCGGCTCGGGATATCAGATTGTTCTGATAGACAAGAATAATTACCACCAGTTTCAACCCCTCTTTTATCAGGTAGCCACTGCAGGTATCGAACCAAGTTCCATTTTGTTTCCTTTGCGAAAAGTATTTCAGAAGCAAAAAGATGTATACATCCGTGTGGCTGAAGTATATTCAGTTGACACAGATAAAAAGGAAATTCAGACCAGCCTCGATGTGGTATGGTATGATTATCTGGTCATTTCGTCGGGCGTTAACTCCAATTTCTTTGGAATGAAAAGCATGGAGGAATATGCCATTCCGATGAAATCTGCTTCCGAGGCAATGGCTCTCCGGAATCGGTTGCTGCAAAGTTTTGAGAAAGCAGTCACATTGCGCGACCAGAATGAAAGAAGAGCACTGCTGAATGTCATTGTAGTTGGTGGCGGACCAACCGGTGTTGAGGTTGCCGGAGCAATTGCTGAGATGAAAAAATTTGTTCTTCCAAAAGACTATCCTGACCTGAATTTTGATGTGATGCAGATTAGTCTGATCGAAGGATCTCCGGCACTTTTGGGAGGAATGTCGAAGCATGCTTCTGAAAAGGCTTTGTTTTACCTCCGGCGGCTTGGAATTTCAGTGACTTTAAATACTCATGTAACCGATTTCGATGGAAGCACCTTGACTTTGAAAGATGGCAGCCACATTGAGACCAAAACCGTAATTTGGGCTGCAGGCATCAGCGGTGTGGTTCCTGAAGGACTTCCAGAAGATGCCATTGGACGTGGAAAACGGATTGTGGTTGACGAATATAACCGGATTTCAGGATTAAATGATATTTATGCCATTGGAGATGTTTGCGTGATGTCAAACTCCGGCTATCCAAACGGGCATCCTCAGGTAGCACAGGTTGCCATTCAACAGGGACGAAATTTAGCTAAAAATTTCTTGTCCTTGAAAAGCAATTCCGGATTGAAGCCATTCAAATACATTGACCGCGGATCGATGGCTACCATTGGCCGTAACCGGGCAGTTGCCGACCTTTCATTCATTAAATTCAGCGGATTTGTCGCCTGGTTAACCTGGATGTTTGTGCACCTGATGGCCATTGTCGGAGTAAAAAACCGGCTGTTGATTTTCATTAACTGGTTTTGGAATTACCTGACTTACGACCAGTCGCTTCGCTTGATTCTCTGGGCTGCCAAAAAGGATCCAACGAAAATAATTTCACCGCTTGACAGGAAATAAAAAAAGAAATGCCGGCTAAATCAAATTTTGCCGGCATTTCTTTTTCAGGCTGAACAGTTTTTTACCAGATCACTGCCCTATCGGATTCATACAGGAACAACTTCTCGCCTTATTTTATAGTACTCAGGCATATTTTTAAAGTGGTCCCAAAATCCTGAAACGCTCCAATAATTGTCCTCTGAATGAACTATACTTGTATCGCCAATTTATCAAATTTTAAAACCAAACTTTCCATGAAGTATTTCAATCTGCCATCCATGAAAAAGCTTGTCATTCTGGGACTTTCCGGAGTGCTTGCAAACCTTAGTTTATTTGCACAAAATCCTGAACATTTTTTTCAGGCTAAAGATTTAACACAGGTTGGTGTATATTATTATCCTGAACATTGGGACTCGACTCAATGGGATCGCGACTTTCAGAACATTGCCAAAATGGGATTCGAATTCACCCATTTTGCCGAATTTGCCTGGGCACAACTCGAACCGCAGGAAGGTAAGTATGATTTTAAATGGTTGGATCGTTCGCTGCAACTCGCTGCCAAATATAAATTGAAAGTTATTCTTTGTACTTCAACGGCTACACCGCCGGTTTGGCTCGTACGCAAACATCCTGAAGTTTTGGCTACCGACGAAGATGGCACAAAAATGGATCACGGTGCCAGGCAGCATGCTACTTTCTCGAGCAATTATTACCGGCAATATTCCATGAAAATGATTGAACAACTGGCAAAAAGATATGGAAACGACCAAAGGGTAATGGGTTGGCAGCTCGATAATGAACCACGTCGGTTTTTGGATTACGGGGTGGATGCACCTCAGCGGTTTCGTGACTGGCTGAAACAAAAATACAAAACCATTGATGCTTTGAATCAAGCTTGGGGAACCAACTTCTGGAGCGGAACATACACCGATTTTCAGGAAATCAATATTCCACTTCATAAGCAGTGGGGAATGAACCTGCATGCCCAACTCGACCATTACCGTTTTGCCGATGTCGAAACGGCCACTTTTCTGGACAATCAGGCCATTGAAATTCGTAAATATGCTTCATCGGATCAATGGATTACTTCCAATTACATTCCGATGTACGATGTCGGATATGTTGGAATGAGCAAGGAACTTGATTTTGTGACTTATACCCGTTACATGGTGTATGGCGGAGAACCCGGCATTGGGCCGAAAGGGTTCCGGGTTGGTGAATATACCCGGATCGCCATGGCCAACGACTTTTTCCGGCCATTGAAAGGCGCGTATGGAGTTATGGAACTTCAGCCCGGGCAGGTCAACTGGGGTAGTATTAATCCGCAACCACTTCCTGGTGCAATCCGGATGTGGTTGTGGCATGTGTTTGCCGGAGGGAGTAAACTGACTTGTACTTACCGTTTCCGCGCGCCTTTATACGGATACGAGCAATATCATTACGGAATGGTCGGAACTGACGGCGTGACACCAACTCCCGGAGGATTGGAATTTAGTCGGTTCATTCAGGAGATAAAAACATTGCGAAAGAATTATGATCCGAAAGCAATGTCTCCAAAAGACTTTCTCCGGCGCAAAACAGGTATTCTGTTCAATGCCGACAATGTCATGGGAATCAACCTGAACAGGCAAACCACTGAATGGAATACCGAAGGACATTTCCGGAAATATTACAAAGCACTGAAATCGTTTGGCGCTCCGGTCGATTTTGTCCGAGACACCACCAATTTTGCAAATTACCCGATGCTGGTTGTTCCGGCATACCAGATGATTGATCAGAAAATGATTGACAAGCTGACCAGTTATGCAGAGAATGGTGGAAACCTTGTGATGAGTTGCCGTACCGGACTTCAGGACAGACAAGGACATTTGTGGGAAGCGAAATTCTATCAGCCCATGTGGAAATTAATAGGCGCTGAAATTCAATCTTACGATTTACTGGTACCGCAATCGCCTGATAAAATAAGGTTTAACAATCAGGATTTCACCTGGACCAGCTGGGGAGATTTACTGAAACCAAATCAGGGAACCGAAACCTGGGCCACTTTTGAAGGCGATTTTTATGCCGGAACATCTGCCGTTATTTCGCGCAAACTGGGAAAAGGAACTGTTACTTATATCGGTGTCGATTCCAAATCGGGCGATTTGGAAAGTCAGGTTTTGGCCAGATTATTTAAACAGCAGGGTATTTCAATCGAAGATTATCCGGAAGGTGTCATGGTGGAATACCGCGATGGATTTGGTATTGCTGTGAATTATTCGGACAAGGTTTATGAAATGAAGTTGCCAGCAAATACGGGGATATTAATCGGATCCAAAGAAATTAAAACGGCGGAAGTCCTGGTTTGGAAATATTAAAATAATCTAAAAAAAACCCAAGACAGAGATAATAATCTACCCTTTTCTGCATTCTTCAAACTGTATTTTTATTTGGTCAATAAATAATTTCTCCGTATTTTTAAGGAAAGGACTGATTTCTCCTTTTCAGACATGTGTATTTTGACGTGTTGTCTGTAATTTATTTGAATCATATCTGCGAGTGTTTGTTCACGTTTTTTATGAATATTTCACAAAACCGTCTATGAATCTATCCGACAATAAACCCGTCTTTCAACGAAAAAATCTTTATCTGGGCCTCGACCTGGGTTCCATTTCTTTAAATACGGTAATTATCGATCAGGATAAAAATATCCTGGAAAACTACTACGATCTGTGCCACGGGCAACCTTTTCTGGTACTCCGGAAAAGGTTAAGCGACTTGCTGTCGAAATATGAAATTGAGGATTTCAAACTTCTGGCTCTTACCGGAACCGGGGGAAAACTGGCCACTGAATTAATCGGCGGACAATTCATCAATGAGATTATTGCCCAGTCGAAATCGGTGTCAAAACTCCATCCTGAAGCAAAAACTGTCATTGAAATGGGAGGTGAAGATTCGAAATTAATCTTCATGGACAAAGGGCATGAAGCTGCGTTTTCAAGTCTGGCCGATTTCAACATGAACAGTATCTGTGCAGCAGGAACGGGATCTTTTCTTGATCAGCAGGCCAAACGTATCGGAGTCTCCATCGAAAAAGAATTTGGCGAACTCGCTCTTCTTTCAGAAAACCCACCTCATATTGCCGGTCGTTGCAGTGTTTTTGCCAAAAGCGATATGATTCACCTACAACAAATTGCAACACCTGTTCATGATATTGTGGCCGGATTATGCTTTGCAGTTGCCCGGAATTTCAAAAGCAACCTTGCCAAAGGAAAGGAATTGGTAAAACCGATTGTTTTTCAGGGAGGAGTGGCTGCCAATGCAGGCGTAGTTCATGCATTCAACGAAATTTTAAACCTTGATGAAGGCGAATTGATTATTCCAAAACATCATGCCTCAATGGGAGCATTGGGCGCCATTTTTTATGTGATGGAATCGCCTGATGGAACGGTTCCGTTTAAAGGCATCAGCGATCTGGATACTTACCTTCTCCAATCCAAAGGCAACAGCGAAGGACTTCCCATTCTGAAAGAATCAGCTGCAATTTTAGATAAAACCCAATCATTCAAACTAAATGGACAAACCAAATATCCGGTTTATTTAGGAATTGATGTAGGTTCGCTGAGTACCAATGTAGTTCTGATCGATGATTTCAACAATGTGGTTGCGCGGCAGTATCTGCCAACGGCCAGTCGCCCACTAGAGGCCATCAAACGCGGTTTGCAGGAAATATATGAAGAAGTTGGATTGAAAGTAGAAGTAAAAGCTGCCGGAACAACCGGATCGGGTCGGTATCTCACCGGAGATTTTATAGGCGCCGATGTGATTCAAAACGAAATAACAGCTCAGGCCACCGCTGCAATTGCTCACGACCCGACG
>CAIPKZ010000313.1 GCA_903865775.1 uncultured Prolixibacteraceae bacterium | reverse complement strand
TTCTGGCAGGTTTTGGCCGCGAACAGCGAAATGTTCATTTGCTTAACTTCCTGATCCTGTTTGCACAATCAGCTTTGATCGGAGTTTTTCTGGCTCAGAATGCGTTTCTCTTTTATGTATTTTGGGAACTGGCGCTGATTCCGGTCTATTTTATCCTGCTAATCTGGGGCGGCGACGGACGAAAGACAATCACTTTCAAGTTTTTCATTTACACACTGACTGGCAGTTTGTTTCTTTTATTTGGGATTATTTTCCTGTATCAACTGACACCGGGAATGCACTCTACTGATTTTGCTGCATTCAATCAACTGAATATTCCGGCCGGCACCCAAATCTGGTTGTTCTGGATTCTGTTTATTGCTTTTGCCATCAAAATGCCGGTTTTTCCTTTTCACACCTGGCAACCTCCAACATATAATATGGCTTCAACGCAAGGAGTGATGATTCTGGCTGGAGTGATGACCAAAATGGGAATTTACGGGGCATTGCGATTTCTATTTCCAATTGTGCCATCAGGAGTTCTGTTTTGGCAAAATACAGTAATCATACTCAGCCTGATCGGAGTCGTTTATGCTTCGATCATAGCATTCAGGAAAACAAATCTAAAAATGCTGATCGCTTTTTCGTCGATGGCACACATTTCACTCATGGTTACAGCAATGTTTGTTCTGAATACCTATGCATTACAGGGTTTGCTGTTTCAGGTTATGAGCCATGGAGTAACGATCGTTGCACTTTTCTATATCACCAGCCTTTTAAAGGAAAAGACAGGAACAATCGAATTGCCCCAAATGGGTGGTTTAAAACTTCAGGCCCCAAATATGGCTGTATTATTTCTGATTGTTGTTTTAGGATCAATTGCTCTACCACTGACAGCAGGCTTCGTAGGAGAATTTCTGATGATTGCCGGTATTTTCAAACAATCGGCTTGGTTTGCTGCAATTGGTGGTTTGACCATGATATTTGGTGCAATTTATATGCTGTATGCTTATCAGCGTGCAATGCTTGGCGACAAGAAGCTTGTCTATGCAAAACTTACCGATGTGCGCACCCTGGATTACCTGATTTTGATCCCACTCATAGTTATCATACTGGGACTTGGAATTTACCCTCAGCCGTTATTTAATCTGATGGGACAAACCATTCATTCAGCAGAAAACATCCTGAAGCCACTGGTTGAAGGTGCTCTAATACTAAAAACAAACTGATTTATATACACCAATGAGTGCATTAATTTTTACTATAGTTCTGGGAATAATCGTGTTGTACCTTGGATTCCTGAATAAGAAGTCTGTTCTTGCACCGGTTGCAATTGCCGGACTTCTGATTGCAATGTTCCTTTCGCTCAAAGACTGGGGTCTTGGCTCAAGGTATTTTCATGACATGATTCTCTTTGATAATTTTTCGATTGCATTTAATATCTCCATGATCATCGTCACTATTCTGATTTTTCTGTTTGGAATTGACTATTACCGGATGATGGGACTGCACGTTGCCGAACAATATGCACTGATGATTTTTGCCCTGACCGGCGCCTTTCTGATGACATCCTATGCCAACCTCATCATGCTTTTTCTGGGTATTGAAATTTTATCCATTCCGCTGTACGTGTTGGCTGGCGGCAAAAAAGCATCCTTTCGGTCGAACGAAGCTTCATTTAAGTATTTCATGCTTGGATCGTTTGCCACTGCCATTTTTCTCTTCGGAATTGCCTTGGTATACGGGGCCTCCGCAACCTTTTACCTACCCGAAATCAAGATTTACATTGCCCAGTTCAACGGGCACCTGCCTCCGATGCTGATGGTCGGACTGCTTTTCATCCTGATAGGCGTTGCATTTAAAGTTGCGGCTGCTCCCTTTCATTTCTGGAGTCCGGATGTTTACGAAGGTTCACCAACCATTGTGACTGCTTTTATGGCAACCGTAGTGAAGACTGCAGGATTTGCCGCATTTTTCCGCTTGCTTGGAATGGGATTTCTGCCTCTGCCTGCACCACTGGAAAAGGCGCTCTGGGTAATGACCGGACTGACCTTACTTGTCGGTAACCTTGGTGCTTTAAAGCAAACCAACTTTAAACGACTTTTGGCCTATTCTGCTATTGCACATAGCGGATTTATCATGCTGGCCATGTTATCGCAGAACAGTTCATCCGCTAAAGTATTATTGTATTACACATTTGTCTATTCGCTGGCTACTGTTCCTTTGTTCATTATATTCATCCTGGTAAAACGCGCATCCGACTGGCAGGAAGAATTGGTCAATTTCAGGGGACTTTTTAAAGAAAAGCCCTGGATCGCTGTATGTATGACCATTCTGCTCATGTCCCTGGCAGGAATTCCACCTTCATCCGGCTTCATGGCAAAATACCAGGTGTTTGTTTTGTCCATCAGCCAGGGAAACCTGTTGATTTCCATCTTTGCCATTCTGATGGCGGTCATCGGAATCTATTATTATTTCTTTGTGGTTCGGGAAGTATTTACCGAAAGCAAACAACTTAATCCGATTATAGTTACCAGCCTCAATGGAGCACTGATCATTGTTTGCAGTTTAGCAGTGCTTCTGCTTGGGGTTTTTGTGTGGAATTTGCCGATATAGAAAGGATATATGGGAGATTGGGTGAAAGCGCACCGACACTAAAAAGAAAGAAACTCCGGAATTTCAATTTTCCGGAGTTTCTTTTTCATATCGAATTCAAAATAATAATTTTACGAAACTCATGCTATCGTTGTTCTTGCATGCGTTTTGCCCGTTCTTCATCCTGTTTTTTACGGTAAGCATCCAATTTCACACCTTGTTCTGGAGTCAATACAGCTTTAATCAGTTGGTCTGTTTCACCGCGCATTTTCAAACGTTCTTCACGCATTTTGGCGCGGTCGACACCCTCATCACGCATTTTTGCAAATGCTTCCGATTGTTTTTTCTGAGCATCGGTGACAATTGGGGTCACTTTGGCCAGCTGATCGCTTGAAAGACCCAACTCGGTGGTTAACCCATCAAGTTCTCTTTGCAACCTTGCTGCAGGATCGCCTCCACCTGGTTGTGCAAAACTTACGCCCAAAGCAAAAAAAGAAATAAAGAAAATACTTACTATTTTTTTCATAATTCTAAATTTAAAATTCCTTGCTTTGACTGTTCTCATTCTGCAAAGTTTAATCTGATTGATTTAATGGTCTGAATATTTATTTGCAAAAAACCTGAACAAATTTCATTTATAATCCTTATTTAGTATAAAATCAACAGCCAGCCCTGATCCTATGAATGAAGAATTAAAATGCATTCATTGCGGAAATTCTTGCGGAAAACTCCCTGTACTTTTCGAAGACAAACCATTTTGCTGTACAGGCTGTTCGACCGTCTACCAGATTCTTAATACCAGTCAGCTCAAACAGTATTATCAGATTGAACAAATGCCTGGAATCCGGATTGAAGATGAAAAGCGACCTTCCGATGAAACCTACGCATTTCTCGATCTGGAAAAGTTCAAATCTAAAATTCTTACTTTTTCTGAAGGTGGCATTTCTAAAGTCAGCTTTTTTATTCCTGAAATACATTGCGCCTCTTGTATTTGGCTGCTCGAAAACCTCCACAGCCTGAATTCGGGTATTATTCAATCATTTGTTAATTTTCCGAAGAAGGAAATCAACATTACCTTCAAGGACAGCGAGATCTCTTTGCGCCAGTTGGTCGAATTGCTGATAAGCATTCACTATATTCCTGAAATAAGCCAGCACAGCATCGAAAAAACACCAAGCGATCAGTTAGATAAAAAACTGTTTCTTAAAATTGGAATAGCTGCATTCAGTTTTATGAATGCCATGATTTATCATTTTCCTCAATATCTGCCCGGTCACGAATTTCTGGAAACCGATATTAAGCACATGTTTGGCTGGCTGAGCATTCTGCTGGCCATTCCTGTCCTGACATTCAGCGCCAGCGATTATTTCCTGACTGCATTCAAAAGTCTGAAAAAAGGAATCATCAGCATCGATCTGCCAATTGCCTTGGGACTTATCACGCTTTTCACCCAAAGTATTGTGGAAATTCTTTCAGATCGGGGAATTGGCTACGTCGACTCATTAACCGGACTAGTGTTTTTCATGCTGATTGGCCGCTGGTATCAGGGAAAAACGTATCAGGCACTTTCGTTTGAGCGCGACTACAAAACCTATTTCCCCCTGGCAGTAACTAAAATTACCGATTCAGGAAATGAAACAATTGCACTGGAAGACCTCAAGGCCGGAGATCGAATTTTGGTAAGGAATCAGGAAATTATTCCGGCAGATTCGATCCTTAAAAGTGGAACAGCCAGTATTGATTACAGTTTTGTAACCGGAGAATCGATGCCCGTAGCAAAACATACCGGTGATTTCGTGTTTGCGGGAGGCCGTCAGATCGGAAGTGCCATTGAGCTGACCATCGAAAAAGAAGTACAGCAAAGTTACCTAACCCAGCTGTGGAACCAAACTGAAAATCCATATACAGTCAATAACAGGTTAAATACCATTGTTAACCGTGTAAGCCAGTATTTTACCGTCATTGTTGTACTGATTGCTATCAGCTCCGGAATATTCTGGCTTGTGAATAAACCTGAAATTGCTCTTTTCTCTTTTACTTCAGTTTTAATTATCGCCTGTCCATGCGCGTTGGCTCTCACTGTTCCGTTTACCTTTGGAAGCACTATCAGGCAATTCGGAAGAAGAGGCTTTTACCTGAAAAACACCGCGGTAATCGAACACTTGTTTAAAGTGGATACGGTGGTTTTCGACAAGACTGGAACCATTACCAACGCCCAATCTTCCGATATCCGGTTTGTTGGAAAAAAACTTGATTCGGTTCAACTTCAACAAATAAAATCATTGGTTTTTCACTCGTCGCACCCTCTGAGCAAAACCATTTACAATTCAATTGAAAGTGACGAATTGCTTGAAGTCAACGAATTTCAGGAAATCACATCGCTTGGTATCACCGGATTAATCAATGGTTCGCGAATTAACATTGGTTCGAAGTATTTTGTTTCAGGAGAAAAAACGGAAGACGAAAAACTGAATACTGAAGTCTGGATTTATCTTCAGGGTTCGGTGGCAGGCTGTTTTCAGCTCGAAAATGAATACCGTCCCGGCTTAAAAAGTTTAATTCAAAAACTGGAAAGAACGCACGAAATTCATCTTTTAACCGGTGATAATGACGCAGAAAAGGCCAGATTAACTGAATATTTTAGTGTGGCAGAAAATCTTCATTTCAACCAAACACCAACCGACAAGTTAAATTACATCCGGAATTTACAAAAGAATGGACGGAAAGTTTTAATGATCGGCGATGGACTGAACGATGCTGGTGCACTGAACGAAAGCAATGTAGGTATTGTGATTGCAGATAATGTATTTAACTTCTCACCGGCCTGCGATGCCATTCTGCAATCGAACCAATTTGGGAAATTGCATCGGTTTATTGGCTTCACTCATCAAAGCATGAACATTGTAAAGGCTGGTTTCCTGATCTCGTTTCTATACAACCTCGTCGGCTTGTCGTTTGCAGTTCAGGGAAATCTTACACCAATCGTAGCGGCGATATTGATGCCAATTAGTTCAGTTTCGGTAGTTGTGTTTGCCAGTTTTTCCGTAAATTTAGCGTCCAAAAGGCGCCTTTATTAAGTAAATCATACAAAAATAAAACATAAAATACTAACAGCAAATAAGTTAAAGAAACATGTCTGTAGTGTTCATCCTCGTATTTGTAGCCATCATTATGGCAGGCGTATTTTTAGTTGCCTTTGTTTGGGCGGTGAAGAGTGGCCAATATGAGGATACTTACACCCCTTCGGTTAGAATATTGTTTGATGATCTGGAAATTAAGGAATCAGAAAACAGCCAGAAAACAACGAAGGAAAAAGGAAAAGTGAAAGGGCAAGAAACTGGCAGTCGCAGAAGTTATTGATTGTCATTTATTTCATGTCATTAAATGGATTACCTTGATGAAATCATTTTGTAGAGACGCACGGCCGTGCATCTCTAACATGGAAATGCAAAACGATTGCTGAAATTTGAAAATTAAAAAAAACTAAATACAACTCTATGGAATTACAAAAGTTTTCGTACGACAACCGCATGACCAGGAACTTTGCGATTGCAACCATTGTGTGGGGTGTTGTCGGCCTGGCAGCAGGATTGCTGATTGCACTGCAGATTTTCATTCCTTCCTTGAATTTCGGACTTGAATTTACCACTTTTGGTCGCACACGGCCAGTTCATACCAACGCGGTAATCTTCGCTTTTGTCGGAAATGCAATTTTCACTGCAGTCTATTATTCTCTTCAACGACTATTGAAGACAAGGATTTACAGTACATTGCTCAGTAAAATTCACTTCTGGGGTTGGCAATCGATTATTGTGGCAGCGGCTGTTACTTTACTTGCCGGATTCACAACTGGCAAGGAATATGCTGAGCTGGAATGGCCGATCGATATTGCGATCACTTTAATTTGGGTTGTATTTGGCTGGAACATGTTCGGTACAATATTAACCCGCCGGACCAGTCACATTTATGTTTCCATCTGGTTTTACATTGCCACCTGGGTTACCATCGCAGTTTTGCACATTGTAAATTCACTGGCTGTGCCGGTAAGTTTATTTAAAAGCTACACGCTGTATGCCGGAGTTCAGGATGCATTGGTGCAATGGTGGTACGGTCACAATGCAGTTGCATTCTTCCTGACGACTCCATTTCTCGGATTAATGTACTATTTCGTTCCCAAGGTTTCCGGACGTCCGGTTTATTCATACAAACTCTCGATCGTTCACTTTTGGTCACTCATTTTTCTTTACATCTGGGCCGGTCCTCATCATTTATTATATAGCTCTCTTCCAGACTGGCTTCAGGCATTGGGAACGACTTTTTCCGTCATGCTGATTGCTCCGAGTTGGGGTGGTATGATCAATGGTTTGCTCACTTTGCGAGGTGCCTGGGATAAAGTGCGAAGAGATCCTATCCTGAAGATGTTTGTAGTCGGAATCACGGCTTACGGAATGTCAACTTTTGAAGGACCATTATTATCGTTCAAAACCGTAAATGCTATCAGCCATTTTACCGACTGGACTATTGGTCATGTTCACATTGGAGCATTGGGATGGAACGGAATGTTGACCTTCGGGATGATCTACTGGCTGATACCACGACTCTACAACACTAAACTTTATTCAACAAAACTGGCTAATGTACATTTCTGGATAGCTACACTGGCTATTGTCTTTTATGCCATTCCCTTATATATCGGCGGAATCACTCAGGCATTGATGTGGAAACAATTTACTCCGGATGGATTCCTGATGTATCCGAATTTCCTCGAAACAGTTGCACAGCTTATCCCGATGTATATGATCAGAGCATTTGGCGGGGCCTTGTATAATATCGGGTTCATTATTCTGGTTTACAATATTTATAAAACCATTAAAGCCGGTTCGTTTGTTGCTGAAGAAGAAGTGGAAGCTCCGGCAATGGAAGTTTTACCTGCAGGAAAAGTCCAATCAGAAAGCGGACATCGGTTTCTGGAACGTAAACCAATCCGGTTCCTGATTTTTGCAACTGTTGCTATCCTGATTGGAGGAATAGTTGAAGTAATTCCAACATATCTGATCAAATCAAATATTCCAACCATTTCCAGCGTAAAACCTTATACTCCGCTTGAACTTCAGGGACGCGACATTTATGTGAAGGAAGGTTGTTACAACTGCCACTCGCAAATGGTCAGGCCATTCCGCTCAGAAACCGAACGCTATGGTGAATACTCCAAGGCCGGAGAATCGGTTTACGATCATCCGTTCCAGTTTGGATCGAAACGCACCGGTCCGGATCTGGCTCGTGAAGGAGTGAAAACCGGCAAAATGTACAAACCAAACTCGTGGCATTACAACCATTTCATCGATCCACAGAAGATGAACGAGGCTTCGATAATGCCTAAATATCCTTGGCTTGCAAAAAAGGAAATCGATATTCAATCGACTCCCGGAAAAATACATGCATTGAAAATACTGGGAGTTCCTTACCCTGACAATTATGAATTGAAAGCTATTGATGACCTGAAAGCCCAGGCTGACGATATCGCAAAAGATCTGGCAATTGCCGGAATAAAGACCGACAGCAATCGCGAAATCATTGCTTTAATTGCATATATGCAGCGTCTTGGCGTGGATATTTCAAATAAACCAGCAACAAAGTAAGCTATGATAACAGATTCATTCCGAAGTATAATCCACGTTGAAATATATGCACTAATCGGTTTTCTGATCTTCTTCACCTTTTTCATCCTGGTTACCATTCATACCTTCCGGATGAAAAAGGAAGATATTGCCGAAATGAGTAATTTACCTTTCGATGATTCGAATGAACCAAATAATCTGACAAGATGAATAAAGGAGACAAATTAATCCGGGTATATACAGGGACAGAATTATCGGTGAATCTGCTTAAAGATGAGTTAGATAGTTTTGGAATTTCCGGAATTATCCAAAATGATTTTAATTCCGGAATTTCTGCCGGATTTTCAGGAGGAATCTCATCTGCTGTTGATTTATTGATTCAGGAATCTGATATAAAAAAAGCAGAGCTAATAATTAGTGAATTTGCTCAGATCAATAATGGATAAAAAAATGAACAGGCGGCAACAATTAAAAATCAGAATATTATAATCGCAAAACCAGGAATTATGCATACAACAGATGATAAACCAATAAAAGACCAGGAAGATATTCATCAGGAAGTTGATGATGTAACCCAAATCAAATATTTTGGAGGCCATGAATACGACGGTATTAAAGAACTCGACAACCCGCTTCCTCCCTGGTTAAAATACGTTTTTTACGTTACCATCATCATCTCAATCTCCTACATGATTTTGCTTGTGGTCTTTAAAGACGACGGCATTATTCAGAAGAAAGAATATTCCAAAGAGATGGTGGCAGCAAGGGCAAAAACGGAAGTTGAAAGTAAGGCAGAGGAAGCAAAGGCTGCTACTGCAGCACCTTTGACTCAGGATCAAATCAAGGCTGCAGGTAAGGTGGTTTACGATAAGATCTGCATTGTCTGTCACGGAAAATTTGGTGAAGGTCTGGTAGGTCCAAACTTCACGGATGATTACTGGATTAATGGAGGAAGACCTGAAGATTTGTTGAAAATTATAAACGAAGGGGTTATTGACAAAGGTATGCTTTCGTATAGAAGTCAGCTAAACAAGACGCAGATTAATCATGTAATTGCGTACATCCTGAGTTTGCAGGGAACTAATCCACCCAATCCGAAAGCTCAGCAAGGAGTGAAATTTGTAAAATAAAACCCATGCAAAATCCTGAAACCTATCAGGAATCAACATTCAGAGACCGCCCTTCAACTTTTGGAAAAGACGGTAAACGTGTTTGGATTTTCCCCAAATTGCCGAAAGGCAAATTGTATAACTATCGACGAATCATCGCCTGGGTCTTACTTATTTTCGTGTATTTAGCTCCCTGGTTGAAACTAAGAGGCGAACCATTGATTTTTCTGAATTTTCTGGAACGTAAATTTGTATTGTTTGGCAATACTTTTTATCCCCAGGATTTTCATCTTTTTGTGCTGTCGATGATAGCATTCATTGTATTTGTAGTGCTTTTCACGGTAATATTCGGACGTATTTTCTGTGGATGGATTTGTCCGCAGACTGTTTTTATGGAATTCCTGTACCGGCCAATCGAATACTGGATAGAAGGTAACAATTCGCAGCAACGCAAGTTGGATCAATCGGCACTCGATTTTAATAAAATTTGGCGCAAAGGATTGAAGCACAGTATTTTTTATCTCATTTCGTTTGTTTCTGCTCATTTCTTTTTAGCATACATAACAGGGATTGACTACG